>CAYRXN010000379.1:0-6528 GCA_964428275.1 uncultured Planctomycetales bacterium | reverse complement strand
ATTTCGCGCAGGTGCTCCTTGCTGAGCCGGTGGAAGATGATCGTCTCGTCCACGCGGTTGAGGAACTCGGGACGGAAGTACTTCTTGAGCTCTTCCTTGACGGCGGTTTCGACTTCGAGCTCGTTCGCGCCGCGCTCGGCGAGCTCCTGGATATGGGCGCTGCCGATGTTGCTGGTCATGACGACGATCGTGTTCCGGAAATCGACCGTGCGGCCGTGGCCGTCGGTGAGGCGCCCGTCGTCGAGCACCTGGAGCAGTACGTTGAAGACGTCCGGGTGGGCCTTTTCGATCTCGTCGAGCAGGATGACGCTGTAGGGGCGGCGATGCACGGCCTCGGTGAGTCGGCCGCCTTCTTCGTAGCCGACGTAGCCGGGCGGAGCGCCGATCAGGCGGGCGACGCTGTGGCGCTCCATGAACTCGCTCATGTCGATGCGAACGAAGGCGGATTCGTCATCGAAGAGGAACTCGGCCAGCGCCTTGCACAGCTCGGTCTTGCCGACGCCGGTGGGGCCGAGGAAGAGGAACGAACCGACCGGACGGTTGGGATCGCCCAGGCCGGCGCGGTTGCGCCGGACGGCGTCGGAGACGGCGCGGATGGCGTCGTCCTGGCCGACGACGCGCTCGTGCAGGCGGTCCTCCATTTTCATCAGCTTTTCTTTTTCGCCCTCGAGCATGCGCGCGACGGGGATGCCGGTCCAGCGGCTGACGACCTCGGCGATTTCTTCGGCGGTGACTTCTTCACGCAGCAGGCCGCCGCCCTGCTCGTGCAGCTCGGCGAGCTTGCGTTCGCGGTCCTCGAGGTCGGCCTGGAGCTGGGGAAGCTCGCCGTAGCGGATGCGCGCGGCGCGTTCGAGGTCGCCGGTGCGCTGGGCGTCCTCGAGCTCGATCTGCTTGGCGTCGAGCTGCTCCTTGATGGCCTTGATCGCGTCGATGGCGGCCTTCTCGTTTTGCCACCGGGCGGTGAGCCGCTGGTCTTTTTCCTTGAGCTCGGCCAGTTGCCGCTCGACGGTTTCGAGCTGCTTGCGGCTGGCGTCGTCCTTTTCCTTCTTGAGCGCCTCCCGCTCGATCTCGAGCTGCATGATTCGGCGGCGGAGCTCGTCGAGCTCGGCGGGCAGCGAGTCGTTCTCGATCCGCAGCCGGCTGGCCGCCTCGTCGATCAGGTCGATGGCCTTGTCGGGCAGGTGGCGGTCGGTGATGTAGCGGTGCGAGAGCGTCGCCGCGGCAACCAGCGCCGAGTCCTGGATGCGCACGCCGTGGTGGGCGTCGTAACGCGGCTTGAGACCGCGCAAGATGGCGATCGTGTCCTCGACGCTGGGTTCGCCGACGTAAATGGGCTGGAAGCGGCGTTCGAGCGCCTTGTCTTTCTCGACGTGCTGGCGGTATTCCTCGAGCGTGGTGGCGCCGATGCAGCGCAGTTCGCCGCGGGCCAGCGCCGGCTTGAGCAGGTTGCCGGCGTCCATGGCGCCCTCGGTCTTGCCGGCCCCGATGATCGTGTGCAGCTCATCGACGAAGAGGATCACCTGGCCGGCGGACTCGACCACCGCGTTGACCACCGCCTTGAGGCGTTCTTCGAACTCGCCGCGGTACTTGGCGCCGGCGATCAGTGCGCCCATGTCGAGCGCGACGATGCGTTTGTCCTTGAGCGCCTGCGGCACATCGCCGGCGAGGATGCGCTGGGCCAGCCCCTCGACGATCGCGGTCTTGCCCACGCCCGCTTCGCCGATGAGCACGGGGTTGTTCTTGGTACGCCGGGCGAGTACCTGCATGCAGCGGCGGATCTCCTCATCGCGGCCGATGACCGGGTCGAGCTTGCCCTGGCGGGCCAGTTCGACGAGGTCCTGCCCATAGCGCTTGAGCGGTTCATAGGTGTCTTCGGGATTCTGCGAGGTGACCGCCGCGCTGCCGCGGACCTCCTTGAGGGCGGCGAGGATGTCGTCCTTGCCGGCGGCGTTGATGCGCAGGATCTCGCGGGCGTCGCTGGGGACTTCGGTCAGGGCCAGCAGCAGGTGCTCGGTCGAGATGTACTGGTCCTTCATCTGTCGGGCCAGCTCGTCGGCCTGGTTGAGCACCTCGGAAAACGTGCGGTGGGCGGCGAGCGAGCCGCCGGTCTGCTTCGGCAGCCGGCCCAGCTCCGCGTCCACCATCGAGCGGACCTGGGCGACGGGCACGCCGGCCTTCTCCAGCAGCGGCGTGATGATGCCGCCCTCGCCGGTGGCCTGTTCGGACAGCAGCGCATCGAGCAGGTGCAGCGGCGTGACCTCCGGGTTGCCGAGCGACTGGGCCCGCTGTTGCGCGGCCTGGATCGCCTCGGCGGCCTTTATCGTGAATCGATCAGCTTGCATCGGTATATACCCTCTTTCATTTCAAGTCGTGCGCGTTTGCACCCGGTGTGTTGCAAGTGGTATGCCAATGAGGCGCGCATCGCTAACCGCTGGCAGTGCAAGGAGATACAGATGCACATTCGCCGCGCCGGTCACGCCGTTTTGGCAGGGCCCGCACCGTGGGACGGTGGAAACGACCGCCGCGCGATCGGGTGCTTGATCGTGGCGGGGCCGGTCGGCCCGGTGCCCGAGGCGCTTCGCGGAGGCGCGCGGGCATGGCGCGCGGCTTCGTGGGGGCGCGGGCATCTCCGCGCCGAGGCTTGGGCATGGCACCCAGGATGGCACCCGAGGTGCGATCCACCCACGCGACCCTGACGCTGGGCAGGGCGGTGTGTTAGCATACTTGCCGACAGGCGGCGCCCGGAACTGCGAAGCGCGTTGGCCGCGTCGCGTCGCCGGACTCAGGAGGTCGGTCGATGAAGGCAGGGATTCGGGTTGGCGTGTTGCTTCTGGCAGGGGGAGTGCTGCTGGCGGGGTGCGAAAAGCAGCCCGACAAAGGGGCACAATCCGCGGCGCTGGAGAACGTGAAGCCCACCGGACCGCGTCCGAACATCATCGTTTTCTCGATCGACACGCTTCGCCCGGACCATCTCGGCTGTTACGGCTACGCCCGCGCGACGAGCCCGAACATCGACGCCTTCGCCGGCGAGGGGGCCCTGTTCGAAAACGCCATCAGCGCCTCGTCGTGGACGCTGCCGGCGCATGCGTCGCTGTTTACCGGCGTCGCCTGTTCGGTGCATGGCTGCACCAATACCGACCGGCGGCTGCACGACAAGTACTACACGCTCGCCGAGCGGCTGCGCGACGCCGGGTACGCCACGGTCGGGTTCTTCTCGGGGCCCTACCTGCACCCGGTCTTCGGGTTGGACCAGGGGTTCGACCAGTACATCGACTGCACCTCGTACGCGGGGTTGATGAAGGCGGCGGCGGAGAAAACCGGCACGGTCGAGGGCTCGAAGATCTGGGAGGCGATGGACCGCGACATCACCAACCCGCGCGTGCTCGAAGCGGTGCAGAAATGGCTCGCCGGAAATGAGCGCAAGCCGTTTTTCATGTTCATTCACATGTGGGACGTGCATTTCGACTTCATTCCGCCGCCGCCGTTCGACAAGAAGTTCGACCCGGACTACACCGGCCCGGTGACCGGCGAGCGGTTCTTCTTCGATCCGAAGATCAACAAGGACATGCCGCGGCGCGACCTCGAACACCTCATCGCGCTCTACGACGGCGAGATCGCCTGGACCGACATGCACTTCGGCAAGATCATCGACGACCTGCGCAGCCGGGGGCTGCTCGATTCCAGCGTGGTCATCGTGACCGCCGACCACGGCACCGCGTTCTTCGAGCACGGCCTCAAGGGGCATCGCAACACGCTGTTCGACGAGTTGATCCGCGTTCCGCTGATCGTGCGGTTTCCGCGCCGCGTGCCGGCGGGGTTGCGGATCGCCCAGCAGGCCCGGATGGTAGACATCCTGCCGACCGTGCTGGACCTCGCGGACTTCATGCCGCCGCGGCTGATGGGGCAGAGCCTGGCGCCGCTGTTTGCGGGTGGCAAGACCGACCGCGACGATCCCGCGATCAGCGAGCTGGATACGTGGGGACACCATTTCGAGTCCTTTCGGCGGCTGGAGCGCAAGATCGTGTGGGACCTCTCCAGCGACCGTGGGGCGGTGTTCGATCTCGAGCAGGATCCGACCGAACACGCCGCGGTGCGCGACAAGCGTTCGCCGGTGGTCCGGGCTTGTATTCGTGACCTGAAGTTCTCGCGCGGCCTGCTCAAGCGGTTCCGCGAGCGTTACCCGCGATCGCCGAAGATTTCGGACTTGCCGGATGAGCTGTTCCGCAAGCTCGAATCGCTGGGGTATGTGGGCGGGGCGCGATCCGAGCCAGAGCCGTCCTCGGCCCCGGCGCCGTAGCGCCGGGTCTCGCGCAGGGGACCATGCGAACATGGCCCGCGTGGTTCGGACGCGACCGGAGGGACCGAGGGACCAGGGGATTGAAGGACGAAGGGACTCAGGGACAACGGGACGGAAGCAACAAGACGGTGGGGCAGAAAGCAAACGAGTCCCGATGAGAAGCCGCGGGCCTGAAGGTCGCGCGGTGCAGCGACAGCAGGGTCCGGCCGAACCGGGAAGCGGTACTCCCCCCCTTGAGGCGAGAGGACGGGGGCCGGCAGGATCCAGCGCTCGGGCGCCGCGAACATCGGCCGGGCGGAAACGTCGCGTTTCTTGCGTGGTTCCGGGCCAAACACCGCCATACGTGACCATGGTCTGAACCAGCGGGGGGGCGACTGCTCCGGCCGAGGGCAAGGCTGCTCGCAACAAGGAAAACGCCCGCTCCAATCGGCGGTTCCAGAGGCAACCTGCACCTGCCCTAACAGGTCGGCACACACATTTTTCCGGTCGGGTCGCTTGATTCGCCGCGGCGGTTGCGTATCCTGCGCGGCGGGAAAGAGCCGGCGACCGGCCCCGCGCGGTGGGCCGCGTCGCGAAAGGTCGACCCATGCAAACCCGGAAAAACGCCAACCCATCGTCCCGCAGCACGGCCGCCCGGCGGCTGTTCTGGGGCGTGATGGTGCTCGGGCACGCCCCGGCGCTGCTGTTGGCGTGGCGGGGCTTGGTCGTTGGCGAGGCGTCGGCCTTGCGCCTGGCGGTTCTCGCCGTTTCCGAAATCGTCTTCATCCTCAAGCTGTTCGACGTCGCGTGGCTGCGGGTGCGCGGCGGGCGGGGCGGCGTGCTCGCCGTCACGATGGCGGTCGTGCTGCTGCACGCCGGCGTGTTGCGGCAGGTCGCCGTCCGCGGCATCGACAACCCGAACGCGTGGTGCGTCCTCTTCGTGGGTAGCGGAGCGGCCGCCGCGCGGCGCAGACTTCCCCAATCGCTCAACCCGACCGCGACTTCCTGCTCGCGGCGCCACTCGCGCCACCGGCGGCGGGCCGCGTGGTCCGCCCTGGCGGCGTTTGCGACGGCCTGGCTGCCGCCGCGTTTTCTCCTTCTTCGGCGGGCGGTTTCCGTCAACCGTGCGCCCCCTTTCTCCCAGCCTGCGCTGATTTCGTGATCGTGTACCGGGGTTGTTCGTTCCGGTAGCGCCTCGGGCCTGCTCGTGCGGGCACCGAGGTACGAGCAGACGGCAGGTGTTCGCGAAGCATTCCCAGACTGATCGGCCGATTCGCGGCCCGAGGCCCTGAGCCTGCGGCCGCCGGCGGGTGTGCGCGCGAACGAACACGCAAACACCAGAGGCCCCGGTTCTCCTTCGGCGTGCCGGCCGCGTGGCGCGACGCTGCGGCGCGTCCGCCGCCGTGGAGCCGATGGAAGAACCCGCTTGGGGGGGAAAGGGAGAAGATGATGACAACTACCACACGTACAGTCGTGGTCGTGATCTGTTCGGCGTTTCTCGTTGCGACCGCGGGGGCGGACAAGCTCACGCTGCTGACGGGGGTCAACGTGCGCAACTGGCCCGGATCGGAGCGTGCGGTCACGCCGCTGCCCGGACCGGGGATCGACGGAACCTTCTACGACGGCGACCGCCTGGCCGGTACGGCCGACGACGGCCCGGAGATCCAGTTCGTCGGCGTCGGGACGCCGATGTTCCAGCCCAACGAGTTCGGCTCGCTGAGCTTCCTGTTTCATCGGGGCTCGGTGCCGATTCCCTTCACCGGCCAGATGCCGCTGATGGGCGTGGACTACCTCGGCGGACCGCGACTCGACCTCGACGGTGATCCGGACAACGGCGTGCGCAGCCTCGTTCCCGTCGACGGGCAGACGCCCGTGACGATGGGGGGGATCGAGAGCTTCCTCGATCTGCGCTTCGATATCGCCGGCGGGGTCGTCGAGCTCATCAACGTCGATGCCACTGGCAGCAACGAGGGCGGACCGGGCATCCAGGCCGAGACCGCCACGGTGCTGCTGACGCTCGCCGGCACCGAAAACGACGGTACCCGCGGACCGGCGATCAACCCCGAGATCGACACGCGCATCGGCGTGTTGACGCCGTTCGAGGGCACCGGCGCGCTTACCGGCGTCTATCGCATCGCCGATCTGGGTTACGAGTTCTGGTATGACTCGATCGACCCGACCTCCGGCTCGGCCGACGTACTCGGCACGTTCCAATTCCTGGGCACGCTCAACGGCTACCTCGTCGAACGCGA
>CAYRXN010000378.1:0-13210 GCA_964428275.1 uncultured Planctomycetales bacterium | reverse complement strand
CTGGGCCGCGTGGCGCAGGAACTGATCGTCAAGGGCGGTTTCGAGCCGCTGATCCGGGAGCAACTGGGAGCATAGTGCGGTCGCGGGAAGCCGGTCGGTGTTTGCTCCGGGCCGGAGGGCAGGTTCGTTGTGATCCGGATGGCCCAAGCCGCGGGCCCCACCGGCAGCGCGTATACTGTGCAGAGCATGAGCACGGCCCGCGACATCTCCCGGCGCATACACGTGCACCCGCTGGTTGCGGCGGCGGCGCTGGCGCTGCTGCCGGTCATCCCGACCCGGGCGGAGGTCACCGGAAAAGAGGTCCGGCGCGCACTCGATCAGGGCGTCCGCGCGCTCAAGCGCCACCAGTTGCGCGACGGAACGTGGACGGAGATGACGGGCCACCGCTACGCGGGCGGCGTCACGTGCCTGGTCACGCTCGCACTGCTTCAGGCGGGCGAGGCGCCCACCTCGCCGGCGGTGGCCGCCGCGCTTCAGTCGATCCGCAAGCTGGGCAACCGGTACGTGTACGTGGTGTCGCTCAAGACGATGGTGCTGGCGGCCGCCGACGCGGAGAAGTACCACGCCGAAATCGCGGAGGCCGCGCAGTGGCTCGTCTCGGCCCAGCGGCGTAACGGGCTGTGGTCGTACGAAATCCGCGGCGGCACCTACGATCATTCCAATACGCAGTTTGCGCTGCTGGGGCTCCACGCCGCCGCCCAGGCCGGCGTGCGCATCGCCCCGCGGGTCTGGAAGACCGCCCGCAACCGGCTCGTCCGCTACCAGAAACCCGACGGCGGCTGGTCGTATCGCAACAGCGGCAACAGCTACGGCAGCATGACCGCCGCCGGCGTGGCCGACCTGCTGATCCTCGGCAGCTCGACGGCGGTGAGCCAGGAGCACGGCTTTCGCAACGGGGCGGCACCCGGCTGCGGCACGTACAAGGCCAGTCGGCCGCTGGCCCGCGGACTCACCTGGCTGGCCGACAACTTCCACCCCGCCGAGAACCCCCGCCGCGGACGGGCCTACGTCTACTACTGGCTCTACGCGGTCGAGCGCTGCGGCATCCTCTCGGGCCGGCGCTACTTCGGCACCCACGACTGGTATCGCGAGGGGGCCGACTTCCTCGTGCACGCCCAAAGCGCTGACGGCACCTGGGGTAACGGCGTGATCGACACGTCGTTCGCCGTCCTGTTTCTGGCCAAGGGCCGCAAGCCGCTGCTGATTCAGAAACTGCGCTGGTCCGAGGACGACGCCTGGGACCCCGACCGCCACGACGTCGAGCACCTGATCTCGTTTGTCGGCGGCAAGCTGGGCGAACCCACGAGCTGGCAGGTGGTGGATTTCGACGCCCCGCTCGAGCAGTGGCTGGCCGCCCCGCTGCTCTACTTCCAGGGCCACCACTTTCCGCGCTGGAACGCGCGTCAGCGCCAGAAGATGCGCAAGTACGTCGAACAGGGCGGCACGCTGCTGGCCGAGGCCTGTTGCGGGCGCAAGGAGTTTATCGAGGGGTTCGAGCGCTTCTGCGCCGAGACCTTTCCCGGCGTGCCGCTGCACGAGCTCGACCCCGGCCACCCGGTTTACAGCGCCTACTACGATCTCAAGCCGGCGGGCCTGCTGGGACTCGACGTGGGCTGCCGAACGAGCGTGATCTTCAGCCCGCGCGACCTGTCGTGTCTGTGGGAGCAGGGCGACGTGCCGACCCTCAGCGAGCAGGCCCTGAAGCTGGGCACCAACATCGCCGCGTTCGCCATCGGCCGGCAGGCGCTGCGCGACCGGCTCGACGTGGTGACTCTGCCGGGCGAGCTCGAGGACACCGCCAAGGCCCCCCCGCCGGGCGACGCGCTGCGGCTGGCCCAGATCGTCTACGACGGCGACTGGCACCCGGACCCCCAGGCGCTGGTGAAGTTCGCCGAGTATCTGCGCGACAACCTGCACATGGACGTCGTGACGCGCTACAAGCCCGTGCGGCTGACCGACGCCGACCTGCGCGTCTGCCCCATCCTCTACATGACCGGGCACTACCATTTCGAGCTGTCCGCCCGGGAACGCACCGCGCTGGCCGCGCACCTGCGCCGCGGCGGATTCCTGTTTGCCGACGCCTGCTGCGGGCGCGAGGCGTTCGACGCGGCGTTTCGGGCGCTGGTCAAACAGATGTTCCCGGAGGCCGAACTGCGCAAGCTCCCGCCCGACCACCCGATCTACCGCGGCCGACCGGGGTACCGGCTGGAGACGATCGGCTACAAGCCGGCCGCGCTGGCCGAGAACCCGGACCTCAAACACCCCGAGTTGTGGGGCCTGGAGCTCGACGGGCGGCTGGCGATCGTCTACAGCCCCTACGCGATCGGCTGCGGCCTCGACGGGCACGTCTGCTACAACTGCCGGGGCTATCTGACCGAGGATGCCCGCCGACTGGCGGCCAACATCGTGCTGTATGCGCTGACGCACTGACGGCGCGTGCCCCCGGGCGCAGCGGAAGCGCGGGCCGGTTTCCTGCCGGCTGCCGCAACGATCGAAGCGGGGAAACGCTCCGGGCTCAGGAAGCCCCGGCTCCGGTCGCGGTGGCGATTCTGACCTCTCGATCGCCGGCGGGCGCGGAGCGGGCGGCGACGGCCGCGTAGATGCGCCGGGCTCCCGCGCGGCGCAGGACTTTCGCGACCTCGTGCAACGTGGCGCCGGTCACCACCAGATTGTCAACGATGCAAACGGTTCGGCCGGCGACGGCGGGACGCCGGGACGCTCCAAAACAGCCCCGCACGTTGCGAAACCGTTCGGTTCGCGAGCGTGTCCGCGTCTGGCTGGGCGCGTACGCCTTCCGCCGCACCGCCGACCGGCGCGCGGGCACCCGCAAGCGCTGCGAGACGGCTTCGGCAAGCACGCGCGCGTGATCGCATGGGCGTTGCAGTCGCCGCAACCAGTGCATCGGAACGGGGACGAAGAGATCGATTTCGGCGGCCCAGGGCTGGCGACGCAGCGCGCGGGCCAGCCACGTACCCAACACGGCCGCGGCGCGGTCGGGTCTTCGGAACTTCATGGTTTGCAACAGTCGGCGCAGCGGAGCGACGTGGTACTCGCCGATCCGCGCGATGCCGGCGACGTTCCAGTGGTGTTCGTGCCGGCACAGTCCGCACCGCCCGTTGAACATGCTCAGGGGAGAGGCCGTCCGCCCGCAGCGGGGGCAGCTCGGCAGCGCCGCGGCGGCTTCCAGCGCGGCGAGGCAGTCCGGGCAGAGCAACCCGAGATCGCCGGGGATCCACGCCCCGCACGCGGCGCACGTCTGGGGCCAGATGACATCCACCACGCTGCCCAGCAGGGCGCGCCCGGGCCCCAGCGGCGCACGGCGAACCGCCGGCCGCGAACGCCGGGGACGGGCACCAGATTCCTGCGCCGCAGTAAACATCAGGCCGGCGGTTGCGAGTCGGCGGCGGGTTCGGCGGGCGGTTCGAACGGCTCGGCCTGGGGCCGGCCCTGGGCGTCGACCTGGATCTTGCGGATGCGCTGCTCGGCCTTGTCGAGGATCTGCCGGCAGTGGGCCGCGAGCTTCATGGCCTCCTCGTAGCGGCCGATGGACTCCTCGATCCCGATCTCGCCCGACTCCATCGCCTCGACGATCTCATCCAGACGGCGCATCGCTTCTTCAAACTTCAGGTTCTTGATGGACTTGCTCATGGCGTGCCTTCCTGCGGGAACGTCGCGTGGTTCCGGACGGCATCTTGGCGACAACCGACCGGTCCGGTCAAGCCGCGACCCCGGGTCTCCTGCGGCCGCGGTGTGCCGCGGCCAGGCCCGCGCAGCCTTTTGACAACGTGCGTCGCTTCCAGCATACTGAACCGCCAAAACCAGGCCAGCGGCAACCCGAAGGGAAACAGCGGCCCCAACGGGGGCAGGGCCTGTGAATACGGCGAATCACAGCACAGGAGATTGCGCATGGCCGGTCGACCGGTAGCGGCCCGCGGTGGAAACGGGATGTTGTATGGCCTGATCGCCTTCGTGGTCATCGCGGTGGCATCGCTCGGCGGCTTCGTCTGGCAGCTGACCGCCAACAAAGACCTGCAAAGCGCCAACGAGCGGGCCAAGAAGACGATCAGCAAGTACGGCTCGCCACCCGCGTACTACGAGCAGGAAGCCGGCGCGCAGAACGGCCAGGTCTTCGCGGTCATGAACAAGCACCTCGAAGACATGGCCCTGTTGATAACCGGCAAACGTGACGCCGTCTGGCCGGCCATTTCGCAGGCCGCCAACAAGCTGCTCCAGGATATCGCCAAGCAGAGCCCGGGCACGATCGAGTCCGGCGATACGTTGCTCACCGCCCTCAAGAACCTGCACAAGGCCTATCAGGCGCTCGGCGCCGAGAACAAGCAACTCGCCACCGACCTGGCCGAAGCCCGGCTCGAAGCCCAGACCGCCAAGGAAGGGCTCAAGACCGTCCGCGACGAGTTCGAGCAGCAGGTCGCCGAACTGAAAGACGACATGGCCCGCCTCGAAAAGGAGAAATCCGACCAGTTGGCCGCCAAGGATGAGCAGCTCGCCAAACAGCAGGCCGACGCCGACGCGCTCGCCGAGGAGCTGAGCAACCTCAAGAAGACGCTCCAGGCCAAGGAACGCGACTACGATATCGAGCTGGCCCGGCTGACGAATCAGATCAGCGACCTGAGATCGAAGATTCAGGAGCTCAAGCCCGGCGGGTTCCATCCTTACGCCATCCTCACCAAGGCTGACGGCCGCATCCTGCGGGCCATTCCCGGCAGCGACGTGGTCTACATCAGCATCGGTTCGAAAGACGGTATCCGCCCCGGCATGTCGTTCGAGGTCTTCTCGCCCACGGGCGAAAACCGCAGTAACGACTTCCGCGGCAAGGCATCGATCAAGGTTACGAGCACTTCGCCCACGACCGCCGAATGCCGCGTCGAACGCGCCACCCGCGGACGGCCGATCGTCGAAGGCGACATCATCGTCAACATCGCCTACGAGCGGGGCCGCAAGCCCAAGTTCGTCGTCCGCGGTGATTTCGATCTCGACTACGACGGCACCACCGACTTCGACGGCGTGGAAAAGGTCGGCGCGATCATCCGCGCCTGGGGCGGACAGGTGGTGGACAAGGTGGACGAATCCACCGATTTCCTCGTGATCGGCACCGGCCCGCGCGTGCCGACCGTCCCCGGCAACCGGCCGGAAACGCCGGTCATTCACAGCCTCAGCGATCACCGCCTCGATCGTCTCAAAGAGTTCCAGGACGACATCGACCAGGCCCGGACGCTCTACATCCCGATCATCACCCAGAGCCAGTTTCTCTATCTGACGGGATACGCCGGCGCCGGCCCGATCCTGGCCGAATAGGCGCGCGCCGCGTCACGAAAAACACCGAGCAGGGCGGCACGGGCGTTGCGCTCGTCTCGCCCTGTTTTCGTGCCCGAGGACCAGCGGAAGCGCGTTTTGTGGCCCCCGTCGTTCTCGGCGGGCGGCGACCATCGGGCGCGAGCCGGTGCCCCGTCCGCCCGGGTCGTGGGCCCGTGGGTTGCGTCGTCACTTGTTTGCGACGTTGACTTCGAGGTGCATCGGCCCATCCACGACCCGCGGGACGACGATCAGGAGGTTCCCCGCGGCGTCGCGCGCGGCGTCGCGCAGCACCAGGCCGTCGGCGTATGCCCAGCAGGTCTTTCCGCCGGTGCCGTGAACCCGCACGACCGGCCGGAAGAGCAGCGGCGTTTCCGGGACCAGCGTTGCCCGCAGCACGCCGCCGTCGGGCGCCAGCTCGTAGCAGCCTTCGGCCTCGTTGAAGCCGTCGTGGTCGGCATCGCCGGGGGCGTCTCGAATGACGCGGCCCCGCGTGGGTTCGATCGCGGCCGGATGCTGATACGGCGCCGCCAGCGCCGCGGCCCGGCTCGCATCGTCGATATCCGCCGGCCACAGTCGCAGCAGGTGGGTCGCGCGGACCGGCCCGTCCGTGGCCGTCTGCCCGATGAGCACCGCCAATCGCCGTTCGTCCGGCGACACGACGCCGACCTGCAAGCGGGCCGCCTCCGGCTCGTGCGGCACCCACAGCAGGTCGGGGCGGCCATCCTCACGCTGCGTGAGCAACACGTAACGTGGCTGCCGACCGGCCGGGGATGCCGGCACCGGCTTCGCAACCCGCACGAAACCGGCGCGCCCGTTGAGCGCGACCGCCCAGCCCGCCAGCGGCGCCGGCCAGTTCGCCGCCGGTCCGCCGGACGCGCTGCGCACATAGACGCGGCCGTCCGCGTAGATCGTGTATCGCCAGCGGTGCGCCGGCGCGGCCGCGGCCACGTTCGCGGCGCCCCCGGCCGGGACGAAGCGCCAGCGGCCCTCGACCACGACCCGCAGCGGCGACGCCTCGATCACGCGCTGCGTGGCCCGGACGCGCCGGCCCCACGAAGCGAACAACGCGGGATCGTCGTACACGAGCGGGCGGGCAGACCGCTGCCACCCTTCGACCAGCGGGACCGGCCAGGGTCCGAGCCCCGTGGCGACCGTCTGGTTGCCTCGCGCGCCGGGAGCGCGCCAGGCGACGATCACGCCCTCGGCCAGCGCCAGCTCGAAGCGGCCCTCCGACCCGACCACCAGGTGGCGGCCGCGTTTGCGAACGTACAGCGCCTGCGCCGCGCCGTCGGCGCCGGTCAGCAGCTCCGTGTTGTCGGCGAGGATGATGTCATCGAAATAGAGCGTCGCGGGGCGGGCAAGTTGCGGCGCCTGCCAGGAGAGCGCCCGCACGTCCGCGAGGTCGATCGCGGACCCGACCCGGTCGAGGTCGTAGCGGTAGAGGTGCCACCCCGGCCGGACGAACACCCGCCGCGACCAGCGCAGCGGATGCTCGGTCCCGCTGTGGATCGCGAAATCGAGCGTCAACCCGTCCGGCGGTCCGCAGATGTTCACGAGCAACAGGGTGAAGCCGCGCCAGTCACGGGGCAGCGTGGGCGACTCGGATCGAACGCCGTCGAGCCGGAGCACGTCGCGCGCGGAGGTCAGCGTGGCTGCCAGCCCACCCGGCCCCGTCGCCTCGATGCAGTGCTCGCGTGTGATTGCCGGCTGGAGCCCGGACAGGCCTCTTGCGCCCACGATGCGAAAGAGGTCGGCCTGCCGGGGTGTGTTGAAGTCGGCGAGTACCAGAAACCGCCCCGACCGCAAATCGGGATAGGTCTGCCGCATGCGTTCGGGCAGCGGTATGGCCTCGGCGTTGCCGTCCGCCCCGTGCCGGCCAGCGGCCCGAAGACGCCCCCCCGAACTGCCCGCGCAACCCGCGAGCAGCCCGGCCGCCGTGACAGCCGCAATCACCCGCAACCCACACATGGCGATCATCCGCCGCCTCAATGCCTGATTGAATGACGAATGGCGAATGCCGAATGGCGAATTGCTGTCCGCCACGTCGTTGCCCCAGTCCCTCAGTCCCTCGGTCCCCCCATCCCTCAGTCCCTTGTTGCCTCGTTGCCTGTAAATGGCGAATGCTGAATGGCGAATGCCGAATGGCGAATGGCGAATGGCCGTCCGCCACGTCGTTGCCCCAGTCCCTCAGTCCCTCAGTCCCTCAATCCCTCAGTCCCTCGTTTCCCCTTTTCCTCGCCCGCCGGGCTTGTTAACGCGGCGCGTGGATCGATTTGCCGAAGACCGCTTCGGCGGCTTCCATGATCGTCTCGCTCGTGGCGGGGTGGGGGTGGATCGTCATGGCGAGGTCCTCGACTTCGGCGCCCATCTCGATCGCCAGTGCCGCTTCGGCGATCAGGTCGCCGGCGTGTTCGCCGACGATGCCGACGCCCAGCACGCGCCGCGTCTGCGCGTCGGCGATGACTTTCGTGACGCCCTCAGGCCGCCCCATGGCGATCGCCCGTCCGCTGGCCCCCCACGGAAACTTGCCGATCTTGATCTCGATCCCCTGCGATTTCGCCTCGGCCTCGGTCAGCCCGCACCAGGCCATCTCAGGGCTGGTGTAGACCACCGCGGGAATGCAGCGTGGCTCGAACGCGGCGGACTCGTCGCCGGCAATCGCCTGGGCCGCGACGATCCCCTCGTGCGAGGCCTTGTGGGCGAGCATCGGGTTGCCGGTGATGTCGCCGATGGCGTAGATGCGTTTGTCCGCGGTCTGCCGGCGGAGGTCCACCTCGACGAATCCCGCCTGCGTGAGCTTGACCTTCGTATGCTCCAGGCCCACGTTGTCGGTGTTCGGCCGGCGTCCGACCGACGCGAGCACGCACTCGAACGTCTCGACGTGCGTCTTGCCCTTGCGCGTGAACGTCACCTCGACGCCCTTGGCGGTCTTCCTGGCACCTTCGAGGCGGGCGCCGGTGTGGATCGCGGCGAACTGCTTCTTGAGCCGAGCCGCCAACGGGCGGACGAGGTCATCGTCGGCCCCCGGGGCGATGCGGTCGAGCATCTCGATCACGGTGACCTTGCTGCCCAGACCCGCGTACACCTGGCCCAGCTCGAGTCCGATGTATCCTCCGCCGACCACGAGCAGCGTTTTGGGAACGCGTTCGAGCTCGAGGGCGCCGGTCGAGTCGATGAAGCAGTCGCGCGGCAAGACCGTTTCGGGCAGCGTCGCGACGCGCGAGCCGGTCGCCACGATCGCGTGTTTGAACTTGAGCCGCCGAACGCCTTCGCCCTCGATTCGCGCGGTGCGTGAGTCCTCGAATACGGCGTGGCCGCGCACGACGCACACGTTGCGTTTTTTCGCCAGCGTGCTGATGCCGCCGCAGAGCTTGTCCACGACGGACTGTTTCCAGGCGCGTACCTTGTCCACGTCGATCCTGGGTTTGCCGAACGAGACGCCCAGCGTCTCCGCTTCGGCGGCGTGGGTGATCAGGTGCGCCACGTGCAGCAGGGCCTTCGACGGGATGCAGCCTTGGCGCAGACAGACGCCGCCGAGCACGGGATTGGCGTCTACGAGCGTTGTCTGCACGCCCAGGTCGGCGGCCTTGAGCGCGGCGACGTATCCGCCCGGACCGCCGCCGACGACGAGCAACTGGGTTTCTTCGGTGAGTTCGCCTACGACCACTGGTATACCTCCGCGGGGCCGCCGCGCCGGTGCTCTGACGCGAGCCGATGCCGCGGCCTGCCGACACCCCGATATTGCGACCCGCCCGCGTCCGCCGGCCGCGCTGGCGGCCGCGGGCTGCGGGCACCCGATCAGGGTGGCAGTGTACCCGATAAGCGCCCCGGCGGCCTTCCCCCGCAGGGCCGGTGGTGCCTACAGCGGCTCCATGCGCACGCGGGCCACACCGTGGCGGATCGTGATGTTCGTGATGCGGAAACGCCGCCGCCCGTTGTGCCACACGCCTTCGGCCGGAACCCGGAAGATCCCCCGACGAAGCGCTTCCTCGGAGAGGTGCAGTTGCGGGGCGGCCCGCCGGAGGACTTCTGTCACCAGCCCCCGGGGCGCCGGCAGCAGCCCCGCCCGCAGCCGCGCCTGTTCGATCACCACCTCGTCGCCAGCCACCGCCAGTCGAAACGTGGCCGACACGACGCTGCGCAGGCCGCCGCGCGATACCAGGGCCGCGAGCCGTACCCGGTTGTCGTCCAGAAACGAGACCTGCGGCCGCTCGAGCGGATCGAGCGAGGGCACGTCGCCGGGCCAGAGCTCGTCGCGGGCGGCGATCCAGCGGTTCACCTGGGCCTCCTCCAGCTCGATCTCGACCGGCTGCCCGCGGTTGAGCCCCCGGCTGATCCGGTTTTCCAGGTCGAACTCGGCGTGTTTGTCGTCCTCCAGGTGGGCGTAGTCGATCGAGGCCGGCCGGTACCACGCCGGCCGGCACGTCATCGCGCCGCCCAACGTCAATACGGCGGCGATCGTCACGATCGGCACACCGAAAAGCACACGGCGCTTCCAGCGCGGCCGTTTCCGGGGCGCTGACGTTGACGGACCACCAGGAGGCATGCACACGCTCCAGACCCGCGACCACGACCGGCAAGAACACACGCCACAGAAAAACTCATGGAGCGCGCCGCGGCTCGCGCCTCGCCGCCCCGTGCGGCGATTATAGTGCGATTTCGCCGGCAGGGTCGCGCACCGGCGGGACCGGCGCACGGAAACGGCCCGAAGCCGTATGCAACAGCCCCAGGCCGTATGAGTGCGTACGTATTGCGGGTGTTCGCCCGACTAGCGCCGCCGCAGCAGCGTGATCATGCCCAGTCCGAGCAGCGCGAGCGTGGAAGGCTCGGGCACGAAGTTCGTGACGCGGAGGTAACCCGGCCCGCCGGTTCCGTTGAGGGAGCGCACGCCCAGCTCGATCGTGTCGCCGGCGCTGACCGGCAGCGTGATCCAGCCGGAATCGCCGCTGGTGTCGGACAGCAGGACTTCGCTCAGGTTGAGGGCGTAGAAGGCGTAGTCTTCGCCCGGCAGGTCGTCCGAGGTGTACTCCCAGAAAAAGGAGATGTCCCCGTCGTTGGCCGCGACGATCCAGTACTCGGTGTACCCGGTCGTTCCGTCG
Source organism: uncultured Planctomycetales bacterium (assembly GCA_964428275.1). Lineage (GTDB taxonomy): Bacteria > Planctomycetota > Phycisphaerae > UBA1845 > Fen-1342 > JALSRY01. The sequence goes on along the minus strand of CAYRXN010000378.1, from coordinate 2,795 downwards.
TCGATGCCGGTCACAAACATCTCGTCGGCGGTCAGCGTTCCGGTACCGGTCGAATCCGTGTAAAAGTTCCAGTTGTCTGGTGCGTAATCGCCGCTGAAGTCGGCGAACGCGGTTGCCGAGCAGAGCGCCACCAGCAGCAGGCCCGCTCCCCACATGTGCTTCCTCACAGCTTCCCTCCTCGCTTTCCGTCTTCCCACATGCGGCGTGGGAGGCATTCCCCGATCTACTCGCAAAAACTGCGGCTGCACGACCCGTGAGATTGTAGCGGACCGATGACCGCCGCCAAGTACCATATTCGCCGGCGGGCGGGCCAGAAGTCAACCGAGAACTTGATAATCTTCTCAAAGCGTTTCCCGCACACAGGTTGCCGGCGGCATTATGGGACGGTGGACGTTGCCGACACCCGGGACGCCCCCCGCCGGCGTGTCAGTCCGGTCGCGCCGGGACCGGAATCGGCCGCCGGGCGAGCAGGGCTCGGGCATCCTCCAGCGGCACGAGGTAGCGGCGCCAGTCGCCGGCGGACTCGAGCGTCTCGAACGTGACCGCCTCGTCCAGACCGAACGGCCCGACCCGCGTTCGCGTCAGCGCGGTCAGGCAGCCGCCGGTGCCGAGGGCGGCCCCCAGGTCGCGAATCAGCGCCCGAACGTAGGTGCCGCGGCCGCAGGCCATCTCGAAGTCGAGGCGGGGCCACTCGTAGCGCCGCACGGCGATCCAGTAAATGCGAACGGGGCGGGACCGCAACACAACCTCCTCGCCCGCCCGCTGTCGCTTGTAAGCCGGCCGGCCGCCGACCTTTATGGCGCTGATCGCCGGGGGAACCTGCTCGATCGTTCCCTCGAACCGCGCGCACGCGGCCCGCACGTCGTCCGGGTCCGGGATCGTGGCCACCGGCACCTCGACCAACGGCCGGTCGCTGTCGAAGCTCTCGCTGGTTACATCGAGCCGCGCCCTGGCCCGATAGACCTTGGGCTGGTCCATGAGCGCTTCGGTGAGCTTGGTCGCTTTCCCGAGGCACAGCACGAGGACGCCGTCGGCTCCGGGATCGAGCGTACCGGCGTGGCCGCTCTTGCGCACGCGCGTGATCTTGCGAACGCGGTAGAGCGCTTTGGCGCTGGTGATGCCCACGGGTTTGTTGAAATTGAGGATGCCATCGTTCGTCATCGGCAGGACTCTCTTTATCGGTCAGCGGCTTCCCCTGGCAGGCGTTGGCCGATTTCAGCTTGCCGCCGGCGGGTCCGCGCACATAATGGGGTAGCTTACCAGCCAGCGTGAGGAAACGCCGTGTCGCGATCGCAAGCCCTCAGCATCATGCGGATTGGAGTGCTCTTGTCCATCCCGGTCGTCATCAGCGGTTTCGGGTGCATCGGCTCGCCGGGGGATTCCGAATCACAGGCATCGAGTACCGCCCGGCGGAAGTTCCCCCTCGACGGGCTTCCCACCGCGGTGATCCGCGTCCACGACCATCCGATCACGGTCTGGCTCGCGGTCACGCCCGACACCCGCGAGGAGGGGCTGATGTGGGTGCCGGCGGAACAGCTGCCGGACGATCGCGGCATGTTGTTCGTGTTTCCGGACGAACAGCTGTTGAGCTTCTGGATGAAAAACACCATCACGCCGCTGGACATCGCCTATGCGCGGATGAACGGCGAGGTCGTGACCGTCCACACGATGCCCCCGCTGACGTTGCGGACGTTCCCGTCTTATGAGCCGGCGATCTTTGCGCTCGAAATGCGCGAAGGCACGTTCGCCAGGCTCGGGCTCAAGCCGGGAACGCGGCTCGACATTCCCCCCGACGTATTCAAGGGCGTTCGTTAGTACGACGAATGGACCAGAGGCGGGTTCACCCGATCCGGGCGCAGCGCCAAGCGCGCGGTGCGCTCCGACCGCCCGCGTACCTCTGGCCGGGAATCGTCCATGCTCACAGGTTGCTACCCTCACGTGCTGGTGTGCGGACCTTCGCGATCCAAGGCGGAGATCGTGCGTGACCTGCTGCGCAGGCAGGGGTTGCCCGAGCAGTACGTGCGCTCCGACCCGGCGCCGAAGTCGCCGAGCCTGCAGTTCGTCGACGTGCTGGTATGCGTGCTCGACGCCGACAGCCCGGCGCTCGAAGTCGAACGCGCGACGATGCTGCTCGAACAGGCCCGCGATCGGCACATCACGGCCCTGGTGTGGGGGATGCCACCCACCGCGCCGGCGGTCGAAGGCGAGCTGATCGACCGCGTGCCCGAGGGCATCAGCCCGGCCGAAGTCACCGGCCGCCTGACCGTGCTGGCGCGCTACGCGCCGGTCATCCGGCGCATGGAAACCGAGCTCGACCGCCTCCAGCGGCTCGGCAACCACCTCAACCGCTACTTCAGCGAGATCGACCACGAGTTGCGGCTGGCCGGGCGGCTCCAGCAGGACTTCCTGCCCCGGAGCTATCCCGAGAGCGCCCGGGTTTCGTTCGCCTGCCTCTACCGGCCGGCCACGTGGGTCAGCGGCGACATCTATGACGTCTTTGCCATCGACGACCGCCAGGTGGGTCTGTTCATCGCCGACGCGATGGGCCACGGGACCGCCGCGGGGCTGATGTCGCTGTTCCTGCGGCGCACGCTGGTACCGGTGCGCGGCAGCGGCCCCGACGCCCGGATTGTCCCGCCCTGCGAGGCGATGGCCGAGCTGCACGAAGCGCTCGTCAAACAGGACTTGCCGCACGCCCAGTTCGTGACCGCCGCCTATGCCATCCTGGATACGCAGGCGCTGTCGCTGCGTCTGGCCCGCGGGGGCCACCCCTACCCGCTGCGCGTCGCCGGCGA
>CAYRXN010000377.1:0-9670 GCA_964428275.1 uncultured Planctomycetales bacterium | reverse complement strand
TGCGCGTTTCGCTCAGTTCGCCATCTCCGGGGGATGGCTTGGCAATCTTGGCCGGTCGGCTGACAACGTTGAATCGGGGCGCGGGCGGTGAGTTTTCGATCCGCCACAGTTCGATACAGATACCGAAGAATTGCAACTCGTCATCCGTGCGATTGTTGAGCCAGTCGAGCGCCTTTCGGTGCTCGTCGGTGAAATCACTGGCGATCCACACCACGGTCCCAGCGTCCAGCACCGATGAATATGTGATGATCTTGCCCAGGTGGTCGTGATTGGTCTTCTCCAGCTGGTTTTCTATAACAACATAGTCACCGGTGCCAACGTCTCTGGCGAGGATGTCCGCCGAGTACGGCCCCACCGGAACTTCGACGCCTTCAAGCTCCAGTTCGAGCCCGATTTCCGCGGCGAGTCTGGCGAGGTTTGCTTCCTCGGCGAGCCAAGGCGTGAAGACGCTGGCTTCATGCTGCCACGCCTCTCGAAGATCAACTCTGACCAGCGCGCCCAACTCCGGAAACTGCGACACTTCAGATGTTACCGTGCTCACTCGCCATCCTCCTCGGGACTGTCCTGCGTCCGGCACGTACCTCTCGAACGCAGCGCCGTGGCTGGCGCGTCCTTCGCCGCGATCAAGGTTATCCCGAGCGGCGGGAATCCCCGTGTCCCGGAAACCGCCGAACGCGCAGACGTGTTTCCTCGACGAGAACCACAGCTCCGTCTGCCAGTGCAGCGCTACACGATTCGATCGCCGCCGCAAGGCGTCTGATGACATTCGCGGAACGCGTATTGTGCAGGCGAAACAGCACGACACCGACCGCCTCGTTTCCGGCCAAGGCTGCAATCTCGCCGAAGTCAAGATCAAACGTCAGGACAACACGGTCTTCGTTGCGGGCCTTCTCGAAAACGGCGCGATCGCTGAGCCGCTCCAGGCCTTCCTCTCGCAAATGGATCGCGTCGTGTCCGCTCGCGCGCAGCCATTCTACAACGCCCGTGCTCACACCCATGTCCGCCAGCAGTCGCACCGCCCGCCCCCTTTACGCGATGTGCACCTGCTCGTTCGTCAGCCAGGCGGCATACTCGATTGCCTGCTGAATGTCTTCGTGTTCGAGATCGGGATACTCGCTGAGGATTTCCTCGAACGTCGCTCCGTGCGCGATCTGTCCCACGATCACGGAGACAGGGATGCGCAACCCCCGAATGCACGCTCGCCCGCCCATGACGTCGGGATCAAAGGTGATTCGATCGAACATCGTCTTCTCCCGCAGCCGTTTGCCCGGTAGATCATAGCACATCCGCCCGTTCCCAACGAGACGACGGCCGTATCCCGAACCGGTGATCAGACTTTGCACACGCAACTACCCGCGGAAAGAACCGCCCGCCGATCCGCATCTGGCGGATCGGCGGGCAGCGTTGTGTGTTGGTGCGTCGCGTCGTCCCGTTCGCCGGGCGAAGCGAGCGCGGATGGCGCCCGGCCCGTTTGCCGGCGGGGTGGGACGCCGGTTCAGCAACTGTCGCCGTAGACGGCCAGCAGGGCGGCCAGGTCGGCCAGGTCCACGTCGCCGTCGCCGTCCAGGTCGCCGTCGGCGTAGGTCATACCGCCGGTGGCGCCGTAGTGGCTCAGCAGGATTGCCAGGTCGGACAGCCCGACCGTCCCGTCGCCGTCCAGGTCGCCCGCGGGGCCGGTCTGGAGGACCGTCAGCGTGAGCTGCGTCTGGTCGCTGCGATCGAGCGAGTCGGTCACGCGGAACCGCGGCGAGAACGTTCCGTACTCGGTCGGCGTACCCGAGAGCACACCCGTCGGCGAAAGCGTGATGCCATCGGGCAGCGGTTGCGGCGGCGCGATTTCGAGCGAGTTCGCCGAAGTCAGCGACGAGCTGTTGTCGTACATCGACAGCAGGTAGTTCGTCCCGTCGCCGCTGGAGATTCCGATCGTCGGCGTGATGCCTGCGTTGCCGCTTCCGTAGTGGAACCGGATGCGCCCGTCCTCGTAGAGTGTGCAGGAGGTATTCACGCTGGCGCCCGTGGCGTAGGTCGTCGCCCGCCAGCGTACCGTGATCTGCCCCGCGACTGACGCATCGATGTAGATGTCGGACCCGGTCGAATCGGTCCGCAGGTCGTCCCACAGCGGCGCGATCCGCGTCGCGGCGATCAGACCGCTGTCGCTGTTCGAGAACGAGGAATCCGGGCTGCCGAAGTTGATGAACCCGTTGCTGCACACGTAGATCTGCGTGTACTGGCTCCCGTAGAACGGGAAGGCAAACGGCAGCGTGTAGCTCCAGGCGTAATCGTCGGCGTGCCAGTTCTGCGCGGTACCAACCGACGCGAACTGACTGCTGCCCAGGTCGGTTTCGCTGTAGTCGCCTTCTCCGGCGACTTCCCACGTCAGGTCCGGCTGGCCCTGGTCCGCGCTCAACTGGAACGGGCCGTACTCGCAATCCACCGCGCCCATCGGCAGCAACGTGGTGGTGATCGTCGGCGGATCGTAGAGCACGAGTACCGAGACGGTGGCTTCGTTCGAATCGCCGCCGTCCGGCGGGACGCCTCCGTCGTTGGCCTTGTACAGGAACGTGCTTGTGCCGTAGTAGCCGGCGTCGGGCGTAAACGTCACGACGTTGCCATAGTTGACCAGACTGTAGGGCAGCTCGCCCGCGCCGATGACGTGCCCGTTGCCGGCGTCGGTCAGCGTGCCGTCAGCCGGCAGCGTCGTGACGATGTACGTCAGCGCGCCGGGCGGGTCGGGCAGGCCGTCGTAGTCGACCGCGTCCAGGGCGACATCCACCGCGACATCCACCGGCGTTTCGAGGTAGACGTCCCGCGCCCGCGGCGCACCGCTGCACATCGCCAGCGCTTCCTGGACCGCCGCGTAGGCGTCGATCATGCCCCAGCCGTAGTCGTTGTCTTCGCCGGGATTTCCCAGGTCCACGGCCGTATCGAACAGGCTCTGCTTGATTTCTGCGGGGAGAAGGTCCGGGCACGCCTGGCGCATCAGCGCCACGGTTCCGTTCACGTGCGGCGAGGCCATCGACGTGCCGCTCCAGCCGGACGACTGGTATCCGCCACCGGGAACCGACGAGCGTACTTCCACGCCGGGCGCGACGACTTCCGGCTTGATGGCGGCGCTGCTGTCCGGCGTACAGTACGACGGCCCGCGTGACGAGAAGCTCGCGATCGGCCAGCCCGACGTGTTGCCGTCCACCGCACCGACCGAAAACGTCCGATAGTCGTTCGTCGCCCGGTCCGGCGGCCGCCCGATCGTGCTCGCTCCCGGCCCCTCGTTGCCCGCCGAGAACAGGATTACGATGCCGGCGTCCTCGCACGCGTCGAGGTACGACCAGAACGTCTGATCGCAAGGCGGATAGCCGTGTACGTCGGTGACGCGCCACGAGTTCGAGCACACGTCGGGCACGTCCCAGTTCGTCGCCGGGTCGCCGTCCGGATCGAGCATCCACTGGAACGCGTCGATCGCGTCGGCGACCGTCGTGGGAATGTCCACCCGGTCGATCACGGCCGCATGAATCCACTGGGCGCCGGGGGCCACGCCGATCTGATCGCCGGGCGCGCCGCCGCAGACCGTCCCCATCGTGTGGGTGCCGTGCGAGGCAAACGCCTGAGGAAAGGTCGTGTTGGTCACCGGATCGAACCAGGCCCAGCCGGGGTGTCCGCTGTAGCGTGGGTCGGCCACGCCGCGCCAGCGGCCGGCGAGTGCGGGGTGATTGCCGTCCACGCCGGTGTCGAGCGTCGCGACGAGCACGCCGCTGCCGTCGAAGCCCAGCCCCCACGCTTCGGGGGCCCGAATCGCGACCAGTCCCGGCTCGGGTGCCCGCGGACCGCGCGGCGTCTGCGTGTCGCCGGCCGGATTCGGGTCGATGTCGCCCACCGGTGCGTCGAGCGTGATTTGGTAGTTGTAGTAGATCACCCGCACGTCGGGGCGGGCGGCCAGCTTTTCGATCCCCGCCGGCGTCGCCTCGACCCGCAGCATATTGCGAATCCAGAACGCCTTGAACGAGCGCACCTCGCCGGCGGCTTCGAGCTGCTTCATTTGTCCGAGGATGCCGACCTGTCCGTCGCGTGCCTGCTGTTGCAGCGCCCGCACGACCGTCTCGTGTCGTTCGCGCAGCGGCGTGCGCTGCGTCCCGCTTTTCAGCGCGAGATCGAGCGCTTCGAGATCGACCTGCGCCTGCATGTACACCAGCACCGAAATTGCATCTTGCGGACCGCTTTCCGAGAGCACCTTCTGCAACGTGGGGTCGATCCACGATGCTTGCGTCACCACAGCAATCGCAAGCAGTGCCCCTCCCAATACTCCCAATCTGGTTCTCAGCCTCATTCCTTGACTCCCGAGAGAATGTTGAATCAACGCGGGCTGATGCGCAGTAAATGCGCACGCCCACGACCGCGACGAGAAGCCCGGCTGTTGGTCGGAAGAAAACACGCTCGGCGCAGGGACGCGCGCAGGCTGCGGTGCAGCGCCGGCCGAATCCCCGCTAAGCTTCCCTCACTTCACTTGTAGCGGCCCCCCGAGGCAAATGCAATGATAAACCCGGCGGACGATACCGGCGCACGGCCGTCGCGGCCCGCGTCTTCGAAACGCTGCCACCGCGCGGGCGGATCAACGTCCAGTGTGCGTTATCCACGCGCCGGCCTGCGTTGTGAACATCCGAGCAACTGCTGGTACGTCTCGAGATGGAATCCCACGACCAGTACATCGCCGACCCGCACGGTCGGTGCCCGGAGGTTTCCCGTCGGTCCGAGCATATGTCTGAGCAACGTCTCCTCGTCGGGCGGCTCGCGTTTCATGTCGAATGCAACCATCTTCTTGCCGCGTGCCACGATGACCCGGTGGGCCTGTCCCGCCAGCGTCCGCGTTTCCTCGCGTCCGAGCCGTTTTTTTCGGGCATCGACGGTTTCGCCGACCTCCACGCCGTTTGTCGCAAGGAACTCCTGCGTCTTGCCGCACGACGCTCACCCTTTGCGAAAGTAGTACCACGCGATTTTCGCAGCCATATCTCGCCTCCTCTTGTCGAGCACTCCCGTTGACCGTCGTTCGCATCCGCGCCGTACCGGCCCCCGACCGCCCCGCTCGCCGGCCCGATTCCCCGCCGCCCGAGTCGCGGCCGCAAGTTGCCGGCGTCGCGGACCGATTGAACTGGAGGCGCGGTCCGCCTATCCTACGGGGTCTTGTCGGCCCTGAGGAACAGGATCAGCCGGATATGCCGCTTTTGCGAGAGGAACTGCTCGACCTCCTGGTCTGCCCGGTACCCGACTGCCGCAGCCGGCTTGAATTGCGCAAAGACCAGCTCGTCTGCACCGGTTGCGGGCGGCGTTACCGGATCGAGGAAAACTGGCCGGTGTTGATCCCCGAAGAGGCCCTGCCGCCTCAGACGAACAAAGGATGAGCCTGACCCGCAATCATGTTCGCCATCATCAGTGACATTCACAGCAATCTCGCGGCGCTCGAGACCGTCCTGGCGGACATCGAACAGCGCGGCGTCACGGAAATCATCTGCCTGGGCGACGTCATCGGCTACGGCCCCAACCCCCGCGAATGCCTCGACCTGGTCCGCGAGAAATGCCGCCTGTGCATCATGGGCAACCACGACCACGCGGTGCTCTACGAGCCGACCAACTTCAACGCCGCCGCCGAACGGGCCGCCTACTGGACCCGGCAGGTGCTCGAGGCGGAACCCGACCTGGAGCTGCGCAACGCGCGCTGGGAGTTTCTGGGTAACCTGGCGGTCCGGGCCCGGCGGGAAGACCTGTTGTTCGTCCACGCCTCGCCGCGCCGGCCGATCAACGAGTACATCTTCCCGGAAGACGTGTTCACCAACCCGCAGAAGGTCATCGCCAACTTCGACCGGCTCGACGGCCGGCTGTGTTTCGTCGGGCACACGCACCAGCCCGGCGTGTTCCTGGACGACCCCTACTTCGACCCGCCCAACGAGCTGCCCGATTCGCCCTTCTTCATCGTCGATGACGAACGGGCGATCGTGAACGTCGGCAGTGTCGGCCAGCCGCGCGACCGCGACCCGCGCGCCAGCTACGTGCTGGTCTACCCGTACGGCGACGATGACGAAGATTCGATGGCCCTGGGCTCGGGCAATCTCGTCGCCCAGGCGCTGCGCTGCAGTGTGGAGCAGGTCGAGTTCGTCCGCCTGGAGTACGACATCGACGCGACGGCCAAGCGGATTTTCGACGAACCGGCCCTCGACGACATGCTCGGCCAGCGGCTTTACGAGGGGCGTTGAGCCGCTGCGATCATCCCCGCCGGCGAAGCAGCGCCGCGAATCCCCCGTCGCGCCAGTCGGACAGCCGCGGTCCCCACTGCGGCAGCGTGGTGCGTGCGGTTTCCAGGCTCCACTGCGGATTCTGTTCGACGAACGCTTCTGCGATCTGCTCGTTCTCCTCGGGTTCGATGCTGCACGTACTGTAGACCAGCCGTCCGCCGGGCCGCACGCTCGCGGCCGCCCGGCGCAGGAGCGCCCCCTGCAGCGCCGTCAGCGAGTCGAGTTTTTCGGCGCGCAGCCCCAGGCGGGCCTCGGGCCGCCGCGCGATCACGCCGGTGTTCGAGCAGGGCACGTCCACCAGCGCGCCGTCGAACAGGCGGGCCAGGTCGGACTCCGAGGCGTCGGACGTGCGGATCAGGTGCGTGCGGATGCTGGTCAGCCGCAACCGCCGGGCGTTGTCGCGCACGCGCAGGATGCGGTCGGGCGAAGCGTCGCACGCCACGACCTCGCCGCGATCGTCCATCTGCATCGCCAGCACGATCGCCTTGCCGCCCGGCGCCGCGCAGAAATCGAGCAGCGATTCGCCGCGCCGCGCCGCCAGCAGCAGTGCCGCCTCGCGCGCCGTCACGTCCTGCACGTAGATGCGTCCCTCGCGGAACAGCGCCGTATCGACGACGTTGGCCGCCGCCGGCAGATAGGCCCAGTCCGGCGACCACTCCGCGGCCGCTCCGAACGTCTCGCGCACGCGGGTCTGGAACACGCCGGGGTTCATCCGCAGCGTCTGCCGGTGGATCACCGTGACGGGCACGGCCTGCGACGCCCACGCGACGGCCTGGGCCTGTTCCGGCCCGTGCCGGGCGATCAGCGACTCGATGCGTTCGATCCGCTCGGCGGTCGCGGCGGCGAGATACGCCGCCAGCCCGTCGCGTTCCGCGTCGGGCAGCACGTCGATTTCGAAGGTGCACGCGTGGCCGTAGTCGGTGCGCACCTGGTGGGCCGCGCGCGGCTGCCAGGCGTCGCGCCGCACGCGAATCACCGCCGTCAGTTTGCGCAGCACGGCGTTGACCATGCCCGGCGCCCGGCGGCCCACGTGTCGGCGGGCCTGCTCGACCGCCTCGTTGACGGCCGCGAACACGGGAATGCGGTCCATCCAGATGATCTGGTAGGCCGCGGTCAGCAGAATCGCCCGCAGCGCCGTGCGCACGCGGCGGGGGTCGTAACGGGCCACCGCGGCCAGCACGTGGTCGATCGTCAGGGCGTGGCGGACCGCCCCCAGCGCGATCTGCCGGGCCAGCGACGCCTCGCGTCCCCTGAGGTGCCGCTGCTGGCGCAGCCGGGCCAGCGCCTCCTGCACGAACCCCCGCCCGTGCAGCACGTCGATCACGGCCTGCAGCGCCGCGTCGCGCCCGTGCAGCGATGGTTGCGAGCTTGTCCTGTTCGGCCGGTCGGTCATGCGTCTTCCAGTGGAAGCAGGCGAGCGGGCGGGCGGGCCGGCCGCCCCCGGGCGAAGGCCTCGAAACGCATCAGTTTACCCCCCGCCGGCCTGACCTCAAGCAGCCGCACGCGTCCTCTGCCGGCCTGGACGGTCCCGTCGTCCAGGAACGCCCCCGGCTCGATTGCCGGCTCGGCCGGCGCGTCGGGAAGCGCCCGGGCCCGGGCGAGCTGGAGCCGCTCGCGTTTTCCGCCGGCCCCTTCAAACCAGCACGTCGCCACCGGCCACGACCACAATCCGTTGATCCAGCGCGCGACCTCGACCGCCGGCAGCATCCAGTCGATTCGGCTGTGCCGGCGTGAGAGCTTGGGCGCCCACGTCACCTGGGTGGTGTCCTGCGGCTCGGGCGTGATCGCCCCTCGTGCGAGGTCCGCCAGCGTGTCCACGATCAGCGCGGCGCCCAGGTCCGCCAGCCGATCGTGCAGTTCGGCGGCGGTTTCGGTTTCGCCGATGGTCAGCGCGCGCCGCCCCAGGACCGGGCCGGCGTCCCACCGCTCGTCGAGTTGGAAGACCGTCACGCCGGTGGTCCGTTCGCCGCGGATGATCGCCCACTGATACGGCGCCGCGCCGCGATACTTCGGCAGCAGCGAGCCGTGGATGTTCACGCAGCCCCGTGGCAGCGCATCGAGCACTTTCTGCGCGATTTTCTGTCCGAACGCCGCCACGACGCCGATCTCGGCCCCGCCGGCCAGTTCGGCAAGCCCCAGCGTGTTCACGTCCTCGGTCTGAACGTGGCGGATGCCCAGCGCGTCGGCGGCGGCATGCACGAACGAGGGTCGCACGGTACGTCCGCGCCCCGCGGGGCGGTCGGGCTGGCTGATCGCACAGGCCACTTCGTGTCCCGCCGCGACCAGGGCCCGCAACGCCGGGCAGGCGAACTCGCCGGTTCCCAGAAAGACCAGACGCATCAGCGTGTTCTCGGCGGCCTCGGAATCACAGGAAAGGGCATGGGCTAGCGCGGTCCGCGCGACTTGAAGGCCAGCTCGAGCTCCCGCAACCGCTTGCGCACCTTGATCCGATCGCCGGGGCCGCAGCGATCGAGAATCAGAATGCCGTTGAGGTGGTCCGTTTCATGCTGGCAGATGCGAGCCGGCAGCTCTTCCAGTTCGATCTCCACGGGCTCGCCGGCCGGATTCTGCCCGACGATTCGGCAGCGCACCGCCCGGCGGACCTGCACGTAGACATCCGGGATCGAGAGGCACCCCTCCTCGCCCTCCTTGTTGCCCTGCATGTCTCGGATTTCGGGGTTGATGAAGATGTGGTCGTCGCCTTGTTCGCCGGTGGGATTCATCACGAACAGCCGTTTCAGCACGCCGACCTGCGGCGCCGCGAGGCCGACGCCCTTTCCGGCGTGCATCAGCTCGACCATCCGCGCGGCAAAGGCCGCCAGATCCTCGTCGAAGCGCGTGACCGGCTCGCACACCTTGCGCAAGCAGGGATCGGGATAGTGAACGATGGTCAGTTCCTGCAAATCGACGTCGATACCCACATCGCACCCGGCTGCTTCAGATGCGGCCCGCTGCCCTTGCCGCCGCCTGACGGGATCCCATTCGGCATAGCGGACCATTTCGATGGATTATAACCGCTACGCCCGCATCGTTCAGGCCCGGATCCGCTTCCCCCGCCGATTCGGCGCAGGTACTGCCCCGACGGGCCGCGAATCTGAAGCCCGCCCGGTCTCCCCTGTCCCGAGTCCCCGCACTCGATACTTCGGCGTTTTGCGCCGACCGCTCTGCGTTCGCGCCGGCAATCCCGACGCATTCCGCCACGGGTCGCCAATTCCGCGCACGATGCGGGTCCGGGCTTGCCTTCTGCCGGTTTGCGTCCAACAACTCCAATGCTCACGCAGTGCCCGGGCCCGCCTTGACGGCCCGCTCGAGCCGGGAGGTCGCGACCGCGACCCGCGCATGCCCCCGGTGTCCGAGCCGGTCCGTGACCCGCGGTCGGGAGCTTGCGCGTG
>CAYRXN010000376.1:0-8040 GCA_964428275.1 uncultured Planctomycetales bacterium | reverse complement strand
AAGTCCGTGACCATCACCGCGATCTGCCCGCCCATGAACGTGAATGCGAGTGAGACCGACAGCAGCAGGAACATCACCAGCGGAAACGTCGAAACCTCGATCGCCCCCGCGTGAAGACTCTCGGGCAGTCCGCACATCGCGATGAAGAAGCGGGCGCCCACCGACGGGAAAATGCCGAAGTTGATAATCCCCGCCAGATACGCGACCAGGCCCGCAAAGACGCGGAATCTTCGGCTGTAGCGCATCTCGAAGAACTGCGCCAGCGTCATCGCGCGGGTTTGTCGGTAACGGTAGATCACCCAGCCGGACAGCGCCATGATGATCAGCGCCGGCCCTTCCATCAGCCCCCACCAGTAGGGCGTGTAGCCGACCTTGTAATTCTGCTCGAAGTACCAGACCAGCGTGATCACGCCCAGCTTGGACATCTCGCAGGCGACCGAGATCAGGTAGCGCCCCCCGCAACGCTCGGCGGCCAGGAACGCCGACACCGACCGCGTGTACCGCCGCGTGCTGAGCGCGCCCCAGAGCAGGATGACCATCAGGCCGGCGACGATCCCCCAGTCGAGCGCGTGCATGTTCATCCGGCCGGTTTCTCCCGAGCAATCGCCTGAAAGTGGATTGCGCACGTAAGCGTCGTATGATACGCACTCGAGGAACGAAGGAAACGCCGGGCCGCGGGCCTGGAGTCCGCGCGGTGCCACGAACACGCGAGTCGCTTCGTTTTTCGGGAAGCCGGGGCACCGCGGAGGGTTACGTGCGGTCCCGGATTACGGCCCCGCGCGCTTCTGAACAGTCTCAGGTGGGTTTTGGCACAAGCGGTCACGCACCCCATTCGTCTTGACCGGGAAAGCCGCGCGCCATGAAGTACGCCCCGGCATATTTCGTTCTGCTGGCAATCGCCGGCTGCCACGCATCGAACAGGGATATTTCCGCCGCCCGGCTCGGCGAAGTGCCCGCGCCGAAACACTATCGGTGCCCGCGAACCACAACGCGGATCGTCATCGACGGCCGGCTGACCGACGCGGCGTGGCGCCGGGCGGCGTGGACCGACGCGTTTGTCGATATCGAGGGCGCGGCGCGGCCGCGGCCGCGGTTGGCCACGCGGGCGAAGATGCTCTGGGACGATACGTACTTCTACGTCGCCGCGAAGATGGAAGAGCCGCACGTCTGGGCCACGCTGACGCAGCGCGACCAGATCGTGTTCCACGACAACGATTTCGAGATCTTCATCGACCCGGACAGCGACACGCGCGAATACTACGAGATCGAGATCAACGCCCTCGACACGATCTTCGACCTGTTCTTGGTGCGGACCTACCTCGACGGCGGCCCCGCGCTGCACGGCTGGGACTTGAAGGGAATGAAGCACGCCGTCTGGGTGGATGGCACACTCAACGACCCCGCCGACACCGACGCCGGCTGGTCGGTCGAGCTGGCCCTGCCGTGGTCGGCGCTGAAGGAAGCGGCCCGCCGCGCGTGTCCGCCCCGGCCCGGCGACGTCTGGCGGGTGAACTTCTCGCGCGTCGAGTGGCGGGTCCGCACCGTCGGCGGGCGTTACGAGAAACTCCCCGACACCCCCGAAGACAACTGGGTCTGGTCGCCCCAGGGCGTCGTCAACATGCACATCCCCGCGCGCTGGGGCTACGTGGAGTTCGCTCCATAGCGTCTACAGTACGGGCAGCCCGCCGCCGGACGAACCGCCTTCTCTTGCAGGCGGCCACGGGCCGCGCGGGGGCGACACCACCGCCACGACCCGACCGAACAGCGTGTGCGGCGAGGCGTCCTCGACGCGGACACGAACGAGCGCTCCCACCAGATCGGCGGGCGCCTCGAACACCGCCATCAGGTCGCCGGGCGTGCGGCCGACGAGTTGGCGGGTCAGCTCCCCGGCGGGCTTTCCGCGCCCGGGCCTGCCCTCTGCCGATCGTTTGCGCGGCGGGATCGTCGGGCTGGCCTTGCCCCGGCTGCGCAACTGCGCCCCCGATTCGCCCTGTGCTTTGCGGGCGGCCTTGCTCAGTCCCTCGACGAGCACCTCGACCTCGCTGCCGATCAGCGCCCGTTTCCGGCGCAGCGCGATTTCGTCCTGCACCGCGAGCAGCTCGTGGTTGCGGGCGGCCTTCACGTCGTCGGGCACGTCGTCGGCCAGGGCGCGGTCGGCCTTGGTGCCCGGTCGCGGGGAGTACTTGAACACGAACAGACCGTCGTACTCCGCGCGACGCACCAGCGCGACGCTCTGGCGGAAGTCCTCATCGGTTTCGCCGCAAAAGCCGACGATCATGTCGCCGGCGAGCGCGAGGTTCGGGACGATCTCGCGCGCCCGGTCGACCAGCCGCAGGTAATCAGCGGCTGCGTACCCGCGGCGCATGGCCTTGAGGATGCGGTCCGAGCCGCTCTGGGCGGGGATGTGCAGGTAGGGCATGACCTGCGGGCAGTCGCGCATCACGCGGAAGATGTCCTCGTCGAAGTCCGCCGGGAAGCTGGTCACGAAGCGCACGCGGTCGAGCCCCGCGACGGAACCGACGCGTTCGAGCAGTCGCGCAAGCGGCACCGCCCGCCCGTCCTCCTGGTGGACGTAGCTGTTGACCGTCTGGCCCAGCAGCGTGATCTCGCGGCAGCCGCGCTCGGCCAGCATCGCGGCTTCGCGGACGATGTGTTCCGGCGGCCGGCTGCGCTCCGGGCCGCGTGTGAACGGCACGACACAGTAGGCGCAGAACTTGTCGCAGCCGCGCTGCACGCGCACGTACGATTGAAGAATGTCGCCTTCGATATCCGGGCGGCGCGAGAGATCGAGCGCTTCGAGACTGTCGTATTCGAGCGCCCGCTGGAGCACCCGCGTGCGGCGTGACCGGCTGCCGGCCAGCGCGGCGACATGCGCGTGCCGCGCGACGACCTCATCGATCAGCGCCGGCAGCGCGTTGAGCTCGCCGGGCCCGCAGATCAGATCGACGTGGGGAGCCCGCACGAACAGGTCGTCCCGGGCGCGCTCGGCCATGCACCCCACCACGCCCACGATCGTCTCGGGCCGGTCGGTCTTGAGTCGGCGGATATGGCCCAGACGCGCGTAGACCTTGTCCTCGGCGTGCTGGCGGACGCTGCACGTGTTGAACAACACCACGTCGGCCTCGCGGGGATCGGTCGTGGGGGTCATGCCGCGGGCGCGCAACTGCGCTTCGATGAGCTGGCTGTCCAGGATGTTCATCTGGCAGCCGAAGGTTTCCAGAAAATACTTCGCCGGCTTCACGCGGTCATTCTCCGGTGCGAGCGAGTCCGGCCTGCACGCGCTTGCGCAGGCGTGGCGGTAAATCGCTGCGTTCGAGCAGTTCCCGGTAGATGTCGGCGGCCACGTCGGCCCGGTCCATCCGCTCGTGCGCCACCCCGACGTAGTATAGCGCCTCGGCCGCCAGCGCGGGGTCGGGTGTGCGTTCCGAGAGCGCCAGCAGGGCGTCGGCCGCCTGGGCGCAGCGGCCCGCCTCGATGCGGCAGCGCTGCTGGAGCAGCAGCCACGGGCCGCGTTCCGCTGGCGCGACGTGGGCCAGCGCCCGCGAAAGGATGGCGTCGGCCCGCCCCGTGCGCCCGCCGTCCAGCGCCTCGCGGACCGCCTGGAGCACGAACGTGTCCGCCGGCAGTCGGAGCCCGGCGGCTTCGCGGCGCAGGTCGGCGGCGGGCGTCGCGCCGGGACGCTTGCGCCGCACCGCCCCGAACAGCGGCGGCGGCTCGCCGGCGGGACGGGAAGCGACCGAATCGGTCCTCGCGGTCCCCCGGGACCGTGCTCCGGCGCCGGCCGGTCCGGGTTCGAGCCCGTCGTAGAGCGTCAGTTCGAGCCACAGCGTCGCCAGCGGCCGGCGAATATCGGGCGAGAGGTGCGTGGCGTACACGGCGGCGAGCTGCCGGCGGACCTGCGTGTTCTCCAGACAACCGGGCGGTCCGGGGTGGCGCGGCACCAGCGCCGCCGCCCAGTCCGGGTGGGCCACGAGCAGGTCGATCCACAGGCGGGCGGCCCGGGCGAAACGCCCCGCCCGATCGAGCGCCACCGCCAGCCGGGCGCTGGTCAGATCAGCCAGCCAGCCCCGCCGCGTCTGCTCCAGCGCCAGCTCGTAGGCCGTCACCGCGGCCGCCGGATCACGCTCGACGAGCGCCTCGGCGTTCGAGAGCATGGGCTGGCCGTCGATGCGGAAGGACGCGACCTGGCCCAGCGGTTTGCGCAGCGTTTCCCGACAAACGCCGCGAAAAACGAGTTTTCCGCGCCGAAAACCGACGATCCGCACGTTGTGAAACGGAGGCTTACCGGACAGCACGACCGTGTCCGCGCACGCCGGCGCGGCGGCCGGCAGCGCCGCCAGAAAAAACCTCACGAAAGTTTTTGCCGCCGCGTGAATCATTCCGAAAGTATAATTGGTGGCGTCGAGCAAGCCGCCGGTGCGGGGGTGAAAAAACAGTCACGCCGATCCGGTTGCACGCTCCGGGTAAATCGTGTAAAAGCACGTTGGCACGGATGCCGTGAGCACCACGTAAGGGACTGCCCGTGACCTCCTGTGATCGCAATACGAAGGTCGTCGCACTCCTGATCGCGTCGATGACGCTCGGGGCGGTCGTTCTGCTGTGGGCCGAACCCCCCGTACCCGGCTGGTCTTCCGGAACCCTGCTGATGGCCGAGAGCGCGCAGCCGGTGCGCGAGGTGCGCATCGACTACGCCGACGCTGCGCCGACGGCCGGGGCGTGGGACTGCGTGATCGAGCCCGACGGCCGGTGCATCTGGCAACCGCGGGGCGAGAAGATCCGCCTGCTGATCGTCGCGGACGGCGAGGCACGCATGAGCGAAGCGCAGGCCCGCACGCTCCTGGCGGTCTTTGGCAGCCTGACGCAGCGCCACGGGCTCGACCTGGGCCGTGTGTGGCTGCATCCGGCCTCCGACGCGCGGCTGCACCCGGAGCTTCCGGCACCGGCCCACGACCTGTGCCGCCTGCTGGTGCGCAAGGGGATCATCTCCTGACGCTCGCGGGCGGGGCCAAGGTTTGCTAAACTGTACTGGGTGTCCTGGCGCCGGGCCGGGACATTTTTTTTCTTGCGGGCATTCGGTGGCCCTCGCACGGGTTTCCCAACCGAGTTCGGTCCCGCGCCGTGGGGAGAGCGCACGGGGCCGCACGGCCGCGTCCTGTAACATGCCGCGTACGTTCGCACAGCTTCCGGGATACGAGGTCGTCAAACGCATCGGGCGCGGTGCGGGGGCGGTGATCTACGAAGCGCGCGAGAGCGCTACGCGACGGACGTTCGCGATCAAGCACGTCGTACGCCACGGTCCCAAGGACGACCGTTTCATCGAACAGGCCGAGATCGAGTACCAGGTCGCCCACGAACTGGATCATCCGTACCTGCGCAAGTGCTTCGATGTGTTTCGGGTCCGGCGCTGGCTCAAGACGCGCGAGCTGTTCCTGATCATGGAGCTCGTCGACGGCCAGCGGCTCGACAACCATTATCAGACGCCCCCGACCAGGAACATCGAGAACGTGGTCGAGCTGTTCATCCACGTGGCCGAAGGGCTCCAGGCGATGCACAAGCACGGCTACGTGCACGCCGACATCAAACCCAACAACATCCTGCTCACCGAAGGCGGCGGCGTGAAGATCATCGACTTCGGCCAGAGCTGTCCGGTCGGTCACATCAAGAAGCGTATTCAGGGAACGCCGGACTACATCGCCCCCGAGCAGGTGGCCCTCGCGCCGCTCGACCAGCGTACCGACGTGTACAACCTCGGCGCCACGATGTACTGGGTGCTGACCGGAAAGGCCTTCAGCACGATCCTGCCCGGCGCGCCGGCCGGATCGAAGAAGGTTGCGATCGAAGCCCGGCGTGGCAACGCGCCGCCGCACGAGGCCAACCCCGAAGTTCCGCTGCCGTTCTCGCGGCTCATCATGGAATGCTGTTCGAGCGACCGTGACCAGCGCCCGGCCGACATGGGCAAGGTGATCTCTCGCCTGGAGACGATCCTGATGCTCATCCGGCGCCGGCAGGAATCGGCGGCCTCGCCTCCCCCCCCGGCCGCGGGCTGATCCGGCGGCCGTCAGGCCCTTTCCCTTTCCCGGAACAACGGTGGTGCCCCGCTGCCCGCCCGGCGGGACGGGGGAGCAGAAGACGGCTCCGAGCCCGGCCCTCGGACCGGGACGGTGGTCCAGGACGGGCGCGCCCGGGCTTTTGACGCCACCGCGCGTTTCGAGGAACATGGAGAACATGGACATGCCGGAGAGAACCGAGACGCCCGCTCCGCATTGCGATGCCGCGGCGGCCTGCCGTGCGCTGCACGAGGCCGCGGCGTTGATCCGGGAAGACCCCATCCGCAAGGGCTCGCTGCTGGAGTTCGGAGGCGCGGGGCAGCTCGTAATGACGGGCGACATGCACGGCAACCTGCGCAATTTCGAGAAGCTCCAGCGCTTCTGTGCGCTCCAGCGCAGCCCCGGCCGCAGCGTCATCCTCCACGAACTGATCCACAGCGACATCAGCCGGCCGGACGAACGCGATCTGTCGATCGACCTGCTCGTGCGGGCGGCCCAGTGGAAGTGCGACTTCCCCGACAACGTCTTTTTCCTCCAGTCCAACCACGAACTGGCCCAGTACCGCAAGCAGGAAATCACCAAAGGCGGCCGCTCGGTGCTCAACGACTTCGAGTGCGGCGTCGAGTACCGCTACGGTCCCGACGCCCCCGCCGTGCTGGAAGCCGTGGACGACTACGTGGCGGCGCTGCCGCTGGCGGCCCGCACACAAAGCGGCATCTTCATGTGCCACAGCCTGCCCGACCCCATGTTGCTCGACACCTTCGATATTTCCGTCTTCGAACGGACGCTCGTACCGGAAGACCTGGGGCCGGGCGGGGCGGCGTACGCCCTGGTCTGGGGACGTTTTCACTCGGCCGCCGCCGTGGAGATGTTCGCCGAGCGGCTGGGCGTCGAGTTCTTCATCATCGGCCATACGCCGCAGGAAGACGGGCACGCCGTGATCGGGCGGCTGATCATCCTCGCCAGCGAGCACAACCACGGCACGTTCCTTCCGATCGACCTTTCCCGCCGGTATACAATCGAAGCGCTGGTCGGGAGCATCCGCAAGTTCGTGTCCGTCGAGTAGCCGGCGGACTTGCGCAGCCGGGCCACCCGGAGTTTCATGATCCATGCGAGCGCTGATCGCCAAGCCGCGGGGGTTCTGTGCCGGGGTCGAGCGGGCCATCCGCATCGTCGAAATGGCGCTCGAACGCTACGGCGGGCCGATCTACGTCCGCAAGGAAATCGTCCACAACTCGCACGTCGTCCGCCGCCTGCGCGAGGCGGGCGCGGTATTCGTGGACGAGCTCGACGAAGTTCCGCCGGGAGCGGTTACGATCCTCTCCGCGCACGGCTCGCCCCCCGAGGTCTACAGCGAGGCCCGCGCGCGTGGCCTGCGGCTGATCGACGCCACCTGCCCGCTGGTGACCAAGGTCCACCACGAAGTTCGGCGGTACGTCCGCGCCGGCTATCGCATCGTCCTGATCGGGCACGCCGGCCACGACGAGGTCGTCGGCACGATGGGGCAGGCGCCCCATGCCACCGTGCTGGTCGAGAGCGTGGCGGATGTCGAGCACGTGGGGCTCAGCCCCCGCCAGCGTGGTGTCATTCTGACACAAACCACGCTGAGCCAAGACGATACGCGTGAAATCGTCGCGGCGCTTCGGCGGCGCTTCCCGCAGCTCGAGCTTCCGCCGAGCGAGGACATCTGCTACGCCACCCAGAACCGCCAGAATGCGATCAAACGCATCAGCGACCGCGTCGACGTGCTGCTGGTCGTCGGTTCGCCGAACTCGTCGAACTCGCTGCGGCTCACCGAGGTCGCCAAGGGTCGCGGCGTCCGGGCCTATCTCATCGACGGGCCGGAGGACATTCCGGACGAGGCGCTGGCGGGCGTGAGCACGGTCGGCGTATCGTCCGGCGCCAGCGCTCCCGAGCAGGTCGTCCGGGCCGTCCTGGCCCACCTGGCCGAGCTGGGCGTAAGCGAAGTGGAGGAGATCGACGCCCCCGATGA
>CAYRXN010000375.1:0-3653 GCA_964428275.1 uncultured Planctomycetales bacterium | reverse complement strand
GTCTGCTTCAACTCGTCGAGGCCGTCGAACGTAGGATCTGCGATCATCGCGACCACGGACTTGATGCGGCGGTTCACGGCGGTCAGCTCGCGTTCCAGGTGGGCCAGCGCGTTGCCGTTGCCGTCTTTGCCGATTCGTGATCGCACGGATTGGACGAAGGCGTCCACGGCCGCATCGACAGCGTCGTGGTCGCCAAGCAGGACATGTCTGACTTTGCCGATAACCCACGCATCCAGCGCGTCCGCGGGGATGTTGGTCAGCTTGCAGACGGTCTTGCCGCCCGAGTTGTAGCCACCGTCGGTGTAGTAGCGGTACCGCGTTCGCTGGCCCCCGTGGTCGTAGTTGACGTGCTTCTGCCGGAAGTTCCGGCCGCAATGGCTACACACGATCAGGCCTGACAGCAGCGAGCGGTTCGTCGAGCGTACCAGTCCCCCCTGGTAGCGACGCTTGGCCACGGCCGCCTGAGCACGGCGGAACAAGTCGGCCGAGACGATGGCCTCGTGGGCGTCCTCGACGACGAACCAGTCTTCCTGAGCGTTCTTGCGGTCGCCCTTGCCCCGCTTGGCCCGTAGCGTCCCGTCGCCGGCGACGCCGTAGAGCTTGCCCAGCGTGCGGCGGTTCCAGGCGACGGCGCCGCGGCAGGCCGGGTTCTCAAGCATGCGGCGGATTTCGTTGGCGTTCCACTGCCCACCAGTGCTGGTGGGGATGCCGTCCTCGTTGAGCCTGGCAGCGATGTAGTGGTAGCCGTAGCCGGCGGCGCACTGCTCGAAGATACGGCGGACAATCGCCACGCGGTCGGGCGCGCTCGGCACGTAGCGGACGACGTCGCTCTTGGCCTTCTTGACGGTGTCGTCGGCGTCCAGCGTACGGATGAGCTTACCGTCGGGGCCGAATTCCTGCTTGCGGCCGTCGGGCAGCCAGCGGAACGTCCGCAGGACTTGGCCAGTGGCGGTGCAGTGCTGCTTGTCGTAGCCGTAGGGCGGCCGGCCACCGGGAGCGCAGCGTTTCTGCATGATGTGCGAGATCGTCCCGCGGATGCAATCGCGCGAGAGCTTCACCGAGTACTGCTTGGCCTGCCAGCTCTTGACACCCTGAAGGAGCTCACCTTCGTCGCCGTCGGGGATGCCCTCGGCGGTGAAAAGGACATTGACGCCGGCCAGCTTGAGCCGGTGCAGGTAGTAGCCGGTCTCGTTGGTGCCGCCGCGACTGAAACGCGAGATGTCATAGACGAGCACCACGTCGAACCCACCGTCGTTCTCGGCGTCGTGCAGCAGCCGCTCGAAGGCCGCCCGGCCCTTCGCGCTGGTGCCGCTGACGGCGTCGTCCACGTACCAGCGGACGATGCGGTAGCCGTGCTCGACGGCCCAGCGTTGGACGCTGGCCTTCTGGTCCGGGATCGAGCGTTCCTGCATGTCGGTGCTGCGGCGGGCGTAGCCGACCGCCGCGATCATCTTCTTCTGGGCGTTCTGACCAGAAGCTCGCCGTTTGCGCTGCATGTTTCACCGTCCTTTCGGGCCACGCGGCCCGACTGACCCCTTGCTCGTTTCGGCCCGGACATCAAGGCCTGTGGCGGCGGAATCTGCCGCGAAAAACGGCGGAATTCCGCTTGATTCACGGGCCCGTTGAGGTAGCTCACTGCTCGCCCGCGACGCGGGCCGCCCGGGCGCGCGCCTGGGCGAAGCATGGTTCTCACAGCAGGAGCAACGCGATGAGCAAGACGAAGAAGACGACGAAGCGCAGCAGGGGCGGCCGAACCCGGAAGTCGAACATGTCTGACTCTGCCCCCAAGGCGCGGAAGGCGGGCCCGCCGCCGGCCGACAAGCCGCTGAGCGGGCTCGACGCGGCGGCGAAGGTCCTGGCCGACGCCGGCACGCCGATGCGGGCGCGCGAGATCGTCGACGCGATGTTGGCGAAGGGCCTCTGGACGACGGGCGGCCAAACGCCGCACGCGACGATCTACGCCGCGATGGTCAGAGAGATCGCCGCCAAGGGCGACGCGGCCCGGTTCAAGAAGGTGGATCGCGGGTTGTTCGCCTTCAACGAGTAGCATCGTCATCAACATGTCGCCTTTCGCGGGCACCCTGGCCGCCCGGCTGGGGTGTCTCTTCGGCCGCTGGGGGCGGAACTCTGCCACTTGAAACAAAGCCAGATGGACAGCGCGGCTGTTCCCGCCGGCCCTCGGAAGCGTTCGCGGCGAGGTAGGACCCACGACTGACAACCGTTTGCAGTCGCACCGCCTTGGGCGGAAACGCTGGCGCGTTTCGCGGCGCGCGTTGCCGCCGTTTTCGCGGGGGCAGAGCGAGCCAGCGGTGGTGTTTGGTGGCGTCGACCCCCAACCTGGCTCATCACGCTAACCCCCGTTCTGTTCGGAAGATGCGTCCGATTCGGCACCCGCCACGCAGGCCTCGCCGGACATATTGGACGAATTGGACATTACCTTCCCGTTAATCGCCTCGCGAGGCACAATGCGCCGGTCAATGGGAACATCACGTCCAATTTGTCCAATATGTCCAGACGCCGTTCGGTCGAGGTCGATGTTGACCCAGTGCCACTGGCCGTCGAACTTCTGGGGGTAGCAGCCCTTCGCCTTCAACGCGGCCGCCAGGGCCTTGCGTCGCAGCGGCGTCCGCCGATTCCGCGCGCACCACTCGGTGTAGGTTTCGATCAGGTCGGACGTGCGAACGTACACGCCCTGCGACAGCGAGCAGCATTCCAGCAGGAACGCGTCGAGACTGTTGGCGCTGCCGCGAAAGCCCTCGGTGGCGACGACGACCGCTCGGGGCTCGGTCAGCCCTTCGCGCAGCCAGTCCACGCAGCCGCGCACCATCCATGCCAGGATGCCGGCGTACTCGTGCTTGAGCTTGCGCATCAGGTCGGGGTCGCGCCGTTCCTTCGGGATGATCACGTTGAACGGCACGAGGCGCAACCGCCGCCAGACGGCCTCGGTGTTCTCGCGGATCGCGGGGCGGTTGTTGGTGACCAGGATCATCTTGTGCGTGCGGTCGAACTCGAAATAGTCCTGCCGCATCCGCCGGGCCTTGAGGCGGGCGTTGCCGGTGAGCCGCTTGATGAGCTGAAGCCGCAACTCGGCGTCGCGTTCGGTCTCCGAGGCGATAACCAGACGCTTGCCCAGCAGGTCGGCGATCTCGGTCGGGTGCTCGGGGTGCTTGCGGACCGTGATCAGGTCAGGCGGGGCCTCGCCGGCGTAGTCGCCCATCACGGCGCTGATCGTGTCCAGCAGGACGCTCTTGCCGTTGTTGCCCTCGCCGTGGTAAATGGGCAGATACTGCTCGCGGACGTCGGCCGACAGACAATGCCCGTGCCAGCGCTGCACGAAGCGGATGAGGTCTTGGTCGTTGTCGAAGATCTCCCGCAGGAATGAATCGAAGCGCGGGCACACAGCGTCCGCGTCGTACTCGACCGGGGCGATCTTCGTGATCAGGTCGTCCTGGCGGTGCGGGCGCAACTCGCCGGTCCCCAGGTCGATGGTGCCATTGAGGCAGTTGAGCGCCCACGGGTCGGCGTCGAGATCGTCGGGGCCGACCGCTACTTCCGGCTGCGCCAGCGCCGCCATCGCGGTGAGGCGTTCGCGTTTCTGGCTCGCCATCGCCCAGTCGATGAGTTTCTTCTGCGCGTCGCCGTGCAGCTTCTTC
>CAYRXN010000374.1:0-8472 GCA_964428275.1 uncultured Planctomycetales bacterium | reverse complement strand
CGAGGACTACTGGGCCGCGCCCACCTGCGCCACCTGCCACATGTCGGCGACCAAGACCCAGGCCGTCACGCACGACATCGGGGCCCGGATCAGTTGGAACAACCGGCCCAAGACCTCGGTCCGTCCGGAAACCGCCGACGCCAAGATGGGGCTGCCCGGCAAGGACCTGCCCTGGCAGGTTCGCCGCGCGAACATGCAGGACGTGTGCCTGAACTGTCACAGCAAGCCGTGGGTCGAGAACTTCTACACCCAGTACGACGCGCTGATCGAGCTGTACAACAACAAGTTCGCCAAGCCGGCGATGGCCCTGTACAAGCTGGCCAAGCCGCTGCGCGATCACCAGGCCAACTTCTCGAACGCGATCGACTGGACGTTCTTCGAGCTGTGGCACCACGAAGGCCGCCGGGCCCGCCACGGGGCCGCGATGATGGCGCCGGACTACACGCACTGGCACGGCACCTACGAAGTCGCCCAGCACTTCTACGTGAAGTTCATCCCGGAGATCCACGAGCTGATCGCCAAGGGCGAGCGTTCCTCCAATCCCAAGATGAAGCAGGCGGCGGCCGCCCTGAAGAAGAAACTCGATGAGGTGCTCAACACCAGAGACCATCAGTGGGCCATCGACAAGATGGACCCCGCTGAGAAGGCTCGGCGCAAGAAGGCGGCCGAGGAGTTCAAGAAGCGCTACAGCCACTGATGGCGTAGCGTTCCCTGCGGCAGGCGGTCCGGCGCCGGGGTTGCGTTTTTCCGGCGCCGGCCGACCGCCGCGGCCTCCCGGCCCATCGGCGCGTCGCGCCGGCGGTCGCCACCGGGAGCGTTCGATTCACGTTCGAGCGGCGAGATGAGAATGAAACGGACCAGGCCGACAGTCGCCGACGGGCAACGCGCGTTGCGCGCCCACGCGGCCGGGCGCGCCGAGCTGGCGCGTCAGCGCTACGGTCCGGTGATCGACTACCCGGCGATGCTGAAGATCATCGAAGATCGCGCGATTGTCCGGCATCCGGTCGAGATCCGTTTCGACGCCGCTCCGCTCGAACCTGGTGAATTCGCATGCGCCGCGCCCCGGGGCGAGCAAGCGCACGAGGGTTTCCGTCTGTTCGTGCACCCCCGCTTTCGGGCGCGTCCCGAGGCGTTGCCGCTGCTGATCGCGTACCACCTGGTGCGGGTCAACTACGGGGCGGTTGCGACGTGCGAACACGCGGAAGTCTTCGGCGCGACGCTGCTGGGCATGACGCGAAACGAGTATTACGAGAAGTTGTGCGCGCTGGCCGACGAGATTCCGGTCGAACAGCCCGCCTCGACGAGAGGATGGTGAGACTCATGGCTGTAGTCGGAGCATTCGCCCGCGTGGATCCGAAGGACGTCCCTGCGACCCGCGCGCGGCTGGAGGAGCTTGCCGGCGTTTCGACGTTCGATCTGGACGAGCCGCCGAAGGTCGGCGTGCTGATCGAGGCCGACGACATCGACGCCGCCCACACGATCTTGACCAAGCAGGTCAAGGGCGTGGAAGGCGTCTGGGGCGTCTGGCCCATCTATGTTCACGCGGAACCCGATACCATTGACGAGGAACAGGTGCAACAGGCCGTCGCCGACGACGCCTGCTGACGGTTACAAGGAGCGCAACTTATGGACACGACCCGTCGCGATTTCATAAAAGCCGCGGCCATGACCGCTGTCGCCTCCGTGGCAGGCGGCACGGCAGCGGCCCAGTCGATCCAGGGATTCGGCAAGGGAATCACCTGGCACAAATCCGTCTGCCGATTCTGCGGAACCGGCTGCGGTGTCATGCTCGGGATGCAGGGCGGCAGGCTGGTCGCGCTGCGCGGCGACCCCAAACACCCCACCACCAAGGGGCTCGTCTGCGCCAAGGCCCTGTTTCTGCCCAAGATCGTCAGGTCCAAGGACCGGCTCAAGTACCCGATGGTCCGCCGCAACGGCAAGTTCGTGAAGATCAGCTGGAACGAGGCGCTCGACCTGATGGCCGACAAGTTCGCGGCGGCGATCAAGAAACACGGCCCCGACAGCGTCGCCTACTACGGCTCGGGCCAGGCGCTTTCCGAAGAGAGTTATTTCGCCAACCGGCTCTTCAAAGGCGGTATCGGCACCAACAACGTCGAGGGCAACCCGCGTCTGTGCATGGCCAGCGCCGTCGGCGGCTACGTCACCACCTTCCACAAAGACGAGCCGATGGGCTGCTACGAGGACATCGACCACGCCAAGGCCTTCTTCCTGGTCGGCTCGAACACGGCCGAGTGCCACCCGGTCATCTTCGACCAGATCCTGGCCCGCAAGCAGGCCAACCGCGACGTGCTCGTGATCGTCTGCGACCCGCGCAAGAGCCCGATCACCTCGATCGCCGACGTCCACCTCGATCCCGTCCCCGGCTATGACCTGGCCGTGTTCCACGCGATGGCGCACGTCATCATCAAGGACAACAAGCACGACCCGGAATTCATCAAGAACCACTGCACGTTCAAGGCGATGAAGGACGGCAAGCCGGTCAAGGTCTCGTTCGACGACTACGTCAAGTTCCTCGAACAGTTCACGCCGGAGAACGCCGAGCGCATCTCGGGTGTGCCGGCCGAAAAGATCGTCGAAGCCGCCCGCATCTTCGCCCACGGCCCCACGATGACGTTCTGGACGATGGGGCTCAACCAGCGCACCCGCGGCGTCTGGGCCAACAACCTGATGCACAACCTGCACCTGATCACCGGCCAGATCGGCAAGCCCGGCTGCACGCCGTTCTCGCTGACGGGCCAGCCCAACGCCTGCGGCGGCGTGCGCGACACCGGCTCGTTGTGCCACATCCTGCCCTACGGGCGCACCGTCAAGAAGGCCGAGCACCGCGCCCAGATGGAGAAGATCTGGGGTTCCAAGCCCGGCACCATCAAGCCCAAGCCCGGCCTGAACACGATCGAGATGTTCCGGGCGCTGGCCAAGGACAAGATCCAGGCGATCCTGATCCTGACGACCAATCCGGGCCAGTCGCTCCCCAACGTCACCCCCTACCGCGACGCGATGGGCAAGCCGCGGCCGAACAAGCCGTTCGTCGCCGTCATCGACGGGTACCCGACGCGCACGACCGAACTGGCCGACCTGATCCTGCCCGCGGCGATCTGGTCGGAGAAGGCCGGCGTGTTCGGCATGTCCGAACGGCGCTACCAGTACCAGCCCGCGCTCCAGAAGGCCCCCGGCGAGGCGCGTCCGGACCTCGACGTGCTGATCGACTTCGCCAACCGGCTGGAACGGCGCGGCGTCATTCCGCGCGGCTACGTCTCCAGCAAGCTCAAGAACGTGGACGACGTATGGAATGAAATGCGGCTGGCGTCGAAGAACACCGCCTATGATTTCATGGGCATGACTCGCGAGCGCCTGAAGAAGGAGCGGGGCATCCGCTGGCCCGCGCCGACCGAGACGCACCCCGGCACGGCTCGCCGGTTCGTCAAGGGCGAGGACCCGCTGCTCGACAGCGGCCCCTACGCCGACGCATCGCTGGTCAAGGGCGACATGAAGTTCTACGCCGCCCCGGACGGCCGCGCGATCGTCTGGCTGCGCCCGGCCAAGGGACCGGCCGAACCGACCGACAAGGAGTACCCGTGGGTGCTCTCGACCGGCCGTGTGCTCGAACACTGGCACACGGGTACGATGACGATGAAGGCCACCGAGCTCCAGCGGGCCCAGCCCGAGGCGTACGTCGAGATCAACCCGGACGACGCCAAGAAGCTCGGCGTGCGTTCGGGTGACATGGTGCGGATCACCTCGCGGCGTGGCGAAGCGCTCATCAAGGCCCGCGTCGTGAACATCCCCCGGCCCGGAATGGTTTTCGTGCCCTGGCACTGGTCGGACGACAACAGCATGATCAACCGGGTGACGATCGACGCCTACGATCCGGGGTCGAAACAGCCGGAGTTCAAGATCTGCGCGGTCAAGCTCGCCAAGGCGTAACCATCGCGCACAAAGGAGAACGGCCATGACTCGATGGAAATGGACGCTCGCGGCGATTGCGGGGCTTGCCGTGTTGCTGGTCGTCTACCCGGCGGCCACTCCCGGCAACGCAGCGCAGGCCGGCGTCGGTGCGGCCGACCATATGCAGCAGCACCAGCCGCCTGCCAAACGCCGCGGAACGGTCAATCCCAAGCGGCCGCCGGCCCGACCGGCCCACCCGGCGGCCACTCCCAAACCGGCCCCGCCGGCCGCCACGGGTGACGGGTTCGCGGACCACGCGTTTCCGCCCACCGTGTCGGACACGAAGTATCACAAGAACGCCTGGATGCGGGACGACTGTCTGCGCTGCCACGAGACCGGCGTGGGCGATGCGCCGATGACCGAGCACAAGGCGATGCCCGCCGACGTCAAGCCGATCCTGCTGACGGCCAAGTGCCGCAGTTGCCACGTGCTTATCCGCGGCCAGAAGCCGACACCCAAGAAGGCCCACACGGGCGAGTTCCACGAGTTCGCGTTCCCGCCGATGATTCCCGCTTCGGAATCGCACAAGGGTGCCTGGACCGAGGAGAACTGCCTGTTGTGTCACGAATCGGGCATCAAGGGCGCCCCGGTCGTCGAGCACAAGGCGATGCCGGCCGACGTGCGTCCCATCCTGCTCAAGTCGAAGTGCCGCAGTTGCCACGTGCAGGTGCGTGCGTCTTCGATCCCGGGACGCTGATCGGCCGACCGGCCTGACGCGGGGCGGGTGGGCCCATCCGGGAACCCGCCCGCCCCGCGTGTTCTTGCTCACCTGATCCGGGGGGTTTGTGTACACTGGCGTGCGTCGCGCCGCGGCGCGACGAAAGCGAGGCATGATCCATGGCCGTATCGCGCAGATCCTTTCTCGCGTGCCTGGGGGCCGGCGCGGGCGCTGCGCTCGGCGGCTGGTTCCGGGCCGCCGGCGGCGTTCGCCGCGAACCGCCGCTTCTGCGACCGCCGGGCGCGCTCCCCGAGCCCGAGTTTCTCGCCGCGTGCACGCGTTGCGGGCAATGCGTCGAGGTCTGCCCCTACGACACGCTCAAGCTGGCCGGCCCCGGCCAGGGCGTCGCCGCGGGAACCCCCTATTTCAATCCCGAAGAAGTCCCCTGCGAGCTCTGCCAGACCTACGACGACCTCAAGTGCATCGCGATCTGTCCGACCGGGGCGTTGCAACCGGTCGGGCAACGGGCCGACATCCGCATCGGCATCGCGGTCGTCAACGAGCAGACGTGTTACGCATTCAACGGCGTCTCGTGTCGATCCTGCTGGCACAAGTGCCCCTTCACGGATCGCGGGGCCATCACGTTCGACGCCCTGCTCCGGCCGGTCGTCAGTGCCGAGGCGTGCGTGGGCTGTGGCATCTGCACGCTGGCCTGCCCCACCGAGCCGACCTCCATCCCCATCCGCCCGCGTGATTGGCCCGATGTCCTGCGCGGCGGTTCCGCAACTACGGAGTCCTGACCGTGGCCCGTCGTCCCCGCCCGTTTGCGCGCTGGAAATGGCTGCGGCGCAGTACGGCGATCCTGTTCCTCGTGCTGCTGCTGCTCGGCGCGCGTAACGATTTCCCGTGGTTTCGTGGATCGACCACCGGTACGCGCGCCTTCGAGGTGATCCCCCTGTCCGACCCGCTGGCGACACTCGAGGTCACGCTCGCCAGCCGCTCGCTGCACGGCACGATGCTCCTCGGAGCGGCGATACTCGTGGGCGTGTGCCTGTTGCTCGGGCCGGTCTTCTGCGGCTGGGTTTGTCCGCTGGGGCTGCTGCTCGATTTCAACGACGGCATCCGCCGGCGACTCTGGCGGTTGTTCGTCCCGCGCAAGGGCGCCAAGAAGGCCGAACGAGGCCCGCGCGTTCCCCGGGCCACCCGCTACGGCGTACTTGGTCTGGTCGTTGGGTTTTCGCTCGTAGCGGGGCTGCCCGCGTTCCAGATCGTCTCGCCGATCAACCTGGTCACGTGGTCGGTGGTGTTCTTCGCGGCCCCGACGGCCCCCCCCGCCGAAACCGCGGACGCGAGCATCTGGGAGCACGTCACGGCCGGCGCAGAGGCGGTGTATCACGCCGCCGGACCGCTGCTGTGGGTGCTGCTCGCGATCCTCGTGATCGAATACTTCCTGCCGCGGCTGTGGTGCCGCATGTTCTGCCCGCTGGGGGCGCTCTACAGCGCGCTCGGCCGCTTTGCGCTGCTGCGCGTGCGCGTCAATCCCGAGGAACGGGGTCGGGCGCGCTGCGAGCACTGCGCCTACGACTGCCCGATGGGCATCGAGGTGATGCGCGATTACACGCTGCCCGGCAAGCCGGCGATCGACGACCCGGAGTGCACGCGCTGCGGCGAGTGCATCG
The DNA here is from genome assembly GCA_964428275.1 of uncultured Planctomycetales bacterium. Lineage (GTDB taxonomy): Bacteria > Planctomycetota > Phycisphaerae > UBA1845 > Fen-1342 > JALSRY01. Next base: position 2,169 of record CAYRXN010000374.1, on the reverse strand, counting down.
ACACCTGCCCCCGCGGCGTCCTGCACCTGGGATTCCGCAACAGGTTCGCCAAGACGGAATGTTGCCCGCCGTGCGGCGTTTCCGCAGACAGCCCCGCGACCGAGCCGGATTCCGGCGACGCGCGGCACAACCCGCTCGAGGTCATCCAGCCCTCGGCCGACGACCCGCCACGCGGCGGCGCCTAGCCTCCCGCACCGTCCGCGCCGGCGCCAGCGTTCGGGCGCGCGCCGCGCCGCACGCGTTTTCCAATCCGTTTCCGCCGGGTCCGCTCAGATACTGACAACCTCGCGGATCTCGGGTACGTGTTCCCGCACGGCGCGTTCGACGCCCATTTTCAGGGTCTGGGCCGCATGGGGGCACCCCGAGCACGCGCCGCGAAGCTGCACGGTCACGACACCGTCGTCGCTCACGTCGATCAGGGCGATGTCACCGCCGTCGCCCTGGATGTAAGGCCGAATCTGCTCGATGACATGCTCGACGCGCACGTAGAGTTCGCTCTCGTTCCGCTCGTTCTGCGGGGTATCGCTCATGAAGACCTCCGGTCCGTGCTGACAATCTCCGGGCACGCAACCACTGGGGCAGGCGGGACTCGAACCCGCACTGGAGGGATTTTAAGTCCCTTGCCTCTGCCGTTGGGCTACTGCCCCTCTTGTTCAAACGCTCTGCCTTATCTTAGTCGCCCCGCAGTTGTTTCAAAAGCGGCCAGGTCGGGCGTGCCGCCCCGTGGCGTGCGCCCCCGGGAACCCCGGCGTGGTCGCGCAGCGCCAGCAAGCGAAACGTCTGGCAGCGTCAGCAGGATCCCGCTTTCTTGCCGACCAAGACCGGCGTCGGCGGGGCATCGGGAATGTACGGCCGAAGGAAACGGCTCGTGTCTCGCCCGCGCAACGCCGAGAGCACCTGTTCCGGTGACGGCAGGCGACCGAGATACTCCTGGGCCACCTCGTCGGTGAAGTCTGCCCGGCGCGTGTAGCGGATCTCGCGTGACTTGTCTTGTGGCACCGGATCGAACGTGCGGATCTCGCCCGTCCGAATCCGCTCGACCAGGGCTGTCTGCGCGGCCTTCACCGCCTTCATTCCCAGCACGAATGGGTCCACCGCTTCGGCCGCCGGAAGCGCGTGAAACAGGATGGGGCCCGAGTCCAGCCCGCGCGAGAGCAGATGAATCGTCGCCCCCACGTAATCGGGGAGCTCGTCATAGAGTGCCCAGAAATTGGTCGAGCTGCCGCGGTAGTACGGCGAAACGCCCATGTGTATGTTGAGCGCCCCGCGGTCGATGAGGAGCTCGCACAGCGCCCCCCGGATGTAGCTCGCCCCGAAGACCACGTAGACGTCGGCGTCCAACGCCGGCCGTAATGTCTCGACCGGCAGGCGGCTCAGGTCTCCCATGCGGACAGACAGGTGACGCACGTTGGCCGGGCCGAAGCGTGTGGCCCCGAACACTTCGGCTTCCGCCGCCATCACGCGCTGGAAGTAACGCTGCATGACCTCAGACTTGCGGAAGAAGTCGGCCACCTGCCCCGGAAAGACCGTGTTGCACTCCTGCACGGCGCAGACCTGGTCGGCCACGCCGGCCAAGGCCTCGATCAGGCTCAGATGGCGGGGCTGGTTGCTGGTGAATACCGTGATTCGCACGTCCGCATCTCCCGGATGATGTTCGCGTGATCCTCGCGCGGCATTTCCAGTTCGGACCCCGACGCGGGTTCCATGTTGGCACGGAACCCGAGCCGGACGCCGAGCCGTCGCAGGATCGCCAGCGTATCGCTCGTGTACGAGTTGCACGGGTGGGACATCGTCGCAGGCGGTTCGCCGAGGATTTCGCACAGCAACCGACGGTTCTCGCGGTATTCCCGCTGCTGCATCTGCGGATGCAGGTGAGCCAGCCGCGTCGGATGCGTGTGCGAGTGCAGGCCCACCACGTGCCCCTCGGCATGCAGCGTGCGCAGGTGCTCGGGCGTCAGCCACAGGTCTTCCGCGAGTTCTTCGACGCCGAGGCCCATCGACGCGATCAGGGCATCCATGACCTGCTCGTAACGGCGGCGACCGAGCACCTCATCACGCACATAGCGAAACCGCCGATCGGCTTCGGAATAGAACGGGTACGCCGTCAGGTAACCGTCGGGCTGAAACGTGCGCAGCGCGTTTTCAACTTCCTCGGCGTGCGCAGACATG
>CAYRXN010000373.1:0-8341 GCA_964428275.1 uncultured Planctomycetales bacterium | reverse complement strand
TGGCCTCGCGGCCGCCGCGGGTGCCGAGGCCGGCGCTGCCGACCGAGTAGACGAACGCTTCGCCGGTTTCGTGGCGGTGCAGCGTATCGACGAACCCGCGCAGCTCGTGCTCGAACAGGGCTTGCGGATCGAGGTAGGACTGGCCGTCGAGCCACATCGAACAGCGGTAATCGACACGCGACAGCCAGGGCGCGGCCTTGCCGCTGAGATAGTCGGCCGTGCCGCCGCGGACCTTGCCGGCGGCGTGATCGTACCAGACCGCTTCGAAGCCCTCGCACGGCTCGCTGTGGAAGAGCTGCGACAGGGCCAGGTCGGTCATCGCGGGATAGCAGCAAATCACCCGCGACGGCGGGTGGAACAGCCGAAAGTGCCCTTCACGATAGAGCTGTGCGACGATCTCAAACGGAACGCCGTCGAGGATGATGACGTAGTGCGGACAGGCGTCCGGGGCGAGCGTGTCGAGATCGAGACGCGGTCCGGGCCGGCCCGTGGCGTGGTCGAGCCACGCCAGCGCCGTCTTGCGCGCGTGATCGGCCTGGTACTGCCAGTAGTCGGTGACGCCGTCGTGGTCGGTGTCGTAGGCGTATTCCGTCTCGCCGCCGGCCTGGCGCGTGCCGACCGGCGCGGGGAAGTGCACCGGACCGCGACAGCCGGCAAGACCGACGATGGTCAGACCGACGCTCGCCAACAGCCTCCGCTGGAACCCGCTCGTTGCCCGCAACATCGCGTCCTGCCTCCCTGCCGCTTTGCTGTCGTTCTGTGGTGCTCGTTCTCGATCGGCGGTGGGCCGTGCCCGTCGTGCCGGCGCCGCGGGCGCGATCGTCCGGCTACGCGCACACGCACCTCTCCCGCGCCGGCTGGGCGGGTATTTCGCCAGACACGCCGGACGGAGCAAGGTTGGTCCCATCCTCGTCGCCGGCAAGTGGCCGGGCGGTTCAGCCCTCGACGATGCCCAGCGGCGGCCAGGTCTGCCAGCGGCCGCGGGTGAAGTCGGGCACGTCCACCGGCGCGCTGCGCTGCGCGACGGAGCGCTCGGTCAGCTCGCAGATGCAGCTCCAGGCGGCGGCGTCGTAGACGTTCATGTCCGTCGGCAGCCCCTTGCGCAGGCACTCGATCAGCCGGTAGTCTTCGAGGAAGTCCATGCCGCCGTGCCCGCCGCTGGCGTTGCGCACCTTTTCGGACTTCCACAGCGGATGTTCGTAGTCCTTCCACTTGTCGAGCTTGTCCCAGCCGTGGCCCTTGGTCTTCCCTTCGACGTGGACGCGGGCCGGACCGGGCCACTTGCGGAAGATGCCGCGCGTGCCCTGGACCATGTGGATGCGGCTGTAGGGCCGCGGCAGGTTCGTGTCGTGCACGACGTAGATGGTGTAGCCCTTGGCGGTCTTGATCATCGTCGTGTTCACGTCGCCCAGCACGTACTTTTCGTGGCGCCGCGGATCGTCCGGCGGAAGGTGCTCCGCTTGCCAGAGCTGCAAGCCGCGCGACGGCGTGCTCATCGACACGAGGTAGTCGAACCTGTCGCCGCGGTTGATGTTCATGCACTGGGACACCGGCCCGAGTCCGTGCGTGGGGTACAGGTTGCCGTTGCGGCGTTCGGCGTGGGCGCGGCGCCAGAGTCCTTCGCCGCCCTTGCTGAACTTGACCGCGCGCAGGTCGTGGTTGTAGGCGCCCGCCGCGTGCAGGATCTCGCCGAGCAACCCCTGCCGCACCATGTTGAGGCACATCATCTCGGCGCGGTCGTAGCAGCAGTTTTCCATCATCACGCAGTGCTTGCGGGTCTTCTCGGCCGTTTCGACCAGTTCCCAGCAGCCATCGAGCGTATACGCGGCCGGCACCTCGGTCGCGGCGTGCTTGCCGTTCGTCATGGCGGCGACGCACACCGGTACGTGCCAGCGCCACGGCGTGGCGGTGAACACGAGGTCGAGGTCTTCCTCGGCGCAGAGTCGCTCGAAGTCGCGCTCGCCGCGTGTGTAGAGCGTGGGCCGCGGCTGACCGGCCTTCTCGATCAGGTCGGCCGCCCGTTTGGCGTGGCTCTCGTCGATGTCGCAAACGGCCACGATGCGGGCCCCTTCGACCTTGAGCAACTGGTTGACGTGGTTGGTGCCCATGCCCCCCACGCCGACGAAACCGATGCGCACGACTTCCATCGGCGGCGCCGCGAAGAAGCGCTCCGGCGCCGGCTGGGCGATCGGCGGCTTGCGCCGCTGGGCCGCCTGGCTGGCGCTCACCCCGCCGAGTGCCACCCCCAGCCCGGCCAGCGCTCCGAGCTTGAGAAAATCGCGGCGGTCCTGGTCGGGTACCTGTGGGTCGTTGTGCTGCTGTGGCATCATGTGCTCCTGCTGCTGCGGTGTGTGTAAGACCTCTTGCCCCGGGCAGGCCGTGTACCCCGGGTTGTGGGCATGGCCCCGGACGCCGGTGCCCCGCGGCGCCTGCCGATCCGGTTTCCGATCCGGAGACGCCGCGCCGGGGAGTTTCCTCGCCGCATCATAACGCTAGAATGCCTCGCGTACATGCGTCGCCCGGCTCGACGGCCGGTGCGGCGCCGGAACCGGCACAGAAGGGCACCCACACGCATGAAACCAACACTCGTCATCCTCGCGGCGGGCATGGGCAGCCGCTACGGCGGACTCAAACAACTGGAACGCGTCGGCCCCGGCGGCGAGACGATCATGGACTATTCCATCTTCGACGCCCTGCGGGCCGGATTCGGGCGCGTGGTCTTCGTGATCCGTCCGGACATGGAAGCGGTGTTTCGCGAGCAGATCGGCGCGCGCTACGAGGATCGCCTGCCGGTGGCCTATGCCTTTCAGCGGCTCGACGCGTTGCCCGCGGGCTTGGTGCCCCCGCCCGGCCGCACCAAGCCGTGGGGTACGGCCCACGCGGTCCTGGCTGCCGAGCCCGAGGTGCACGAGCCCTTTGGCGTCATCAACGCCGACGATTTCTACGGGGCCGGGGCGTTCGAGGTGCTCGCCGGCGCCCTGCGCACGCCCGACGAAGGCGACGTCCCGACGCACGTGCTCGTGGCCTACATCCTGCGCGACACGCTCAGCGACGCCGGGCACGTCAACCGCGGCGTGTGCCGTTCGACACCCGACGGATGGCTGGAGAAAATCACCGAGATGATCAAGATCCGCCCGCACGGCGACGACGCCGTCTATTACGATGCCGACGGCACCGAGCACATCGTGCCCGGCGATTCGCTCGTGTCGATGAACACGTTCGGCTTTCGGCTGGTCTTCTTCGAGCAGCTTCGGGCGCGGTTCGCGCGTTTCATCGCCCAGCACGCCGACTCGCCTGCCGCCGAGTTCCACCTGCCGGTGGGGATCCAGGAGCTCATCGACGCCGGTCAGGCGCGCATGCGCGTATTGCCGACCCGCGACAAGTGGTGCGGCGTCACCTATCCCGAGGACAAGCCGCGGGTCGTCCGCATGATTCGTGAACTGGTCGCGGCCGGCCGCTACCCCGAGAGGCTCTGGACATGAACGCCGACGCCGGGGCGATCGCCGCGGCTTACCGGGCGGCCGCCGCCTGGCCGCTTCCCGGACCGATCACGCGGATCGAGCCGCTGCCCGGCGGGCACATCAACGATTCGTTCGTGCTCACCTGCGCCGCCGGCGAAGACGAGGAGCGGTTCATCCTCCAGCGCCTCAACGACCGCGTGTTTCCGCGGCCGCGCGACGTGGTCGAGAACATCCGGCGCGTGACCGGGCACATCCGCGCGGCACTTCAGCGCGAGGGGGTGGCGGAGGTCGAACGGCGCGTGCTGACGCTGCTGCCGACGCGCGACGGCGGGGCGTGCGTGCGGGGCGCATCCGGCGATATCTGGCGGCTGATGCGTTACATCGAGGACGCCTGGGCGCCGCTGGCCGTCACCGAGCCGCGTCAGGCCGAGCAGGGGGGCCGGGCGTTTGGCGCGTTTCAGCGCCTGCTGGCGGATTACGACGGGCCGCGGCTGGCCGAGACGATTCCCGACTTTCACAACACCCCCATGCGTTTCGAGGCGCTCGACCGCGTCGTGTCGCAGGATCCCTGCCGGCGGGTCGCGCAGGCGCGCGACGAGATCGCGTTCGTGCGCGACCGCCGGGCGCTGGCGGGCGTGTTGCTCGATCTTCAGCGGCGGGGTCACATCCCCGAGCGCATCGTGCACAACGACGCCAAGATCAGCAACGTGCTGCTCGATCGCCGGCGCGACGAGTGGCTCTGCGTGGTGGATCTCGACACGGTGATGCCGGGGCTGTCGCTGTTCGACTTCGGCGACATGGTCCGTTCGATGACGAGCCCGAGCGACGAGGACGAAACCGACCTCTCGCGGGTCATCTTGCGGCCCGAGCTTTTTGCCGCCCTGGCCCGCGGTTACCTGGCCGAGGCCGCGGCGTTCCTGACGCCGGCCGAACGCGAACACCTCGTCACCGCCGGCAAGCTGATCACGCTCGAACAGGCCGTCCGCTTCCTGACCGACTATCTCGCCGGCGACCGCTATTACAAGACGACCCGCCCCGGCCAGAACCTCGACCGCTGCCGCACGCAGATTCGTCTGATCGAATCCATCGAAACGCAAGAGGCGGCGTTGCAGGAGGTTGCGGCAGGTTTACCCTGAAGCGGTGGGAGCCGGGCGGCAAGTGTGGCTGGTGAGCCGCGCCGTTGTGGCGCTGCCGGCCGACCGGGCAACGCGGCGTGGACGAAGTTGCCGCCGGCGGGTTCAATGTGGCGGGCCTGTTTCCGGAGGAACCCCATGAGCAAGCGGCTGGCGGAGTTTCGCGCCTATCGTGAGAAAATGAACGAGCGGATCCTGGCGGCGAGGCACCTGCCGATCAACCGCTTCTTTACGCTCGATACCAAGGCGTACGAGGACGGGGCGCTCGATGCGCGCACGAAGGAGATCGCCGGCCTGGCGGCTTCGCTCGTCTTGCGCTGCGACGACTGCATCGCCTACCACGTCATTCGCTGCAAGGAGCTCGGCGTTTCCAACGAGGCGCTGTTCGACGTGTTCAACGTCGGGCTGATTGTCGGCGGTTCGATTGTCATCCCCCATTTGCGCCGGGCTGTGGAACTGCTCGATGAGCTTGACGCCGAGGACGGAGGAGAGGCGTAGGGTGGATGTCGAGGGCACCCCGCGCTGACGAATGCGTCTTCTCAGGGCTGTTGCCGCGGGGGCTGGCGAGTCGCCGGCTGGGAGAGCGGTTGCTCCGGCGGCAGGATCGTGATGCGTACCGGGATCGGTGCGAGCGCCGGTTGCGAATGGGAGCGCCCCGGCTGCGCTGTGCGAAACACGACACCCAGCAGGGACTCGTAGACATCGGCCCACGGTTGCGTGAGACGTTCCAGCCAATCCGCCGGCTCCCGCCGGGATTGCCGCGGTCGAGGGGCCGGCGGCGCAGAGACGGCCCCTCGTCTGCCAGTGCCGTAACCCGTATGCGGCAGACGTCGCGGAGCGCCGCCGCAGGTGTTGCCGTCGCTCGCTTTCGAACGCGCGGCGGGCGAAGCGAGGCCCTCCTCGTATCCCTTTTTCCTCTTTCGAGTTTCCGGTTTGCGCTCCGGTGGTGGTTCGATCGTTGCGCCGGCGGCGGGTGCGCGCCCCCCGCGGGCGACGTGCTTCCCGGTCCGCGGTTGGCGGCGCACGATTCCCAGGGGGTTTGAAACGCGGTCGGCGGGAGCGGCCGCGGGGGACGGCGGGCTGAACGACTCCGCCTGAAGCATCAGCGATCCGCCCTGTGCGAATTCCCTGGGGCCGAGCTGCATCGTGGCGCGCACCTGTTGCGGCGCGCGCTGGTTCAGATCGGCGAGCACGACGCCGACACGGTCCGGGGGCACGTGCAGCGTGATTTCGCGCGTCTGGTTGGAACCGACTGCCCCGTTGGCCCGCTCGCGTGCCGAAGCCGGACGCCATGACGCGACTTCTTCGAGCACCGCGGCGTACGTTCGCGCGTCGCGTGGCGATACGACGACATGTACGATCGCCGGCTCGGCGTCCACGGATGCCGGCGGGGTTGGCTGGCGGGTGCTGGGCAACGCAGCCGCCGGAACCTCGGCGGGTCGTGCCGCGACCGGCTCGCCGTGTTCGAGGGCTGGTGGCGCTGCGGCGGTTGCGTCGAGGTGGGGGGCGGCCGGCCCCCCGAGCGCGAGTGGCACCGCTTCACCCGATTGCCCGGTGTCCGCGGTATCGACCACCCGGGCTTCGGCGACCTCGTCGGCGGTCTTCGAGTCGGCGGAAGACATACCCGCGTCCGGGGAGGCGAGCCGTCTTGCAGTCGGTCTGTCGGGCGCGTTCCTGACGCAGGCCGGAGGCTGGTTGTCAGGCTGCGTCTCGGCCGGGGGCGAAAAGAGCGCCCACCCGGCGACCAGGCCGAGGAAGATCATGGCGGCCGAGGCGCTGATGCGCGCAGCGAGCCGGATCAGGCCAGGCCGTCGGACCGCCCAGCCTGCGCCCGTGACCGGCCTCGGACGGCTGCCGCCGAACGCGACCGAGAGGTCCTCGGGCGCACGCAGCCGAGGCAACGCGCCCAGGGACGTGGACACCTGGCGCAATTGTTCGAGCGTCTCGCGGGCCGCGGGAGATTCGCGCAGAATCTCCTCGATTTCGCGTGCGCGATCGGGCTCGAGCGCGCCGTCGAGGTACGCGGACAGATCGACGGCCAGGTTGTCCGGTTCAGCCGGCGTCACGTTCGGTTTCCTCCGGGTCCTGCAACATGGCCTTCAGCAGCATTCGACCCCGATAAATGCGGCTCTTGACCGTTCCGAGCGGAATATCGAGCACTTCCGCGATTTCCCCGTAGTCCAGCCCTTCGACATCCCGGAGCACCACGGCGGCCCGGAATTCGTCATCCAGGCGATCGAGGGCGTCCTGCAGCCGGCGTTGCAATTCCATCTGCTCCATGCGACATGACGGGTCGGCGGCGCCGCGGGCGGGCGGGTCGTGGTCCTTATGGTCGCCAGCCAGCGACAGGCTCGGGTGGCGGCGTACGGTGCGCCGGTGCGACAACGCGACGTTCACGGCGATCCGGTAGAGCCACGTGAAGAACCGGGCCTGGACTTCGAACCGGGGCAATGCCTGGTAGGCCTTGAGAAACGCGATCTGCGTCAGATCGAGCGCGTCCGCGTGGTTGTGGCACATCCGATAACATGTGTTGTAGACCCGGTCCTGATACTTCGCCACCAGTTCCGCAAATGCCGCCTGCTCGCCGGCCTGTGCTCGCCGCACGAGATCGGTTTCGGCCGGATTGTCGGCATTCGCTCGTTTCACACCTGTTCCGACACGTGGTTTGACGCCGGCGGCCGGCCGCGGTTCCCGAAGAACCCGCCGCGGGCGCCCGCGACGGTTGCCGGCCGACGACTTCGTATCATACCCGCTGCGTGTGTTCCGCCAGCCGGGCGCCCGGAAACCCGAGCCCGGATGACAGGCGGGCGCAGTTTGCGCGCCGCCGCGGCGGCCGGGCAGACGCGCCGCGCTCCCGCGATTGCGGGCCTGGCAGATGTGGCTGGCTGTGCTTACTGGCCGGCAGGGCGGTTCGCGGCGCGCTCGTGCATGCCGCGGGCGATGTCGGCGGCGCCCGCGGGCGTCAGCGGGAACAGCCCCGGGGCGTTGTTGTGGCAGCGGATGCAGACGAACGCCGGACTGAGCCCGGCCCGCCCCTGGTCATCCTTGAGCACCGCCGAGCCGTCGGGCGTGAACATGTCGTCGAAGTTCACGTGGTCCGGGTCGATTCGGAAGATGTGCGAGTGAACGTCGCCGACGCGGGCCGTCGGGCCGACCAGGCTCGCGGGGGCGCTGGTCGAGTTCTTCGCCGCCAGCGGCATGTGGCAGCTCTTGCACGAGAGCGTTTCCTCGTAATCGCCCAGGCGGTACACGAAGCCTTCGTGGAAGGCCATGTTCTGGTCGCGGTGGCAGCCGGCGCAGTCGTTACGCAGCCCGCGCGTGCGATCGTAGTTGATCGAGGCGTGGGGGTTGTGGCAGATCGTGCACGTGAACTGGCCGTGCCCGCCGCTGGCACGCAGCTCGGCGACCTGGGTGTTGCCGTGGATGAAACCGTCCGGCGTCGTGACGATCGTGTCGGGGTCGCCGCCGCGCACGTGGCAGCGGCCGCAGGTTTCGGGGGTGGAATCGACGAAGATGTTGCGCCGCTGAGGGTTGGGGGCGTGCTTCGAGCCGGGGCCGTGGCAGGCTTCGCACGTCACGCCCGGTTCGGCCCAGGTGCCCAGAATGCCGCGGCGGCTGTCCTGCGAGCGCGGATCGTCGGGGTCCTGGGCCCGCGGCCCGGTGGTGTGACACCTGAAGCACGTATCGTAGTCGTAGGGCAGCGGCTCGGTTTGGTCGGGCAGAAACGCGACCAGCCCCGCGGCCGTG
>CAYRXN010000372.1:0-13923 GCA_964428275.1 uncultured Planctomycetales bacterium | reverse complement strand
GAGCGCTTTGACCAGTCGCTTGTGCGGATCGGGCCGGCAGAAGTAGACGAGCAGCTTGCGGGCCAGGAACTCGGAGCAGGCCTTCTGTTCGAGGATGATGTCCACGATGTCGTCGCCGTCGAAGTTGCCCGAGCGGCCCAGGAAGTGTTTCCAACCGAAGTCGTGCAACCGCGGGCGAAAGACCGGCCCCGCGTCGCTCAGCGTCCACCCGGTAAACGCGCGGGCGGACTCCTGGATGTCTTTTTCGGTATAGTTGCCGACGCCCAGCGTGAACAGTTCCATCAGCTCGCGGGCGTAGTTCTCGTTGGGATGCTGCTTGCGGCTGCGCACGCCGTCGAGGTAGACGAGCATCGCGGGGTCTTTGCTCACCTCGTGAACGAGCGTGCCGAAGTTTCCGGTGGCGTGTCGGCGGAAGAGTTGGTTCTGCTGATGGAGGAATCGCGCGTGGCGGACCTCGCGCATGCCGCTGGTGAAGTGGCCGTGCCAGAACAGGGTCATTTTTTCTTCGAGCGGCCGCGGCGACTCGACCATCCGCTCGATCCACCAGAGGCGTGTCTCCTCGATCGCCTGCTGCTGCTTGCGCCGCAGTTGCTGGCGGAGTTTGCGGCGTTCCTCCTCCGAAAGCGTGCGCTCGCGGCGGCGGATCTCGTCGCGAGAAAGGTCGAGGTCCTGATCGAAGACCGGTGGCGGCGGGTCGTAGGGAAAGTCGTCGTAATCGACAAGCGAGGCCACGGCCCGGTCGAGTCCGATGCTGACCAGCCGGTCGATCTCGGTCGGGGTTCCGCCGAAGCCGGCCCGGCGGAGCAGGTGGGCCGCCTTGGCCCGGTCCCAGTCGGCCGCCTTGATCGGCTTGAGCGAGAACTCGGCGTCGTCGGCCCGCAGCGGCAGCGCGGTCAGCACGACGGCCGCGGAAACGACCGCGAAGTATCGGAACATGGCTGCGCCTCGCAATGGAGCGGTTGTTTTTCGGCTCCAAAAACTACCCCACAACAAGGTTCAACGGCCAGGTTGCGACGTGTATTGCCCGCGAGCCGGGGAAATCGCGGCGGACAATCACTGCATATGTACATTCTATTGTAACAGCCGCCGGGCCCGACTCCTCTTCGCAAGAGCTGCGGTTGGCCCAACCACGAAGGTCCGAAAAAGAACTTGCCTTCGACGCATGTTCGGCTTATATTAGGTATCGGGTGAGTAGCGCAGGCGTTTCGGGATATGGGAGACGTGGCCGCCGCGCGACGGGCAGGGGGAAGCAACACGGCGATTCTCAGGGAGCTGAAAACGCGATGTCGGCTACCGCTTCGAACCATGTGGGTTCCGTGGAGGTTCCGATCCCGGGTAACGGTCGTGTTTCCCGGCATCGCTCGCGGGGCGCCGTCGCGCCGGCCGATCGTCGCAAGGCGTTGGCAGCGCTCAGCGAACGTATCCGCCGATTACAGCGGCATTATCATCCCCGGCGTTCATGCTGCCCGACCGGGCTTGCGGTGCTCGACATGGTCCTTGGCGGTGGATTCGCCCGCGGCTGCGTACACGAATTGCTCGGAGCCGAGCAGGTTCCGCTGCGTACGCTGGCGTTGCGGATGGCAGCGAGAAACCTCGCGGCGGGTTGCCCTGTGACCTCGGCCGGGAACGACGCGGCCGCGAAACCGGCGGGTAACGACGTCGCCGGCCCTTTGCGACAGGCCGGCCCCTGGACGCTTTATATCGATTCTGAAGGAGATTTTTATCCTCCGGCTGCCGCCCGCGTCGGTGTACCGCTCGATCGTCTGCTGATTCTCCGCGTGCGGCGGTCAGCCGATGCGCTCTGGGCCTGCGAGCAGGCGTTGCGTTGCCGGGCGGTTGGCGTGGTGATTCTGCCGATTCGTCGGCTTGAGGCCGCTCATTCGCGTCGCCTGCAATTGGCGGCGGAAGTCGGTGGCGGTTTGGGGTTTCTCTTACGGCCGGACGAGGATGGGCCGCCAACATTTTCCGCTACGCGCCTGCGGATCGAGCCACAGGGCTGCACCGCGTCCCTCATGCCCGCGGCGGGCTGCGAGCGTGACCGGCTGGTTCCGCCCGATGCCGACCGAATCCTCTGGCCCCTGCGAATTACCTGTCTCAAACTCCGCAACGGTCTGCCCGGGCAGGTGATCGAGCTGACGCTGTCCGAAACCTGCCGGGCGATGTGGGGATGACGGCACCGACAAGGCAACGGTGGTTGCAGGGCCCGCCTTGGCGAATCGGAGCGCGGTCCCCACCAGCCCCCGTCCCTGTGTCCTTTTATCCCTTTGTCCCTCAATCCCTATTCCCTCCGTCCCTGTGCTTGCGGCACCGGTTCTCACCGAAGAAGGCCGCCATTCGCTACTTGCTCCCGTGTGTGCGTGTGCCCATCATGATGGCCGTGTGGAAGTTCGTGTAGTGCACGTACTGTCCGCGCATCCAGAACAGCCCCGGCTCGGTGGGCGGATGGAAGCGGGCGACGAACGGGCGGACGTTGTTGGCGCGTGAGTTGTCCGTGATCTGCTCGCTGCGCCACGTGGCCCCGCCGTCGCGGGTGGTCCAGCGTTCGATTTCGAACGTCCCGCCGTGTGGGCGGGAGAGGTAGACCACGCTGGGGTTCTCGTGGTCGAGGATCACGCCGCCGGAGTAGTGGGGTTCGCGTTCGCGCCGGCCGACGGGCGTTTGCGGGAACCAGCCGCCGGCGGTGCAGATCTCGTGGTCGATCCAGCGCTGCCCGTCCCAGCGCGCGTAGTGATAGAGGTGACGCGACTCGGCGGGGAGGACCGCGTAGACGAGCACCGGCCGTCCCTGCGGGTCGATGGCGATGTCCCAGATCCACGCCCGTGCTCCGCGGGCCGCGCCGTCGTAGACGAGGTCGGCATCTTCGAAGCTCAGCGGTCCGTCGGAAAGCGTCTGAACCCGGGTGCCGTCGGCCCGAAACAGCGTTCCTTCGCGGCAGGCGGCGTAGTAGATCGAGTTGTGCGGCTCGTTGCGCGGGTGGCCGGTCGTGAACGCGACGTCGAAGCGATCGCGGCCGTTGGTGGCGAACTTGCAGTACGGCCGGTTGTCGGCCTGCCTGCCGCGTCCCTCGATCAGCGTGCGGGGCGGGCTCCAGTGGAAGCCGTCGTCCGAGGTTGCGTAGTTCGGTTTCCAGTTGCCGCCCCGCCAGAACAGGTAGATGCGGTTGTTCTCCGCGGACAGTTGCACGGGATTGGGGTAGCAGAATCCGCGGTTGCCGGGGGTGTTTGCTCGAATCTCCACCGCCGGCCGCCAGGCGCTGATGTCTTCCGGGTTGGTGGAGATGGATACGCGCATCGGCACGCTTGCATGCGAATGGGCGGTATGGAACACCATCAGCCGCCCGTCCGGACGAACGAGGATCGCCGGGTTTGCATGGTCGTCCGCGTCGAGTTTTTCGCACAACGTCGCGGTTTCGATTTTTCCGGTATCGTGATCGAGCGCGCCGACGCAGATATCCCCGGCCGCCGTGACCCAGCCCACGTACGTCCGCCGATGCACCCCGGCGTGATACACCGCCCGCGGGTCGCCGAACCAGCACCAGGCCCCGTCGGGGGCGACCTGGCGAAACGACCACCCGGCCGGCGCATTCGGCGGCGCCGACGCCGGGCGACGCTGGACCTGGGCGGACAGGACCGGCGGAAAGCAAGCCAACAGCAGGAGCACGAGGGGGGGCCGAGGTTTCATGCAACCGATCCTACCAGGGCACCGGGGAAATCGACAAGCGGACCGCAACGTTCAGTGAAAATCGCGCGAGCGGTGGCGCAAACGTGACAGTTGCTTTCCCAAGTCCGCCAGTTGCCGCACCAGCACGTGAACCACCTCCCCCTGGCGCTCCAGCCGTCCCTCGGCGATCAACGCCGTGGCCCCGTGCGCGACCAACCGGTGGCGCTGCCACACGTTGGGCCGGATGACCAGATTCGCCAGGCCGGTCTCGTCTTCGAGCGTCACGAAGGTGATCCCCCCCGCCGTGCCCGGCCGCTGGCGCAGCGTCACCAGCCCCGCGACGGCGACCGCCTCTCCGTGCCGCAGCCGCCGGAGGTGGCCGGCCGGCACGATCCGCGGCCGGCCCCGAGTCGCCGGTTGCGCATCGAGCTCCGCGCGCAGCAGCCCGATCGGATGCGCCCGCAGCGAGAACCCGACCGCGTCGTAGTCCTGGACCACCGCTTCCCCGGTCGGCGCCCGGGGCAACGCGACCGGCGGCTCGGCCGGTTCGAGCCCGGCAAAAAGCGACTCGCGGTCGCTTCCGGCCGCCAGAATCCGCCAGAGTGCCTCGCGCCGTCCGAGCCCCAGCGAACGAAACGCGTCCGCCGCCGCCAGGCGCAACAGTGTTTCACGTGAAACACCGTTGCGCAGCGCGAGTTGTCGAATCGCCCGGATCGGTCCTTCCCGTCGGGCGGCGATGATTTCGCGCACCTTCTCTGCGCTCAGCCCGCGGACCAGACGCATCCCCAGCCGCAGGGCCGGCCCCCCCGGGGCCCGCGGCTCCAGGGTGCAATCGTAATCACTGGCATTGACATCGATCGGCAACACCGTAACGCCGTGCGCGATCGCGTCGCGCAGCAGTTGCCCCGGCGTATAGAATCCCAGCGGCTGTGCATTGATCATCGCGGCGCAGAACGCGGCCGGATGGTAGCACTTGAGCCACGCCGACGCATAGACCAGCAGCGCGAACGAGGCGGCGTGACTCTCCGGAAAACCATACTCCGCAAAGCCGCTGATCTGTCTATAGATTTGTTCAGCGAAGTCGACACTGTAACCGTTTTGCAACATGCCCTGCACGAGTTTGCGCTGAAACTGTTGCATTTTGCCGCTGCGCCGCCAGGCCGCCATCGCCCGGCGCAGCTGGTCGGCCTCGCCCGGCGTGAACCCGGCCGCCACCACCGCCAGACGCATCACTTGTTCCTGGAACAGGGGAACGCCGAGCGTCTTGGCCAGCACCTCCCGCACCGCCTCGCCGGGGTAGGTCACCGGCTCGCAGCCATTGCGGCGGCGCAGGTAGGGATGCACCATGCCGCCCTGAATCGGACCGGGGCGCACAATCGCCACCTCGATCACCAGGTCGTAAAAGCAGCGCGGCCGCAGCCGCGGCAACATGCTCATCTGCGCGCGCGATTCGATCTGAAAGACGCCGACCGTATCCGCCCGGCAGATCATGTCGTACACCGCGGGATCTTCGGGCGGAATGTCGGCGAGACACGAGGGGAATAAGGGATTCGGGGAAGCAGGGATCGAGGGGCAAAGGGACGCAGGGGCACAGGGACGCAGGGACGGAGGAGCTAGGGGGAACCGTCCTGAAGACTTCGAATCAGGCCCTGAAGGATGCGATCGACTTCCCGGAGACGCAGCATGGCCGCATCCACGTTCTCCAGCATGTTCAAGTCCTGAGCGATGATGAGTTGCGTTTCCAGCTCGGCCAGTGAGCCGCGTGCCACGAACAGGAAATGGAGATAGTCTCGGCGTGTCTGGCGGGCGTTTCCTTCGGCGATGTTGCTCGGAATCGAGACGGCGGCCCGGCGCATCTGGGCGATCAGGCCGAAGCGTTCTTCCTCGGGCAACTGCCGAGTGATCCGGTAGATGTTTCTGGCAAGCCGAATCGCTTTTTGCCATGCGATCAGGTCGCGAAATGTCCGGGTTCCGGGCATGACGGCTCTCTCGTGCAACGCAATGTTCGTAGTGTATCACAGTACCTGCGCGCTTGGCAGCCGCGCCGGGCTGCACTGACCGCACTGGCGCTGATTCGGCGTCACGATCATTCGCCCCGAGGCCTTCGTCCCTGCGTCCCTTTGTCCCTGCGTCCCTCTGAAGGCTGCGCAGCAGCCTGAAGCATTTGCTGATCGCCGTCAGCATGCCCAGTGCGAGACAGTCCACCTTGAGTATTCCGAGCGCGTCGATGTCGTCTTTGTCCCATTCGATGAATGTGCGGCCGGGCATGGCCGCGTTTTCGAGCGGGACGATCTCGCACAGGGGCGACTCGGTGATGACAAAGCCGCCGACGTGCTGCGAAAGATGACGCGGAAAGCCGACGATCCGTTCGACGAGCCGGACGAGCATCCGCACGGTGCGGTCGCGCGGATCGAGGCCGACGTGCCGGATGATCTCCTCGGGCAGCGGCTCGCGGTCGGACCACTCGCGCGCCCTGGCCAGCGCATCGACGCAGTCGCGCGAGAGCCCGAGCACCTTGCCCACGTCGCGGATCGCCGAACGGGGCCGATAGGTGATCACCTCGGCGGTGATCGCCGCCCGCTCGCGGCCGTACTTGCGGTAGATGTACTGAAAGACCTCTTCGCGGCGCTGGTGCTCGAAATCGACGTCGATGTCCGGCGGCTCGGCGCGCTCGCGGCTGATGAAACGCTCGAAGAGCAGGTCGATCCGCCGGGGATCGACCGCGGTGATGCCCAGGCAGTAGCAGACCGCGGAGTTCGCCGCCGACCCGCGGCCCTGGCAGAGAATGCCGCGGCTGCGGGCGAAGCGCACCAGGTCGTAGACGGTGAGGAAATAATGCTCGTAGCCGAGTTCGGCGATCAGGTTCAATTCGGCCTCGAGCCGCGCGCGAAGCGCCGCGGGCAGCGCCGCCGGCGCGTCGGCGGCGCGCAGACCGCTGCGCCGGGCGGCGCCCGCCCACGTCAGGCGGCGCAGGTACTCGATCGGGGTCATCCCCGCCGGGCAGACTTCGTGCGGGTATTCGTAGCGCAACTCGTCGAGGCGAAACGTGCAGCGCCGGGCGATCTCGACCGTGCGGGCCAGCGCGGCCTCGTATCCGCGATAACGCCGGGCGATTTCGTCCAGCGGACGCAGGTGCCGCTCGGCGTTCTGGCAGAGGCGGGTGCCGGCCTGCGCCAGCGTGCAGCCCAGGCGGATGCACGTGAGCACGTCCTGAAGGTAACGCTGCTGCGGGGCGTGGTAGTAGACGTTGTTCGCGGCCACCAGCGGTACGCCCACCCGCGCCGCGAGGTCGGCCTGCCGCCGAAGGCGGGTTTCGTCGGCGAGCCGACGGTCGAGCTCGACGGCGAGATAGAGCCGGTCGGCGAAAATGTCCTTGTAACGGGACAACGTGCCAGCGGCGGCGGTTGGCGAATCGGTCTCGGCCGGCGGCTGGTCGCCTGAAGCCGTCGTCAGGGCGATGGCGATCAGACCGCCGGCAAGCTCGGCGATGTCGTCGAGATGGATTTCGCAGCGGCCCTTCGAGGTGCGCAGCTTGCCGCGGGTCAGCAGGCGGGCGAGACGGCCGTAAGCGGCCCGGTCGGGGGCGAGCAGCACGAGCGGGTCGGCGCCGACGGGGTGGATTTCCGCGCCGATCAACAGGTGCAGGCCGCATTCGCACGCGGCCTCGTGGGCCCGCACGACGCCGGCGAGCGAATGACGATCCGTCAGCGCCAGGGCTTCGTAGCCCAGCTCAGCCGCCCGGCGAACGAGCTGCCCGGGGTGCGAAGCACCGCGGAGAAACGAAAAGTTGCTCAGGCAATGGAGTTCGGCGTAACGCACGCCGCCAGCCGGCGGGCGCGGCGAATCGCTTGCAGGCAGATGGCAGGACGCGGTCATCGTGTTCTCCCAGCCGCCTTGCGCCGCCGGCCGGCGGCACCACCGGCGGCGCCGGGCATCAGGGGGGCTCGCCGACAGGTGAGCATAACCTAACAAATACCGAAAAACAAGCCGGCCGGCGTGGGGATGGCGAAATCCTGCCGGGTGGCCTCTGTCCGGCACGATCCCACGCAAGGCCACCGCCAATAACGGCCAGGCGGAAGCGTCGCGTTTTTTTGGGGGGGATGCCGGGCGAAGTCCGGCCTACTCCCTCCGTCCCTCTGCCCCTCCGTCCTTTCGCCATCGTGGGCGCGGAAACCACGCGGACGGATACGCCGCACCGCTGCCATCCCGAGGCGTGTTATCGGCCACCGGGCCCCGACCGCTCCGCGCAGGCCACGCTTGAACCGCGGGGGCGTTTTTCGGTACGCTGGCAGTATGGTCCTTGGCGGCGTGTCGGCACCTCGTGCAAGGCGCATGCGGATTTTTCTGGATACTGGAGTGAGGAATGAGTCGCCTGATTTCGTATGGTTGTGTTGCGTCCGTTCTCGGGTTGCTGGCGGGGGTTGCGTGGGCAACCGGCGTGCCGGCAGAATCGGTCACGATGACGAAAAGTGGACTGGTCGGCACGGCCGCCGACGGAACCGTCTTGTGGCAGGTTCGCACGCCCGGGCCGATTGGGGGATATGCGCCGATCGGCGACGGTTCGGCGCTGCTGCTCGACAACGGCTACGTCATCGACGTGCGCGGCCGCGTGCTCTGTCGCCTGCACGGGGATGAGGATCGCCCGGCGCCGCCCGCCGGCCCGCGCGGCCAGACGTGTCCGTACTGGTCTGCGCTGGCCGAGGTCACGCCGCCGTCGGGCGACGGGCAGAGCAACTCGCACACGGTGCCGTTCTTCGACAGCCAGGGCAACGCGTGGGAGATCAATACGTTTCTCGACTCGGGCAACTACGAGTTGCAGGTTCGGCGCAGCAACGGGCACGACGGAACCTGGGGGCCGCTCGAAACCATTTCCGACACGACCAACTACGTGTCCGGCCCGCGCGGCGCGATCGACGCCGACGACCACATCACGATCGTGTTCCGCGACATCGGCGGCACGTACAAGCTCTACGCCATGCGTTACGAACCCGGCGCGGGCTGGTCCGGCCCCGATCAGGTGTACAGCACGTCCGCATTCTTCCAGGCGATCCGCGTAGCTGCCGACGACGCCGGAAACGTGGTCGTCGTGTTCGATCCCTCCGCCGGAGCGACCACGACGCTCTGGACGATCGTGTACGACGCGACCACGGGAACGTGGGGAACCGCGACGCGGCTCACGCCGGCGGGTTACGACGCGCTGCTGCCCACCATCGCGTGCAGTCCCTCCGGCGACGCGATCTACATGGTCTACCTGGTGCTGAGCGGGGGCACTCCGGGGCTCTACGCCCACCGCTTCGATTCGTCCACGCGAAGCTGGGGCCCCGCGCAGTACCTTCCCGGAACGTCCAGCGCAACTTACGGACTTGCCACCGCCAGTTCGCGCTTTCCAGCCACGGTCAACGCGGCCGGCGAGTTGACCGTCTTCTGGCAATCCAGCGCGCCCTACGCGGTGTATGGATCGCGCGTCACCGGCGGCATGATGCAGTCAGCCCACCAGTTGCTCGCGCCCAGCTCCGACGCAGCCGACATCGAGAACTTCGCCCACGCCGCCTCGACCGGGTTCGGCGATGCGCTGGGCGTGCTGACGCGCTATGAGTACGCAAGCTCCTCGGTGCACTTCTACGCCTTCCGCTACCGGACGGACACCGGCTGGGACGCTGCCGAGAACCCCTACACGTATTCGGACAACGGCACCACACGCTCACGCATCGTGTCCTATCGCGGCGATTACTCCGTCGCCACGCTCCTGGCCCCGCAGGACGGTACAACGCAGATCACCGCCCGGCGCTACGAACGATCCACCTGGCTGCCCGACGCGCTCGACATCCCGCAGCAGTACCCGAGCTACTTCCAGGAGGTCGGCGCAGACCGCGGCGAGGCGCTGCTCGTCTTCGAAGGTGAGCAGATCTTCGGCCCCAACTTCGGCATCTGGGGCACCTGGCTCCGCAATCTCCCCGGCGACCTCAGTGGCGACGGCCTCGTGGACCTGGGCGATCTGGCGATCCTCCTGGCCGGCTACTACGCCGACCAGGGCGGCGATGTAGACGGCGACGGCGATACCGACCTGGCTGACCTGGCCATCCTGCTGGCCAACTATGGACAGGTTTGCCCCTGAGTGCGAAACGACGAAGCGCACGGTGCAGACGCCGAACGAAGTCTCCTGTGGGAAGCGAGGGTCTCGCGGAAACGACAGTGACAGTTGGTGAACCTGCCGCCACGTTCCCGCGTGTTCTGCTTCTGGACGCACGCAGAACGCCGACCCCGATGGGGCCGGCGTTCGTGTTTGCGCACAGGTCCGTCACGTAACGCGTGGCAGCGCTGCGCCGCGCCGCCGGGATGTTCCCGGCAGGCGCGAAGCAGCCCCCAACCGGCCTCCGCGTCTAGTTGCCGTAGTTGGCCAGCAGCACGCTGAGGTCAACCAGGTTGACGCAACCGTCGCCGCCGAAGTCGGCGTTCGGGTTGTAGTTGGGGTCGCCGGCACAGGTGCCGTAGGCCGCCAGCAACAGCGCCAGGTCGTTCAGATCGACATCGCCGTCGCCGTCCACGTCACCCTCGACGGTGGACTGGTCAATACCCCAGATCTCCACGTCGTCGATATTCCAGCCACAGAACCGCCACGAACCGTCGGTGGTACCCATCGTCCAGCGGATATAGACCGTGGCCTGTCCGTCGGCGACCGAGGAGATATCGAATTCCTGGGCCTGCCAGGAGCTGTCGGTAATCTCGCTGGTGTTCTGCCAGATCGTGGTCCAGTTGGTGCCGTTGTTGCTCACGCGCACGTAGGCGTGATCGTAGGACGGCTGCTCGACGCCGAGGTAACGCCAGAACTTGAGCGTCGTCTGCGCGAGGTCCGAACAGTCGATCGCCGTCGTGGTCAGGTGGCGTTCCGACATGTAGTTGTCGTAATCGCCGTTGAGGTTGTAGCCGTAGACGTTCGAGCCGGTATGGCCGCTGGTCGGGTCGGAGTTGCCGTATTCACCGCCGCCGCCGGTCGGCTGGCCCCAGGCCCAGTCGCCCTCGGTGGTCCAGCCGGGATTGGTGTCCATGTTCCAGCTGTAGACCAGGCTCGGACCGCCGACCTGAAGCT
Organism: uncultured Planctomycetales bacterium; assembly: GCA_964428275.1. Taxonomy (GTDB): domain Bacteria; phylum Planctomycetota; class Phycisphaerae; order UBA1845; family Fen-1342; genus JALSRY01. Next base: position 3,176 of record CAYRXN010000372.1, on the reverse strand, counting down.
CGACCGGCCGCACGGTGTCGCCCTGGTGGTCGGTCGTGTTCACGAAGCTGACGGTGTCGGTGTAGACGCCGACGCTCAGCGAGTTCGCGTTGGAGTTGATCGACACGGTGACATCCACGGTCGCCGACGGCGCCAGGTAGCCCGAGCCGTTGCTGATCGTCAGCCACGCAGCGGTCTTGCTGACGGTGTAGTTGAATCCCGTCGTGCCGACGTTTTCGATCGTGTAGACCGTGCTGGACGGCGTGAACGGTCCGCCGGGATCGCCGCCGGAATTGAACGCGGCCGAGGGGCTGACGCGCATGCCGGCCGCCGACGGATCGAGCGTATCGAGCGCGGTGGCGCCGGTGTTGAGCGGGTCGAGCCAGTTGCTCAGGCGCGTGGCGTTGGAGCCGCCGCCGGTCCACGAGCGGGCAAACGCGCCGTACCAGTCCGATTCGTCGTTGCCGCAGGCCGCGTAACCGCCGTGAAGCTGCCCGATGACGTGGTGATCCTGGTTGAACAGCGGGGAACCGGACGAACCGGGCTCGGTCGTGCCGACGTCCCAGTCGATGACGCGGACGTGCGTGCCGTCGCCGGGGCTGCTCGTGCCGAGGTAGCTCGTCACGCGCGTACTCTGGTACTCGAAGCTGATGCTCTTCTCGTCGGTGTTGGGATGGTGGATCGCGATTGCGGTCGTCGCATCCGCGCCGCTGTGGTCCCAGCCGGCGAACGTGATGCCCCAGGCCGGATTGGGATCGTCATCGAGTTCGACCAGCGTGAAGTCGGACGTGCTGTACGAAGCGCGGAAGTACGAGCCGGTCTGGTTCTGGCTCAGCGAGCCGCCGCTCTGCGCGCCGCAGGTCGGGCTCTGGTAGTTCCAGTACACCACCAGCGACGCCGCGTTGCTCGACGTGATGCCGCAGTGGTTGGCCGTCATGAAATACGGCGTCTCGTCTTCGGCCGTGTTGTTGACCATGAACCCGGTGCAGAACAGCGAGCCGCCCGTGCTGATGACGCCGACCGCCGGGATTTCCGACCACCAGTCGTCGCCCTCGGGGCAGACCACGTCCACGTTGCAGTAGCCGGACTTCTCGCCCGTGTCGTTCTTGCCGAAGCCGCGATAGCCGTGGTTGATCGAGCCGAGCTCGAGGTCCAGATCATCGACCGCGTCCGTCGGAACGCTCACCTCGACGATGATGTCGTCGGCGAGCACCACCGGCGTCCACAACTGCCCGTGCTCCTCGTTGTCCTGCTCGGTGAACGGCCGCAGGGCGTACGTGCCGTCGGTCGCGTAGACGAACAACTTGCCGTTGTGCGGCATCGTGTAGCGCGTAAAGCCCAGGTTCAGCGAGTAGGCCCCGGGCGAGACGATCCGCAACCGCCAGAGCATCGTCTTGGCGTCGAGCTGTTCCCAGGTGCCGTCGGTCCGCGGCGTGATGTGCACCTGCCAGGGGATCGCGTAGCGCGGCGCGAGGCCGTCCGCTTCGCGTATCTGATCTTCCAGGGCCACCTCGTCCAGGTCGATCGGCGGGACTTCGACCGTGTCCACCGCACTCAGCGGCTGGGCGTGATAAACCGCCGACATGGGCTGGCCGGCCGTCTGGCCCACCGATCCGGCCCAGGCCGGGGCGGCGATCAGGCCGATAACGGCCAGCGTACAAAGCATGCTCATACAGGGTCTTGGCTTCCTCATGGGGGGTCCGCTCCTTTGCACATAGAAATCAACGCAGCGCACCGGCGAGCCGAACACAACACGGCCAGCCGGGTCACTGTCGCGTAACCTACTTTGTTAGAGAGACTTGCGCTCCCAAGGCGAGGTGGCGTGCTCTCCCCAGCCTCCACGCTCTCCCGCCATATTCTAGGCGGGCGCCGTGCGAACTCAAAGTGGAAAATACGGCGATGGAGCGTGCCGCCCCAACAACCGCCTGTCCCTGGTTGTGAAGACCTCAGCCGCCCGATGCGCCGCGCGGGGAGATCGACGCCAGACAACACGCACCGCAACGAAGCGCCCCTCGCGGTTCCAGCTGTCACGGATCGGGCGCAGGCCGGCGATCGCGCTGCCTGCGCAGCGCTCGCCCAAGAGAGAGAACGGATGCCTTGTGCCGGGCTCAGCTTGATTTGCCAGGATCGGCGCGGCATGATGAGGTTTGCCCAGTCGAGCACTTTCACATCCTATCCTGAGAGGGCGGGGCGGTGGCCGGCGAGAGGTCGGGCGAAGTTACGCAGCTTCTGGTGGCGATCGGGCGCGGCGAGAAGTCCGCACACGACCGGCTTTGGGAACTGGTCTACGAGGAGCTGCGCGTGATCGCCCGGCACCAGATGGCCAGCGAGGCGAGCAGACGAATGCTCCAGCCCACCGCGCTCGTACACGAGGTGTTCGTCCGACTCGTCGGCGACGGAAACGCGCAGTGGAACGGACGCGGGCATTTTTTCTCCGCCGCCGCAAAAGCGATGCGCAGAATCCGCATCGATGACGCACGTAGGAGAAAACGGCTCAAACGCGGCGGCGGGCGGCCAACCATGCAACTGGGCGCGCGCCAGGAAACGGATTCCGCACCTGTTTCAGATCCTCCCCACGCGGGAGGACCGTTTGACGGCGATCCGACCGAGTTGCTGGCGCTGGATGAGGCCCTGCGCAGGCTCGAGCAGATCGCGCCGCGCCAGGCCCAAGTGGTCATGTTGCGTTACTTCGCCGGCCTTACCATCGTCGAGACCGCCGAAGCGCTCGGCGTCGCTGCGCGAACGGTCAACGCGGAGTGGCGGCTGGCGCGGGCCTGGCTGCACCGCGAGCTCGGCAGCGACACGACGGTCATCTGAGCAGGACGGGAAACCGAACGGAACATGTCCGATGACGCGCGCAGCACGGCTTTCTCACGCATTCAGCAGATCTTTGCCCAGGCGATCGAGATGGAACCCGCCCGCCGCGCGGCGTTTGTCAGACAGGCCTGCGGCGACGACCACGATCTGGTCGCCGAACTCCTCTCGCTTCTCGAGCACGATACGCGTGCCGACGAGACCTTCCTGCGACCGCCACAGGCCCCCCGCGAGGCGTTCCAGGAGGAGCTCGGCGACGAAGGGCGGCGTCTGATCGGCAAACAGGTGGGGAACTACCGCATCCTGCGCCTGATCGCATCGGGCGGAATGGGCAACGTGTTCGAAGCGCAGCAGGAACAACCCCGCCGAATCGTAGCGCTCAA
>CAYRXN010000371.1:0-13370 GCA_964428275.1 uncultured Planctomycetales bacterium | reverse complement strand
TGATCTACTACGGCGACGAGGTGGGCATGTGGGGCGCCGACGACCCGACCAACCGCAAGCCGATGCTCTGGGCAGACCTCGAGCCCTACGACCAGCCCGAGGAAAACCACGTCATGACAGAGCAGCTCGCGTTTTACCGGAAGGTGATCGCGCTGCGCCGCGAACACGCCGCCCTGCGCCGCGGTACGTTTCAGACGCTGCGGGCCGACGACGCGGCAGACGTGTGGGCGTTCGAGCGGGCCGACGAACACGAACGCATCATCGTGGTACTCAACGCGTCGGATGAGGATCGCACGGTAACGCTGACGCCGGGCGATTCGGGGGACGCCGCCTCCGGCTGGCGGGTGCTTTTCGGCGACGCCGGCGCGTTGGCGAAGTCGAAATCGGCCAAGGCCGGCCTGACCGTCCGCGTCGCCCACACTTCCGGAGTGATCATCGCAAAACCCTGACCGGCGGCCGGGGGCCGGTGGCTTGCGCACGGGCGCTGCGCCTGGGCCGGCCTGCCTGCGGCACCGGTCCGCGACCGTGGGGTTTCGGGCAAGCCCCGGGCTGTTGGGCCCTTTTTTCCTTTTTCACCGGTTTGGGCTCGAACGTCGGTCGAGACCGGCCGGCCCCAGGGGGCGGGGGCGGCCACGGGCTCCAGTTGCTCCCCGTTTCGGGGGAACCGACCAGGCCCGCGGCGCGTCTTACGATGGTGGGTATACTGAGGCAGAGAGGCAGACGGCCGGGGCCGATCGCCGACATGCAGATCACGTCGCCGCAGAACGTGGCCGTGGGGGCGCGGCCCGCTGCCGGTTGAAAGCCGATGCCACGGGTGCTTGCCATGCCGGTTGAGAATCGGCGTCACACGAAACCGCTTGCCGGCCGGTGGCCGGTGCGCTACGCCAAGAGGGTATCCATCATGATGACTGCGACTCGTTCGAATCACCGGTTCTCGCGGCGTTGGGCACCGGCTGGCGGGCTTCTGCTGGCTGCGGTCGTCGCGGCCGCGGCGGCGGACAAGCCCGCCGACCTGCGCGTCACCCACGTCGCGGTCTTCTCCAGCGGCGTCGCCTACTACCAGTGCGAGGCCACCGTGGACGGCAACGCCACCGCCGAGCTCACCTTCCGAACCGAACAGATCAACGACATCATCAAGTCGCTGGTCGTCGAAGACCTCGACGGCGGGACCGTCGGCACCGTCGGCTACGCCTCGCACGACCCGATCGAGAAGACCCTGCGCAGCTTCGGCGTCGATATCACCGGAAAACCGACGCTCGGCCAGTTGCTCGATCAGTTGCGCGGCGAGCCGGTGCGCATCACCGGGGCCCAATCGCTGGCCGGCCTGATCGTCGGCGTCGAAACGCGCCAGGTGCAAGTCGGCGACCAGGGGCTGGTCCACATGGACTTCCTCAACGTCCTGACCGACGCCGGCCTGCGGCAGATCTCCTTCAGCGGCATCGAGGACATCCAGCTCGCGAACGCCAGGATCAGCGCCGAGCTGCGCAAGGCGCTCGAGACGCTCGCCACCGGCCACGACGCCGACAAGAAGACCGTCGTACTGCACTTCGACGGCCAGGGCCGGCGGCGGGTGCGCGTCTCGTACCTGCTCGAAGCCCCGATCTGGAAAACCAGCTACCGCCTGGTGATCGACGACGAGGGACACCCGGCGATTCAGGGTTGGGCGACGGTGGACAACGCCACCGAGGAGGACTGGCGCGACGTCCGGCTGGCGCTCGTCTCGGGCCGGCCGATCTCGTTTGCGATGGATCTGTATACGCCGATCTACGTCCCCCGGCCGCGCGAGGAACTGGAACTCTACGCCTCGTTGCGACCGCCGGAGTACGCCGGGGCGTTTGAGGAGGACAAGGCCAAGCGTGGGCCGGCCGCCGGGCGGGTGATGCGCAGCCGGGCGCCGGCCGGTCGCGGCGGAAGGCTCGATGCAAAGGCGCGAAAGCAACGGGAGACGCTCGGCTATGCCGCCGGAGCGATGCCCGCTGCGGTTCCGGCGGAGAAGCGCTCTGCGCTCTCGCTTCAAGACGCCGGCGTGCGTTCGGTGGCCGGCGCCGCCGAGGCGGGTGAGCTGTTCCAGTACGTGATCCGCACGCCTGTCTCGATCCCGCGCCAGCATTCGGCGATGCTGCCGATCGTCAACGAGAAAATCACCGGCGAGAAGGTCAGCATCTTCAACCCGGCGACGCATCCGAAGTACCCGCTCAACGGGCTGGAAATCACCAACACCACCGGGCTCAACCTGATGCAGGGGCCGATCACGGTCTTCGACGGCAATACCTACGCCGGCGACGCCAAGCTCCCCAACCTCAAGCCGCAAGAGAAGCGGCTGATCGCCTACGCCCTCGATCTGGGCACCGAGGTGATGGTCAAACAGCAGCCCCGCCCGGACCGGATCGTCAGCCTCAAGATCGTGCGCGGGATGCTGATCCACACGCACCGTTACCTCGACGAGCGCACCTACGTCGTCAAGAACAAGAACGACAAGCCGCGCACGGTGCTGATCGAGCAGCCCTACGGGGACGAGTGGAAACTGATCGAGCCCGCCCGGCCCTACCAGCGGGCGCCGGGGCTGTCGCGCTTCAAGGTCAGCGTGGGGGCGCACGAGACGAAGAGCCTCACGGTCAGGCTCGAACAGGTGACCGACCAGTCGATCGCGGTTGCCAACCTCGCCCCGGACCGTATCCGCTTCTACCTGCGGGCCCGCGTGATTCCGGATTCGGTCAGGCAGGCGTTGCAAAGGGTCATCGCGCTTCAGGACGAGCTGCACGCCGCCCAGCGCCGCCGCCAGATGCTCGAGCGCGACCTGAACGAACAGGTCAAGGAGCAGGCCCGCATCCGCGACAACCTCAAGACGCTGCCCAAAGACAGCGATCCCTATCGGCGGCAGCTTCGCAAGTTCGACGAGATCGAATCGCGGATCGAAAAGCTCCGCACCGAATTGCAGGCCGCCCGCGCTGCCGAACAGGACCGGCAACGCGCACTCGACGGCTTTGTCAGAAGGCTCAACGTCGAGTAGCCGCCTGCGGGGGTGATCAGGCCCCTGGTGTAGTTTCTCGCGCGGTGCGTCTTGTCGAGCCGCAGGCCGAAGCCTGCGCGGTGGCGGGAACGGCCAATACGGCTTGATCGGGGCGCCACGACGCGACGTATCGATGCTGAGAGCCCAGCAGCAGGTCGCAGGAGCGCGCAGCGCGGTCTACGTGGAGATGGCCAGTTCGTAGCCTTCGAGCGTTCGCTCGGCGGCCGCATCCCAGGTGTAGCGCTCGGCGACGAGCTGCGCCAGAGCCGGTTCGGCCGGGGCGGCGAGCGCCGCCTGCACCGCGGCGCGAATCGACGCCGGGTCGTCCGGACGGGCGTAGTGGGCCAGATCGGCGAAGTACTCGCGCGTGCAGCCACCGGGCGTGACCACGAGTCGGCAGCCGCACAGCGCCGCTTCGAGGCTCGCCAGCCCCGGAGTCTCGTACCAGCTCACGCAGGCGTGCACGGCGGCGCGCCGGTAGTGTTCGCGCAGCGCCGCCGGCGGAGCATGATCGACGAATCGGACGTTCGGACCCGCGGCCCGCCGACAGCGCCGCCCATAGCGCCGGCTGAACCGTCCGACCTGGCCGATCAGCGTGAGCGGAATCCCGGTGTCGCGCAGCGCTTCGATGAGGGCGAGCTGGTTCTTGCGCGGTTCGATGCGCCCGACGGCCAGTACCCCGGCGCGCCGGGCCCGATCGTCGCCGGGCGGTCCGAATTGCTCGGTGTTCACCGCGTTGGGCACGATCACCGCCGGCGGGCAGCAACCGAAGCGGCGGCGGATTTCGTCACGCTCGGCGGCGCTGTTGGGCAGGATGACGCGCACGGTTTCGAGCAGCGCGCCGGCGGCGGTGCGGAAGCGGAGCAGGCGTCGATCCCAGCCGCCGGCGGCGCCGCGCAGCCGCGCAAGCACGAGCCGCTGCACCTGACGCAAACTCTGGTAGTTCTCGCTGCCCAGCAGCCTCGCGAGCGTTCCCTGCACGCCCGCGCGGGCCGCGCGATCGAACTCGTCGGCCGGCCAGTAAATCGTGCTCAGCACCGCCGGCGTCCGTATCTGGCGCAATCTGCGGCATATTGTCAGGTGTTCCCACAGCCGATCGAGGTGAAACAGATGGATGACGTCGAACGCTCGGGTTTGTGCCGGTAGCCGGGGGGCGAGCTCGACGCGCACGCCGCGCTTGCGCAGCGCGGCGGCGGTTTGCAGGACTTGCGTCGTATCGCCGCCGGGGTGCGTTTCGAGATTGTCGCGAACGAGCCAGAGCGCGTGCATGGTTTCGATTGTCTATGGCCGCAACTCACGGGGGTCAAGTCCGCGCAGAAGTCGAACTGAGAGTGGAAGATGCTCTTTGAGCGATTATCATGTACCCACATGTGTGGATGGCTCTTACGCACTTGATTCCAATTCTGGGGTGGCTCATGCAAGTCATTGAATGTCCGGAGTGTTCGACCCGGTATCGGCTTCCCGACAGGTTGCTGCACAAGCGCGTCAAATGCAAGAAGTGCGGCAAGGGGTTTCAGGCGGGTGGGCCGCCGCCGGCCGAGGAAGACAGCGACCTCTTTGCCGGGCTGGTGGACGAAACCGGCCAGCCGCGCATCGCACCACCGCCACCACCTCCACCGCCACCGCCGGATGCGGCGCCGACGCCGGAGCGAATCGCCGCCGACGCCCAGGCGGCCAAGGCCGTCGTTCCCACGGGCGGCGGCGGCATGAGGGGGTACTTTCGCGACGTGGGACGCTCGCTGCTGTTCTTCAAGGGACTCGGCAGCGTCGTTACGTTTGTCATCATCGTCGTACTCGCGATCACGAAGTTCTTCATCGCGTTCGCGCCGTGCGTCGCGCTGCCGGGCGAGGTCATCATCTCCGGCTGGCTGATGGCGTTCATGCTCAACGTCGTCGCTTCCGGGGCCTCGGGCGAAACAGACCTGCCCGATCTGTCCGTCGGCAGCTGGCTGGAGGGCATCATCCTGCCCCTGATCAAGTACCTCCTCAGCTGGCTCTTCGCCATGATTCCCTTCATGGTGGCGTTGGGATACTTCCTGATACTCGACCAGATCGACTTCGTGACGGCGATCGGCCAGTTCGGCAGCGCCCTGAGCGGCGGGTTTGCGGCCGCCTTCGATGAAACCCTGGGCGGCAGCACCGTCATGGGAGTTCTGCTCCTGCTGTCGCTGGCGACCTGGCCGATGTTCGTGCTGGTGGTGGCGGTCGGGGGAATCCCGTGCCTGTTCCGCATCGACCTGATGGTTCGCACCGTCATCAGGACGTTGCCGGCTTACGTTGTCGTCGTGGTGCTGGCGTATCTGGGCGTCGCGCTGCCCGAGCTCGTGCTGGGCTACGCGCTGGAATCCGTCGCGGATACGGGGTCGGCGGCGGCCGGCGCCGCCGCGGGCGCCCCCGAGTCCCCCGACTTGATGACACTGCTCGGCGTAAGCATACTCCTTACGCCGCTCGTGATTTACTTCGAGATCTTCACGATGCGCGTGATCGGGCTCTACTACCACCACTTCAAACACCGGTTCGCGTGGTCGTGGGGTTGATGCGGGCTCAAGGCGGCGGTGGAGGACGCGCGCACGTACAAAGGTGCTGGGCCACCCCGGCGACCGGGCGACCGCATCCCACAACGAACCGCGGGCCCGAAGCTCGAGCGGTCAGGGGGCCCGGCGAAGACTGTAGCGCGCCGCCAACTGGCGCAGGACGTGCACGGAAATGCCCAACTGCGCCGCTGCCCGCGCAAAGTTCCAGCGGTTCTCGTGCAGCGCCCGCGCCACCATCAGCCGCTGCGCATAAGCCAGCGAAAAGGGGCTTTCGCCCTCGGCCGGCGAAACCGCCCCGCGCACGACCTCCGGCGGCAGGTGCGACTCGGTGATCGTCTCCCCGGCCGAGAGCAGCAGGGCCCGCTCGATCGCGGACTGAAGCTGGCGAACGTTGCCCGGCCAGTCGTAGCTGATGAGCACGGCGAGGGCCTGATCGCTGATACCGCTCTGCCGGCAGCGGTGTTGCCGGGCGGTAGACTCGAGAAAATGCCGGGCCAGCGTTGCGATGTCCTCACGCCGCTGGCGCAGCGCCGGCACGTGGATGGGAAACACGCTGAGCCGGTAGAACAGGTCCTCCCGGAATCGCCCCTGCTGGATCATCAACCGCAAGTCGTGGTGCGTCGAGGCGATCACGCGCACGTCGGTCTCGTGGACGGCGGTGCCGCCGAGGCGTGTGAATCGGCGCTCCTGCAGGATGCGCAGCAGCCGCGCCTGGGCCGGTCGGGGGATGTCGCCCACCTCGTCGAGCAGAAGCGAACTGCCGTGGCTGCGCTCGAACAGCCCGCTGCGTGCCTGGATCGCCCCCGTGAACGCTCCCCGCTCGTGGCCGAACAACTCGCTTTCCAGCAGCGTTTCGGGCACGCCGTGGCAGTTGAACACCAGCATGGGTTTGTCCCGCCGGGGGCTTCTCCGGTGGATATAGCGGGCGATCAGTTCTTTGCCGGTACCGGTTTCGCCCGTGATGAGCACCGTGGAGCGCGTCGGCGCCACACGCTCGCACAGGTCGAACACCCGCCGCATGGCCGGGCTGGGCCCGATGACCAGGTTGGGTACGATCTTGCTGAGCATGAACCGGCATCCTCGGCGTCGCGCTCCGAGCGTGGACCCAGCGGCCCGTTCACAGCTGGCGTGGTCCCACCCCGATGTGCGTAATCCTGCCCCTGCGCAAATCTTGGTGCATCGGAGGCGAAATGTCTACCGCTGATCGCGTTTCAATCGGCAGACGCAGGAGATTGAGGGATGAAGGGAGGCGGGGACTGAGGGATTGGGGGAGGTCGGGACGGAGGGAGCAAGGCTGCCACCATGTCCCGTTGTTGTGTTGTCACGTTATCCCGCCGGCCTGAGCTTGCCGTGTTCGAGCAGCAGCGTGCGGTCGGCGTGCGTGGCGACGCTCGGGTCGTGCGTGACCATCACGATGGTCTGCCCCTCGTCGTGCAGACCCTTGAGGATGGACATGATGTTTCCGCCGGCCTGGGCGTCGAGGTTGCCGGTGGGCTCGTCGGCCAGCAGCACCTCGGGCTGATGGACCAGTGCCCGGGCGATGGCGACCCGCTGCCGTTCGCCGCCGGAGAGCTCGTTGGGCTTGTGCCGCAGCCGGTCGGCCAGGCCGACCCGATCCAGGATGCGCAGGGCGTCGGCCCGGGCGCTGGCGCGGGCCGCGGGCCAGCGCAGAATCGAACATTCGATCATGCGTGTCAGCAGCACGTTCTCCAGCACGTTGAGATCGGGGAGCAGGTGGTAGAACTGGAACACGAAACCGAACGCCCGGCGGCGCAGGCGATTGCGGCGCCGCTCGGCGGCCGACAGCACGTCGGTGATGCCGGTTCGCAGCCGCCGGCGCTCGACCGGCGCGAAGATGGGCGCGTCGTGGAAGAAGACCTGTCCCCGTTGCGGCACGTCGAGGGCACCGAGGATGTGCAGCAGCGTGCTCTTGCCGCTGCCGGACTTGCCCATGATCGCCACGAACTCGCCCGGCGCGACGGACAACTGGCAGCCCCGCAGCACGACGAGCTTCTCGCGGCCCATGAGGTACCACTTGTCGATGTCCGCGGCGCGCAGCAACGCCCCGGAGCGCGACCCGCGTTCGGCGCGGTTCTCAGGCGTTGCCATCACACTCATGGAATCGACCTCTCAGCGCGAGACAGCGTGACAACGGAACAACGTGGAGCCCCACCTCCCTCAGTCCCTCAGTCCCTTAGTCCCTTGCTCCCTTGGTCCCTTCTTGACGACGGCCGCCGATTGGGCACTGGCCATTCGCCATGCACTACTCGTACCGCACCGCGTCCACCGGCTGCATCGAGCCGGCCCGCCAGGCCGCGACGACCGAGCCGAACATCGACGCGACGATCGCGATCACGACGATCCACCACACCTCGGTCGGGTTGACCTGGTTGGGAATCTTGTCGAACGAGTACACCGTCATGTCCCAGACGCGCCACGCCGGGTTGATCGAGATCAGGAAATCCTGAATCTCGTTGATGTAGTGGACGAACAGTACGCCCAGCACGGTTCCCAGGATGCTGCCGGTGATGCCGACCGCGGCTCCGTAGAAGACGAAGATCGTCGCGACCCCGCCCGACGATCCGCCGATGCTCTTGACGATCCCGATATCGCGCGTCTTCTGGAGCACGATCATGTAGAGGATGCACAGTACCAGCGTGACGGCCACCAGCGAAATGATCCCGAACAGGATCGTCAGCAGGATGTTCTCTTTCTCGACGGTCGCGATGAGCTGGGCCTGCGATTCCTGCCAGGTGAGCACGTCGATATGTTCGATGAGCTGGGTCTCGAAGCCGTCGAGCCCGTAGCGCTCGTCGCCGGCCAGGGCATGGTAGGCATCTTCCATGCGCCGGCACAATGCGTGCAACGCTTGGGGGCTCAACCCGGCGGCGACGCGCACCTGGATCTGCGAGCAGCGCGGTGGCACCCGGCCGATCACCTCGCCGCTGTCGGGGTCGATGCGATCGGCGGCGTTCATCTGGAGCAGCTTCTGGAGCAGGGCGAAATCGCAGTACACGTGCTGGGAGTCGATCTCGTAGATCCCGGTGCGCGAGTCGTCCGCGTAGCGGAACCGCTGCTTGATCGGGATCGGGTCCACGTCTCCGCCGACCGAGGTGGCCCAGAGCGTGAGCGTGAACTTGCAGCCGCGTGGCAGGTTCTCCGGGCGCGCGTATTTCCCGTCGGGCTCGCGCCGCGCGAAGATATCGCGGCCGATGATGATCCCCGGCAGCTCGTTGCCGACCATCTGCGGCGGCGTGGTCGGGTCCGGCGGCAGCTCGTACACGCCGGGGATCGGCGGCAGCCCCGCCTTGCGCAGCAAGGCGTTGAGCGACGTTTCCGCCGTCTGGTCATCGACCAGCCCCATCGCGCGGCTCTTCTCCAGCGCGCGCTGGTACTTCGGCGGCAGGATCAGTACCGGCATCTCGAAACTGGCCTCGCCCCGGACGGCGACCCGCGGCTTGCTCGTATCCACGCCGAGCACCGGCTGCTGCTGCGGCTGCAGCGTAGTCGTGCCGGGGTAGAACTTTTCGTAGTAGAGCCCCTGCCTGAACGCGTTGACTTCGTACACGTCGTGCAGGCGGATGCCCACCACGCGCACCGTGCCGTTGCGCGTGGTCCCGTCGAAGCGGTAGAGGCCGAAGCTGTAGAGTACCGGCGTCGCCTTGACGACCTCCGGCCAGGTACTGATCTGGTCGATGAACTCCTGATAGAGCGGAAAGCCGGCGTAGTGGCCGTTGTCCACGATCACGTCGCCGAGCAACCCGCGGGCCCGCACCCGCACCTGCTCGAGCCAGCCGCCCATCACCGAACGCACCACCAGTACCATCATCACGCACAGCGTGACGGCGGCCACCGCGAAATACGCGATGCGTCGTTTGCGGAGATAGCGAATGGTGAGGAAAAGCTTATACAAAACGTCCGGTTCCCGGCGGGCGGCCGTTGCAACCACGAGGCGATTTCTGCGCCCGCAGCGCGGCTCGTGCGCTTGCGCGTCCGCGTGCCCCGGCGGCGCGAACGCGCGCGAATCCTACCGCATTTGGCCTGGTGGGGATAGTTGCGCAACCACTGTGGCACCCGGCGCAGCCCGGCACCGCGGACCGGGCCCGTGCCCGACGCTGCGCGAGAAAGTTGCAGGTGACGACCGCCACCGTCAGCGCAGCGGGCCTCAGCGGAATCCGCTTCCGCCGGTCGAACCGCAGCCGCCGCCGCTGTCACGGCCCCGGTGGGCCGCGGGGGCGGTCACTTCGTGTTCGACCTTCTCTTCGCCGCAGCGCGGGCACGGGACGGTCTTGCCGACCCGCAGAACGAACTCCTCGAACTTGTGTCCGCACTTCGGACAGCGAAACGCGTATACGGGCATCGCATCTGCTCCGGTTCTGTATTCGCTGACGCCCCCGGTCGGCCGGGCGGCCCGTCGGCCTGCGTGATCCGACCACTTTTGCAGGACTATAGGCGCCCTACAGAAAGTCGGCAACCACCGTGTCGGCCAGCAACAGGCCGGCGCGCGTCAGACGCACCTTGTCCGCGGTTACCGTAAGCAAACCGCGTTCCACGTTCCGGGCCACCGCGTGGGCGAAGTACGCCGTCGGGTCGCGGCCGAACCGCTCGGCGAACGCCCGGCGGTCGAGGCCGTCGATCAGCCGAAGCCCCAGCATCGCCGACTCGCGTGCCTGCGCGTCACGGTCACGCTTCTCGCGCCGGGCGGCTGGCAGCCGACCGGCCTCCAGCGCGCGTACGTAGCCGGCCACGTCGGCCGCGTTCTTGTACCGAACCCCATCGACAAACCCGGCCGCCGACGGGCCGATTCCCAGGTACGGCTCGTTGTGCCAGTAGACGAGGTTGTGCCGGCAGCGCCGCCCCGGCCTGGCGAAGTTGCTGATCTCGTACTGCTCCAGCCCCGCCTCCGCCAGCACGTCGATCGCCGTCTCGTACATGGCGGCGTCGAGATCGGCGTCGAGCCGCTGCACCCGCCCGGCTTCGAGCTGTTCGTGCAGGCGGGTTCCCGGCTCATACGTCAGGCTGTAGCACGAAAGGTGGGTGGGCTCGAGGGCCAACGCCGCGGCCAGGTTCGCCCGCCAGCGGCCGGGCGTCTGGCCGGGGATCGCGAAGATCAGATCGAGGTTGATGTCGTCGAGCCCGGCCTGCCGACAGGCCGTGACGGTCTGAGCGACCTCGGGCGGCGCGTGCGTGCGTTCGAGCACCCGCAGGTCGGCCGGGTCGAACGACTGGGCCCCGATCGAAACCCGGTTCACGCCCGCCGCGGCGAGCGTCTCGGCGGTTTCGGGGGTGACCGTGGCCGGGTTGGCCTCGACGGTGAATTCGAGCGGGCCGTTCGTCTGCGCCAGCGCTCGCAACCGGCGGAGCAGGCGGCCCAGCTCGCCGGGCGGCAAGACGGTGGGCGTACCACCGCCCACGAAGATCGTCTCGGCCTCGATCGGGGTGCGGGCCTGGCGCAAGTCGAGCTCGCGCAGCAGCGCATCGACCAGCGGACCCGCGGCGCCGGCGCGCGGGACGACCGAATAGAAGTCGCAGTAGCCGCACAGCGTGCGGCAGAAGGGGACGTGAACGTACACCGCTCGGGGTCTTGGCGCCATTGTCAGCCCGGCTCTCGTTGCGTAGCATATCGGTCGTCGGTTGGACACGTTGATGATAGCAGGTCCGCCGCGTCCGAGCTGCCGGCGCTTGGGCGGGCGCACCAGGTGAGGATGCGAGCATGGAAGTCGTCCTGGTGATGTTCAAAGACGACGAGCAGCGCAAGTTCTCCATCAATCCCGAGCGCACCATCGTCGGGCGTCGCCAGGACTGCGACCTGCGCATTCCCACACGCGACGTCTCACGCAGACATTGCGAGATCGTACCCGGCGAAAAGCGCGGCGAGGTGATGGTGCGCGATCTCGGCAGCTCCAACGGCACGTACGTCAACGGCAAGCGTGTCTCCGAGACCGTCCTGCATCCCGGCGACCGGCTCTCGGTCGGCCCCGTGACGTTCATCGTGCAGATCAACGGCGAACCGGCCGACATCAAACCCGAAGACCTCGCGCCCCAGCTCGGCGAAGGCGAAGAGGCCGTCACCCCCGTGCAGACCGACGGCGTCGATACCGACGACATCCTCGACCTGGGCGACATCGACTTCGAGCTGGACGACCCCACCTCCGCGATCGAAGCCATGCTCGACGAGGAAGACGAGGACGACGAGGTCTGATCGGCTCCCCGTGCGACCGCCGTTGGGGTTGGGCGATTCTCCAGACCGTTGATCGAGCCCCCCGGCCGCACAGGTCTTCTCCGGCAGTGGCCGGACCGGTGCAATCGTCTCTTGCGATGATCCCCCGATAAGCGTGCGGGCCGGCTATTCGCTGGCGCCGGCGGGTGTGGACTTCATGCGGATGGGCCCCTGGCGCCGCGCCTGGGCTTCGGGGTCATCGCTCTCGGCGGCCTTCTTGGGGATGTTGACGATCCGGGGCGGGGCGACGGCTTCTTCCTGTTGGGCTTCGGACTCGTCGGCTTCGTTGAGCCAGTCGAGCACGCTGTCTTCCAGCGACTTGACGCGCGGCACCTCGAACTTCCGGCCGCACTTCTTGCAGCGGGCCTTGCGTCCCTGGAACTCCATCGGGAGCCGGTATTTCGCTCCGCAATGTCCGCACGTACACTTGATGAAGTCAGCCACGACTCACCTCGTTCTGCCCGTACCTCGGGCACCCGTGGCCAAAACCGGGCCTCACTGCCCGCGCTTCGGCTTGTACGACCCCATGTTCGCTGTCGGCTGAGTTACGAACCCAGGATGAACGAGTATGAGTGCGGCCACTGAGGGCCGAATACGTAAAGCAACTACCTGACCTCGCCGGGGGCCCCAGCCATCGCCCCTTCACCAACACACCCTAGCACGGCGACGGTCGGTTTTCAATAGATTCTATCGGCGTGATTTCGTCTGGTGATGATTAACCGCCGCGGGTGGCGGATTTTCGTCGGACACGCCCGGGCCCAACGTCCGGGAAACCCCTCCGCCGATGCCTCAGGTGACGTGCAATGCGTCCACGATGTTCGTCCGCGAGGCGTGGCGCGCCGGCAGCACACCCGCGAGAACGCACAGCCCCATCGTCAGCGCGATCGTCCAGGCGATGTACGTCCACGGCAGCGTCAGCGCGACTTCGTAGCCCCACATGCGCGCGACCAGCTCGGTGATGTCGTGCGCCAGGTGAAACCCCAGCGCCAACCCCAGCGCGTTGCCCAGCAGGCCCAGCACGAGCGCTTCGCCGATCACCATGCGCAGCACCAGCCCCCGGGTGGCCCCGACGGCCCGCAGGATCGCCAGTTGCCGCGCCCGCGCGTGCACGTTGGCCGTCATCAGGTTGGCGACGCCGATGGCCGCCACCAGCAGCGCCACGCTGGGAATCGCCGCCAGCAGCCGCGTGACCGCCGTGAGCTGGCTGTCGATTTCGTCTTTCAGATCGCCGACCGAGCCGACCCGCACGCCGGGATCGCGCAGGTTGGCCCGCAGCGCGGCCAGCACCTGCGCTTCGCGCCAGCGCTGCCAGCGCCGCTTGAGCGGCACGCTCGAATCGTAGTACCTGTCCGGGAGCCTGCGTCCCTCGGGCGAATCGCGCGGCGGCGGCCAGTCCGCCGGCACCGGCTCGGCCGGCAGGTCGAAGTTGAGCAGCGCCAGGTTGTAACGCCCAATGCCGAACTTCTCGCGCGCGTCGCGCAGCGTGCCCATCACCGAACCGGACGCCGCCACGCTGTACTCCGAGAGCATCTGGAAGTAGCTCGCGGCGATGTCCAGCGCCGGCGAGCGCACGACGCCGGCGATCCTGAAGTAGCGCCAGCGGCCG
>CAYRXN010000370.1:0-11858 GCA_964428275.1 uncultured Planctomycetales bacterium | reverse complement strand
TCGCCTGCATGTAGATCTCGTCGAGGTCGGGCCGCTCTTCACGATCGACCTTGATGCAGACGAAGTACTTGTTCATCACCGCCGCGATTTCGTCGTTCTCGAAGCTCTCGTGGGCCATGACGTGGCACCAGTGGCACGCGGAATAGCCGATGCTGAGGAAGATCGGCTTGTTCTCCTGGCGGGCCCGCGCGAGCGCCTCGGGTCCCCACTCGTACCAGTCCACCGGGTTGTGGGCGTGCTGGAGCAGGTAGGGCGAGGTGGCGTGGATCAGGTGGTTGGTAAAGGCCGGTTTGCTGGCGGTCGGCATGTTCTGGCGGTCCTTGTCATCGGCATCGGCGGCCGGCAGCGCCGCCAGTGAAACGAGCAACGCGCCGGCCGCGACGCCGTGGGCGAAACGAGTGTGCATATCGAACGGTTCCCGAACACAAACGGACGGAGGCATTCCCACGCGGGAGCGCTTCAGGGCGAACTGGCAGATTCTATCCGCCCGGCTCCCGGCGGATCGGCAGAAACTGTGTTTCCGGCCGCGTTCCGGCGCTTCGGAGGCGAGTAACGGACGCTGTGGGCGGTTATCGTCGCAGAAAGGGTCGCACCGAATCGGCGCGGCGCCGGGAGTGTGTGTCCATGAGACGGACTGGTCGGGCCGGGCGTTGGCGTCGTGCGGTCCGCGGTCGCGTCGGTCGTCATGCTGGTGGTTGCCGGCGCCAGGCTCCGTCAGGGCTGCACCGAGGCGGGCCGCGCCGCAGCGAGACGATCCCGTTTCTTCGGAGGCCCGGGATCGTTACGCTGGGAGCATGGCGGGCGAGACACCCCAACACGATGGTTCTGCCGGGTTCGCAAACCCGGATCGAGCGGCGCGAGTACGCGACCGGGTCGCCCCCCGCGACGGATCGACCCCGACCACCAGCGGACGGATCGCCCGCGGAGGCGGTCGGACACGCGTGACGCTCGAATGGAAGTTCCACGGGCAGGACCTTTCCGTGCACATCGGCGGGGGCGATGATCACATCGGCGCCGTCGCGCTTGCGGGCCGTGAGCCGGAAGGGGGCGTGTTCGCACACGTGCTGCGCATTCGCCCGCACCGCGAAGACGTACTGGCCCGTGAGGCCGCGGCGACGCTGCATGAGGCCCTGGGGGTCTGCGTCTGCGTCAGCGCGGGGATTCACGTCGACGCGATTACGCCGGCCGAAATCGAGGACGTCCTCGGCAATGTTCGCGCAGCAGTTTCCGAGTTGGCCCGCGGGCTCGGCCGGGCGCGACCGGGCTGACTTGCAGCGGTGGACTTTCATCGTATGCAGCCGGCGCGGCCTGGGCGCTGTTGGGGCAGATCATCAGGTAGTTCAGCCGTCTTCGCCCCGCGCGGGCTCCGCCACGGGGTTTGACCGCTGCGCCGCAGGTCTTACAATCGTGGAATTGGGCGATTTGTGGGAGGTATACGTCGTGAGGGCGACACGTAAAGGCAGTGGACTGCGACCTCTCATCATGGCGGCGGCGTGCTGGGTGTCGCTGGTCGCGCTGCCGGGATGTGACTCGGCGGGGCGGCGAGCGGGGCCGGGCGAGGAGCGGCCGGTTGCGTCTGCCGTCCGTGATCCGGTACTCGAAGGCATCCCCAAGCCCGCGGGGTTCGTGTTGGACGAGCCGCAGAGCCTGGCGATCACCGCGGGACGAATGCGGCTGGCGAAGTGCCAGTACGTGGGGCCTTTGCATCCGACCGAGGTTCGGCGTTTCTACGAGCATTACATGCCGTCGGCGGGGTTTACGCTGCGGCGCTGGAGCCTCGATCACGGCGAGTTCAACCTGCGATTCGAAAGCCAAAACGAGGTTTGTGTCGTCCGCGCCCGGCCGCGGGGTTCGAACAAGACCGAAGTTGTCCTCGAACTCGAACCCCGTCCCCGGGGAACGCCGGTAAGCGACGTCCCCGCGCCCGCCCGGCGGCCGCGTTAGCCGAAGAAAGCACGACGGGAAACAAGCTCACCGTTTGAAAACAAGGAAGGAACATGGACGCCGACACCCGGCATCAACTCAAGCAGAACGAACTGGCCGAAGCGCTGGGCAAGATGCGCGATCTGACCAACCGCGAGACGCTGATGTGGGTCGCGCTGATCGTCCTGATCGTACTGGTCTATGCTGCGTACAAGTACCGTGCCTACGCGCGCGTCAGTGCCGAGGCCGCCGCTTGCCAGCAGTTGCGCGGTCTCACGCAGCAAGTCGCCGATCCGACGATGGGCGATGCGCCTCTGGCCAAACTGCGCGACCTGATCGCCCGCCAGGCCGGCAGCCCGCTCGAAGGCCTCGCCCGGCTCCAGCTCGGCGAAGGGCTCGAAGCCCGCGGCAAACGCGAAGGCGGCGAACCGATGCTCCAGCAGGCCGTCCAGGAATATCAGGCCGTTCTGAAGCTGGGCACGGCGTCGTCGGCAGTGAAGGCCGCCGCCGCCTATCGGCTGGGGATGGTCTACGAATCGCTGCGCCAGTTCGACCAGGCCCGCAGCGCTTACGAGTCGGTTACGCGCAACCCGGCCTACGCCGGTACGCCGTATCCCGAGCTGGCCGCCCAGCGGCTCGACAAGCTCGATGAGTTCGCCAAGCCGGTGAAGTTCTTGCCGGGCGTCAAGCCGTTGCCGACGACACAGCCGGCCCAGGCCACGTCGCAACCGTCGATTCAGGCGGCGCCCGCGTCGCAGCCGCCGCCCGATACCGGCACGGGGGCGCAAAAGCCGGCAGATTCGCAGACGCCGTGAGCAACCACGATCAGGATATTCTCAAAAGGCCGATTCCAATCGACGATGGCAAGGCCCGCCACGTGCGCCTGCGCATCCGCCGCAAGCTCCCCGGCCGCCGGCTGGACAAGTATCTGCACGGGCGCTTCCCGCACCTGTCGCGGACGACGATTCAGCGCTTGATCCGCCAGGGCGCGATCACGGTCAACGGCCAGCCGACCAAACCCAGCTACGAAATGGCCGGCGGCGACATCATCGAACTGGTGATCCCCGACCCGGAGCCGCCCGAGGTCGTGCCCGAGGACATCCCGGTCGATATCGTCTACGAGGACGACTACATCATCGCCATCAACAAGGACGAGGGGATCATCTGCCACCCCGCCCGGGCCGAGCAGACCGGTACCATCGTCAACGCCCTGGCCTTTTACGCCAATTCGCTCAGTCACGGGCAGGACCCCTTCCGACCCGGTATCGTCCATCGGCTCGACAAGAACACCACCGGGATCATGCTCGTGGCCAAGACCGACGAAGCCCACTGGCGGCTCGCGCTCCAGTTCGAACGGCGAACCATCCAGAAGACCTACCTGGCGGTCGTCCACGGCGAGATGAACCTCGACGGCGACACGATCGACGCGCCCATCGGCGTTCACCCGGTCGTCCGCGAGAAGTTCGCCGTGATGATCCGCGAGAATCGCATCAACGTCGCCAAGAGCGCGGTCACGCACTACGAGGTCGCCGAGCGGTTCCGCGGCTTCACGCTGGTCCGGCTCATGCCCAAGACCGGGCGTACCCACCAGTTGCGCGTACACATGTCGTACATCGGACACCCGATCGCGGGCGACACGATGTATGGCGGCCGGCCGATCAGCGAACACCTCATCACCGGGGAGGGTTCCGAGGAGCCGTTCCTGACCCACCAGGCCCTGCACGCCTGGCGCATCTCGTTTCGACACCCGATTCGGGAAACGCCGCTGGAACTGGAAGCGCCGTTTCGCCCGCGGCTGCGCAAGCTGATGCACCTGTTGCGGAGGGCCCGGAGTGTGGACTGAGCACAACAGGAAGGGGCCAAGCGCGCGGCGGGCGCGCCTGGCTGCGATACTCTGCACCGTTGCGGCGCTCTCGCCGGTCCTCGCGGGGCCGGGCGGACGCGCGCGTGTCGTCGCGCGGCTGGAGAAGATCCTGGCCGGCGCGCCGCAGTCCGTGACGGTCGGGCTGCTCGTGCTCGACGCCGACAGCGGCGAGACGTGGTTTGCGCACCAGGCGAACCTGCCGCTCAAACCCGCCAGCGTGCTCAAGCTCTGTACGACGACCGCCGCCATCGAACGTCTGGGGATGGACTTCACCTACCGCACGAAGCTCTACTACCGCGACGGCGAGTTGTTGATCGTCGGCAGTGGCGACCCGGCGCTGGGCGACGAGCGCATCGCCAGGCGTCACCACCGGCCGTGGTTGGGAGAACTGGCCGCGTGGGCCGCCCTGGTCGAACGGCGCGGGTTGCCCGTGCGCACGATCGCGATCGACGACTCGATCTTCGACCCGCTGCTGCGCCATCCCGACTGGCCCGACGAGGAAGACGCGGCGTGGTACCAGGCACCGGTCGGCGGAATCAACTTCAACGACAACTGCCTCGACGGCACGATCCGCATCGCCGGCGGTCGGGCGGTGGTCGATCTCCTTCCGAAGCTGCCGGAGAGCTTCTACGTCAACCGCCTGGTGGTCGGCAAGAAGCACCAGCCGCGGATCACGCGCGCCCTGGGACAAGACGTGTTCGAGTTCCGCGGCAGCGTCGCGCGTCCGGTCCGGTTCAAACCCGTCAGCGTGGGCCGGCCGACCGTGTTCTTCGGCTACGCGCTCCAGCAGGCGATCGTGGACGCGGGGGCGCCGCCGGCGTCCCGCGTGGTTCGCCGGCAGATCACGCCGGAGATGCTCCGCGGCGCCGAACTGCTCGACGAGCACACGACGCCGATGGATGACGTGCTCTGGCGCTGCAACAAGTTCAGCCAGAACCTGTTTGCCGAGTGCCTGCTCAAGTCGCTGGCGGCCTATGAGCCCGGCGGCAGACGCAGCGGCCGGGCCGGCAGCTGGCAGGCGGGCACGGCGATCCTCCGCCGGACGCTCGAATCGCTCGGGCTCGATACGACGGGGGCCGTATTCCGGGACGGCAGCGGCCTGAGCCACAAGAACCGCGTCACGGCAAGGCTGATCGCGACACTGCTCGTGAAAATGCGCCACCACCGCGCCGGCGACGCCTTTCTCGCCAGCCTGGCGCGCCCCGGCCGGCCGGGTTCGATGCGCCGCCGTTACGACACGCCGGGACTGCACGCCCGGCTGCGCGGCAAGACCGGCACGATCGACGGCGTCAAGACGCTCGCCGGGTATGTGCAGCGTGACGACGGCACGACGCTCGCCTTCGCCGCGCTGGGCAACGGCGGCCCCCCGCTCAAACTGCTCGTGCAGCTCGCCGAAGCGCTCACCGACCAGCCGGCGACCACGTCGCGTCCGAAGACCAAGCGCCGATAATCCCGCAGGCCGGGCCCCGCCCGGCGATCCGCTCCCCGCGCCGCAGGTACCCGCCATCAGACACGCGGCGGGGGCAAAAAAACGCGGAAAACGCGGATTCTGGCTGGACGGATTCCCCGCTGCGGCCACTAGTAGGGTGATGGCCATCATGGCCGCTGGAGGTATGTGACGTGGCTGCGAGTGACGGAACCCTGGTCCTCGGCGTTCGCAACGGTGATCGGTCGGCATTTGCCGAGTTGTACGATCGTCGGGCGCGGCTGATCCGGGCGATCTGTTATGACGCCACCCACGACGTTCACGCGGCGGCGGATCTGACGCAGGAGGTCTTTCTGCGCGCCTACCAGAATCTGGGAAAGCTGCACGATCCGCAACAGTTCGCCCGCTGGCTGGTCGGCATTGCTCGGCAGGTATGCCGGGAATGGCACCGCAAGCGGGTCCGTGACGCCCGCCGGCTGCGCGCGTTCGCCGCGATGCAGCCGACGGAAGACAGGGCCAGCGATCCGGCCGAGTCACGCCTGATCGAGCTGCGTGACGCCATCGCGGCGCTCACCAGTGTCGAGCAGCGCGACATGCCGTCGCTGACCGAGAAGGAACGCCTGGCCCTGCACGCATACTACCTGCAGGGGCAGAGTGTCGAGGAGGCCCGCGCCGTGCTGGGCCTTTCCAGATCAGGTTTCTATCGCGTGTTGTCGTCCGCGGTCGCGCGTCTGCGGCGCGTGCTCGGTCGTCAGGAGGTGCGGCGATGAGGTGTCCCGGCACCGACAAGTGGGATCTGTTGGCCGCTGGTGCGCTCGATGGCGAGTTGGTCGAGCGGTTGCTGGCCCATGCCCGCCAGTGCCCGGCGTGTCGCGAGCGGTATCAGGTCGCCCGCCAAACGCATACCAGCCTCGTGCGCATGTACGAAGCGTTCGACCGCGACCACGACGAATTGCGCGAACAACTGATGGCCGCACTGCCCGCGGGTGTTCCCGCGCGTGGGTCCGCGCGCCGGTTCCGGCTGGGCGGGCGGCGGCTGGGAGATCTTGCCATGCGTATCAGCCAGTCCAGACCGCGCCGCGTGGCGGCGCTGCTCGTACCCGCCGCGTGCATCGTGGCGCTTGTGTCGGTGTTCGTGGTTTCCGGCCAGCAGAGCGCGTTTGCCGCGGCGCTGGAACGCATCCAGGCGGCCCGCACGATCGTCTGCCACGTCACCATGCCGCAGGGGGCCGGCTTCGGGGGGTTGCCCGTGCAGGCCGAGGGAACGCTGTACGTGTCGAGTGAGTACGGCACGTGTTTTACGATGAGGGCCAACGGAATGCTGCTCGCACAGAGCTACGCTCCGCCAGGCGGGCCGGTCACGGTCGTCCAACCGACGACCCGCACGTACATGGAGATCGACGTCAGCCAGCTCGACCCCGAGGACGTCAGCCCGCAGACGCCGGGGGCATTTCTGGAAAAGCTCGCCGAGTTGAAGGAAGACGCGGCGACCGAGCTGCAAACGCGCGAAATCGAGGGGCGTCAGGCGATCGGCTACCGCATCCCCGGCGAAAAGCTCGGCTTCGGCTCCGCACGCGACGACAAGTTCGCAGCGCACGCCGAGCTGTGGGTCGATGTCGATACGAACCTGCCCGTGCGGTTTTCGGTTTCCGTGCCGATGCCCGAGCAGGAGAGGCCGGTTGTGGTCCAGTACGAGCAGTTTCAGTGGGACGTGCCGCTCGAAGCGAGCCTGTTCGAGCCGAAGATCGGAGACGACTACACGCTGCTGGACATGAAGCTGTCGCGGCCGACCGAGCAGGCCCTGGTCAACACGCTTGACAAGATTCGCACGATCACCGGGGGGCAGTACCCCAGCGACTTCAGCCCGGTCAGTGTGATGACGCAGGTGTTTACGATGCCGCGGTCGCCCGAGGGCCACAAGCTGCTCGACAACATGGGCCAGCAGGAGATGATCCAGTTCGCGGCCGAGATCAGCGCCGGCACGATGTACTACATGAAGCTCATCCGTCAGGGCCGCGAGCCCGAGTACTTCGGCGACGCGGTGACGGCTGCGGATGCGGACAAGGTGCTGGTGCGCTGGAGGCTCGACGACGGCCGCATCCGCGTGATCTACGGCGACCTGCACCGGGCGACGCTGCCGGCGGAAAAGACGCCGGCCGGGGAGACGCCGACGCCGTAACCACCGGGCGTATGGGGCGCTTCCGGGCCACACGCAACGCGGGCCACGACCAAGCTCATTCGAGGTCGTGGCCCGTGTTTGCGTGCGTTTGCCACGCCGGTCCTTGTGCGGCTGTCGCAGACCCTACCATTCGATCGCCCACTGAATCCTGATTGCGGCGTTGGGGGTGGATTCATGCCCGTCGAGGCCGAAATCCGCCGCGACCTTGATCTCGTGTTCCGCGCCGCCGAACCGGCCGATGTCCTGGACGAGCTCGAGTTCGAGCAGGTTCTGGTTGGGGTGTCCCCGTTCGTGGTTCACCCGGTTCAGGTAGTTCAGGCCCACCAGCGTCTGCCCGGAAACGCGGTAGTCGAAGCCCAGGCCGGCGCCCCACTGGAAAGGTCGCCGTTGCCCGTCTTGGTCCTCTTCGCCGATGTGTCCGTTGGCGCTGGTGAGGAAGCCGCCGAGGTGCAACCGCAGGTCGTCGGTGATCGACTTGGTGATCGCCGTGCCGAAGGTCACGTCCACGCCGGCGGAGCCGTCGCCGGTGGGGAAGCGGCCTTTGATGTAACTGCCGACCGCGGGCATCCGGTCTTGCTCTTTCGTGCAGTTGTAGAACAGCGTCAGGGAGCTTTCGCCGGCTCCCGAGCCGCCGCCATCGCCGATGCCGGGTTGTTCGATTTCCAGCTCGATGTGGAAGTCGTCGGTGAAGCCGTACTTGACGGACTGGGCCATCTCGAAATCGTCGTCACCTTCCGATTCGGTCTCCCACTCGAAGCTGAACTCCAGCTCCCACTCACCCTGGCGGACATTGCTGTACGCTTCGCGGACGTTGAAGAACGCGCTGACGCCGCGGTAGTCTGTTGTGCCGTGTTCGGGCTCCGGTCCGCGCTGGCGCTGGCCGGTCTGCCGGGTTTCCGAGAGCTGGAAGTCCGGTCCGGTCTCGACCTGGGGGTCGTCGTGCGCCTGCGCCCGGGTCGCGGGCGCAAGGCCCACGACGGCGGCGACGAAGCATCCTGTCACTACAGTGCGCAGATGGATGGTCATCCGGTTTCTCCTCGCATGGATCACTTGTTGCTGGTCTACGAAGAACTTTCGGCCCTGGTGCCGGTCGGCCCGACCGCACCAGCTCTTATGGTACGGCCAGACGGCGCCGACGCCAACGCTCTGGTCGTGATGCCGAAGGGGGCGGCGTCGGGCGGAGCGCCGGCCGATTCCCCATTTCCATCGCGGGGCAATAGAATGTTGGATGCAGTGGAAGTGGAAAGAGCCGGCGGCAGGTGGGGGGATTGCTCGCCGCGAGGGCCGGAAAGGACGTTCATGGACGCAAGGCGAAGACGAGTACGCACGGGGCATCCGGCGGTGGTGTGGTGGGCGGTTGCGGCGCTGGCCGTGCCGGCGGTGGCCCATCCCGGCCAGCACATGGGCCTCAAGATCTTCATCACCGATGAAGCGGTGCGCTACGACATCCTCATGTCGGCCGACCTGCGCAACATGATCGTGCCGACCGACGCCTCGGCGTTCTACTACTCCGGGCGCGACGACTGCTTTCTCTTCGTCGATCCCAAGGTCGAGCAGCAGACCCGCGACGCCTACCAGGAGTTCTTCAAGAACAAGAACGCCGTCACGATCGACGGCGTGCGCGTGCTGCCCGTGCTGGAGAAGCTGAAATTCATCCCGTACATCGTCCCCGGCATGTCCGACAGCCCGCTGAACTACCCGCCCGACGTCGAGATCACGCTGGCCTACCCCACCAAGGGGCGGCCCAGGCAGGTCACGATGGTCTGGGAGCTGTTCCCGCAGGATCCCACGCGGGCGGCGTTCGGGCTGCCTTCGGCGGTCGAGGTCATGGCGGAAATCGACGCCTACGACCAGAACAAGGTGATCTTCTTTACCGCCGACGAACCCGAATACACCTGGCACTACTCCAGCAAGCCGGCCCGCAAGCGGGTCCGGCCCGTGATCGCGACGTTCGAGCCGCGCACGATCCCGGTCCCGCTGGTGTCGCTGGCGGTGCTGCTGGCGGGAGGGCTGGGACTGCTCACGATGCGCTTCGCACCGGCGATGCGCAAGTCACGCGGCCCGGCGATCGGCCTGCTCGTCGTCGCCTTGTTGGCGGCCGGCTTCACGCGGGGATACTACGTCAAACGCGTGCCCGTGCCGTGGGAACGGCAGGTCGAGATTCCCGACAACCAGCGGGCGATCGAGCTGTTCCAGACGTTGCAGCGCAACGTCTACCGGGCGTTCGACTACAAGAGCGAAAGCGACATCTACGACGTGCTGGCCCAGAGCGTGGACGGCGACCTGCTCGACCAGCTCTACAACGAGGTATACCAGAGCCTGATCCTCCGCGACCAGGGCGGCGCGGTCGCCCGCGTCGAATCGGTGCGTTTTCTGGAAACCTCGGTCGTCTCCACCGGCGTCGAGCCGGGGACGCGCATCGCCGCGTTCAAGGTTCGCTCGCGCTGGCGCGTCCGCGGCGTGGTGCGCCACTGGGGCCACGCCCACCGCCGCACGAACGAATACAGCGCCCTGTTCACCGTGGCCCAGCGCGGCAACGCCTGGAAGATCACCGGCGTCGAGAACATCGAGCAACGCCGCATCGTCCAGCCCGGCGACGATCCCAGCGTCGGTCCGCGTCCGTCCCAGCAGAGCCCGTTCTAAACCGGCACGCCGCGACCGACCCGCGCCGCTTGCCGCCCGCTCGTCCGGCGTCAGCCGTCGATCTTCAGCCGGGGCGCCTGCTGCGTGTGACCGGGTCTGGTTTCGAGCTGCTCGATCAGCCGGTCCACGACCTCCTCGATCGCCTCGGTTGCGTGGGACTGCCCCTCGAAGTTGCGGAACAGCGCCCCCTCGTCGCCGTTGCGGCGAATCGCGATGTTGAGCGGAATGCCGCCGAGGAACGGGACTTCGAGCCGCCGGGCGGTTTCCGCGGCGCCGCCGTGGCCGAACGTCTCTTCGCGGTGACCGCACTGGGGACAGACGTGGTAGCTCATGTTCTCGACGATGCCGAGCGGCTCGACGCCGAGCTTCTGGTACATCCGCAACGCCTTGACCGCATCGAGCAGGGCCACGTCCTGCGGCGTACAGACGATCACGGCACCCGTGAGCGGAATCGTCTGCGTGAGCGTCAGCGGGATGTCGCCGGTGCCGGGCGGCAGATCGACGATCAGGCAGTCGATCGCGCCCCAGACGCAGCGACCGAGGAACTCCGAGACGTACTTCTGGGCCATCGGACCACGCCAGATGACCGCCTCGCCCTCGGGCACGAGGTAGCCCATGCTCATGATCGGGATGCCGTCCTTCTCGGGCGGGACGATCAGGCCGTCTTCGCCGGCGTAGGGCTGGGCGCCCATCGTGCCGGTCAGCATGGGCAGCGACGGCCCGTACACGTCGGCGTCGAGCAGGGCGGTCTTGAGTCCCTTGCGTTTCATGCCGGCGGCGAACAGCGCCGCGACCGTGCTCTTGCCGACGCCGCCCTTGCCCGCCCCGACGGCGATCACGTGCTTGACCTCATCGAGCGGGCTTGACGGCCGCCCGGCGTGGGAGGGGTTCTCGCTCATGCGCATTCTCGCTTTCGTCCGATGTTTACCCCCGGAGGCAACCCGGAGCCCCGAGCTCCCGGGATCGCCGACCGCCCAACGGTAGATTGATAGACCCCGGCGGCCGACTTGTCCACCCACCGCCGAAAGCCGCCCGCGGGACAGGCGGGCGGGAACGTGGTATAAGAACGCGTCTATGGCATCGCGGGTACTTTCCAACGATTGGTGGCGCAGCATCACCGGTCGGCTGCTGCGCCGCGTCGGCCGGCTGTGGGCACGCCCGGACCACCTCCTCACCACGCTGGCACTCATCATCGGGCCGGTCACGGCGCTCGGTGCCCTCGCGTTCAGCTGGCTCATCGAGGTCGTCACCCGCTTCTACTTCGAATACACCGGCCACCACCTCGCCGAGCACGGCCTGTACTACTGGCTCCTGCCGCTGCTGCCGATGTCCGGCGGCCTGCTGGTTGGCCTGATTACCTACTACTACGCCCCCGAGGCCGAGGGCCACGGCGTTCCCGAGGTGATGGACGCCATGGCGCGCGAAGGCGGGCGCATCCGCCCGCGCGTGGCCGGCGCCAAGGCGGTCGCGTCGTCGCTGACGATCGGCTCGGGCGGCGCGGCGGGAACGGAAGGTCCGATCATCCAGATCGGCGCGGCGCTCGGGAGCGGTTTCGGGCAATGGCTCCACCTGAGCCTGGAAGACATGCGCGTGCTCATCGGCTGCGGGACGGCCGCGGGAATCGCGGCGATCTTCAATGCGCCGATCGCCGGCGTGTTGTTCGCGGTCGAAGTGCTGTTGCGCGACGTGTCGCTGCGCAGTTTCGTGCCGGTGATTGTCGCGTCGGTGCTCAGCACGACCGTCATGCAGGCGTTCCGCGGCAGCGACGATCCGCTCTTTCCGGTGGGCCGCGACTTTTTCGGCAACGCGGCCGAACCGATCTA
>CAYRXN010000369.1:0-2618 GCA_964428275.1 uncultured Planctomycetales bacterium | reverse complement strand
ATTCCGCGCACCGAGCGTTTCATCAGCGAGTACAAGCTGCCGCCGCACGACGCTCCGGCGCTGGTCGATTGCCGCATGACGGCGGACCTGCTCGACGCGGCGGCGGAGGCCGGCGGACACAAGGTGACGCTGGGCAAGCATTTTCTCAGCTTCTGGGCCCGTTTTGCGAACGAACGGCGGACGACCATCGCGGGACTGGGGCTCACGGCCCGGCGCATGGCGGAGCTGGCCAACCTCGTGCGCGACGGGAAGGTCAGCGCGACGGCGGCCCAGCGGATCGCCCAGGCGATGGTCCGGCGGGCGGACGCCTTGCTCGAAGCGCGCCCCGGCCCGACGCCGCGACCGGCGCCGGGCCACTGCGACACGCTGCGCGATCCGGTCGATTCGCCCGATCTGGACCCGGTTCGACTGGCCGAGAAGCTGGGGGTGCTGCAAAGCTCGGATGCCGACGAGGTCGGCCGCTGGGTGGACGAGGTGCTGGCCGCCCACCCGCAGGCGGTTCGCGATGCCCGGTCGAACCCGAAGAAGCGCCGGGCGGCGCGCGGGTTCCTGACGGGGCAGGTGATGAAGGTGTCGGGCGGCAAGGCGGACCCCAAGGTCGCCGGGGCACTGATCGAGCAGAAGCTCGCGCAGGAGGCGAACTAGTGCAGTCTCTCGGGAGTGCGGTGATCCATTGAACCGGCCCGGGGTGGTCCGGTTGCTGCGCCTGCGTTTCCCCCGCGGGCGCGAGGCCCGTGGCCCCCGGATCATGCTCGGGCGGGACGAGACGCTGCGCGGGAACAAGCACAGGGGAAAGTGCAAGATGAAGAGCGTGCGGCCTGCGCCGCAGACAAGAAGGTTACGTAGCATGCCGCCCCGGGCGGGCAAACGGAGGAGACATCCGACATGGCATTCAAGGTTCTCGTGGCCGACAAGATGGAGCAGGAGGGGCTGGACCAGCTCGCGCAGATCGCGGACGAGGTGCAGTTCGACGCGAGCCTGAAAGACGACACGCTGAAAGCGAGGCTGGCCGAGTTCGATCCGGACGTCCTGGTCGTGCGCTCGACCAAGGTGCCGGCGGAGATCCAGGCCGCCGGCAAGAGTCTCAGGCTGATCGTGCGTGCGGGTTCGGGGTACGACACGATCGACACGGCGGCAGCCGCCGAGCGGGGGATCCGGGTGTGTAACTGCCCCGGCATGAACGCGGTGGCGGTCGCGGAGCTGGTGATGGGGCTCATCATCGCGCTGGATCGCAAGATCGCCGACAACGTCATCGACCTGCGGGCGGGCCGCTGGCGCAAGAAGGTGTACGCGAAGGTCGGACGCGGGCTCAAGGGGCATACGCTCGGCGTCATCGGAGCAGGACGGATCGGGGCGGCGGTGGCCCGGCGGGCGCTGGCGTTTGAAATGAACGTGGTCTGGTACGACGTGGTGCCCGAGGCCGACCTGGGCGGGCTGGCGGGCGCGGAGGGCGTGGCGCGGGCGGAGCTCGACGACGTGCTGCGCCGGGCGGATTTTGTGACGCTCCACGTCCCGGGCGGAGAGGGAACGCGCCATCTGATCGACGCCAAGCGGCTGGCGTTGATGAAGAAGGAGGCCGTGCTGATCAACACGAGCCGCGCGGGTGTGGTGGACGAAGCGGCCCTGATCGCGGCGATCGACGCCGGGAAGCTGCGCGGTGCGGGTCTCGACGTCTACGCCGACGAGCCGCCGGCCGATGCGGAAACGATCGAGTCGCCGGTGTGCCGGGTGGACGGAATCTACGGGACGCACCATATCGGCGCTTCGACGGAGCAGGCGCAGCGGGCGGTCGCTGCCGAAGCGGTGCGGATCGTCGCCAGGTTCAAGGAAACCGGCGAAGCCCTGCACTGTGTGAACCTTCCGGCGGGGGCGTGAGCGCGGTCGGGGGGCCGTGCCGTCCAGCCCGGGAAGGCCGGCGCGACTACAATGGCAGAGGAGCAGTGTGAACCTGCGAGGGCCGGCGGCCGGGGTGCCCGGTCCGGTCCCGCTCGCGAGGAACGAGCCGTGCCGACGTACGAATACAGAACGACCGACGAGGCCAGGGCTTGCGAGGCCTGTCGCGAGGTGTTCGAGGTCCACCAGTCGATGCGCGCTGAGCCGCTCAAACGCTGCCCGCGCTGCGGCGGTCCGGTCGAGCGGCTGATCTCGCGGTGCGCCGTCAACACGCGCAGCGAAAAGTCGATGCTCAGCGATCGGAACCTGAAGGAAAAGGGCTTCAAGAAGCTCGTCAAGCAGGACGACGGTTCCTACCGCGACGTGCTGAGCTGAATTGCCTCAGGGTTGGAGCGCGACAAGAAACGCGCGGGTCCCCCATCGTTTCACGATGGGGGACCCGGCTTCCGCGTCATCGGTCGTGTTGGAACGAGTGAGTCCGGCTATTCCACGTCGTTCAAGCGGGGGACACACGGGCGGCATACGCCAACCCGTGCCCTGGGGTTGGCGCAACCCGGTCAGGGCAGCAGGCTCGGGTGCAGCTCGTCAGCGCCGATATCCCAGGCGCTGCCCCACGGCCGTGAATCCCCTTCATAATCATTGCTGAACTCGGTGAGCGAAGCTCCAGCCGCGTGCCATGCCCAAGCGCCAGCGCGGGCAGGCCGTCTGCCCAAGAGCACCAAGCC
>CAYRXN010000368.1:0-3811 GCA_964428275.1 uncultured Planctomycetales bacterium | reverse complement strand
GCCCCGGTCGGCCGGCGGCTCGGCCAGCAAGGCCCGTCCTTCGTGCGTTACGCCGGCGCGGCCGTCGCGTTCCACGACGAAGACCGGCCGGCCGACGCGCCGGAGCGCTTCGGCGAAGGCGCCGGGCCGGGTCCGGACGCGCGCCACGTCACCGTCCCACGCGCCGAGCGTCGCGGAGGCATCTCGCGGAGGCTGCGTTCTGATCGTTCCTGCGGGCACCGGACGGTTCGCCGTTTTCCTGGTCGCTCCGGGGGCGGCGGGCGCACAACCCACCCGCCGGGCGCTGGGCCGCCACAAGCCCATCCGCCGCGTCTTGCGGCCCCGGTTTTCGAACAGAGTACTATAGCATGGAACCCGCCGCGGCGAACCCGTTGGCAAGCTCCGCGCGACAAAAACGTTGCCTGCGGGCCGGACCATGGCCGCAGCTTCCCGCCTGCCGGAAAGCGGGCCGGAGCGCAACGCCGACCGCGTTCCCGGACTGGCGGAGCGGCACGCGCGTCGAGCGCCTACGGAACCAGAAACGAGTCGGTGTTCGTCAGCGGGCCGATCGCGGTTTCCTCGTCGGGAACGGTCCCGGCGGCGGTGCCCGTGATGTCGTGGCCTGACTGGATCGTGTAGATGTTGTCCATGCCGAGCGCGTGATTCACCGGCGTCTTGAGGAAATCCACGTGGCAGTCCATGAACAGGACGTTCTGCCCTTCGCCGCCGTGGTTGCGGCTGTTGTACGGGCGAACCGCGTGCGTATCGGCGGACGCCACGAAGACCATCGGGCTGTCGGGTGGTTGCAGGCCCGAGCGCCGGTCGTGGGTGGTTCGCGTACCGGCGACGCCGGGAGCGCCCTTGGCGTAGTACGGGCCCTTGTCGGCCGCGATGGCCATGCGCGAGTGCAACCGCTCATTGGGCTTGCCGTGCTGGCCGTAGGGCAACTGGTAGCCGTAGCTGAGGCGGTCGTAACCGGCGAAATCGAAGCGGTTCAAGCCGGGACGGACTTTATCGGGATGGCGCACGCGGGCGGCGTCCGGCCCGTAGTCCTTCAGATCGTCTTCGATATCGCGCGAGCTGGGGCAGACGTAGGAGCCCGGGACGGTGATGCCACTGATGATCATCAGGAACAGCGACCGGCTCGGATGGCTGCGTTTCGGGCTGGTCTCAGGTGACGTCCGTTCGGTGATGCTCAGGAAGTCGCTGGTGCCCATCGTGCCGACCCAACGCACGCCGTGTACCGGCGGTACGTGGGTATCCTCCTGGCGTGCTTCGAAATAGTGCGTCGGGAACCACGCCTCGTTATCGTTGGCATAAATGTACATCGCCTGGCCGATTCCGCGCAGGTTCGAAGCGCAGACGGCCCGCTTGGCCAATTCCCGGGCACGGCTGAGTGATGGGAGCAGGATCGCGATCAGCAGTGCCAGGAACAGCAGGAACCACAGCAGGTCCGCGGCGGACATCCCTCTTTGCAACCGGGGCTTTGTGAAAAGGCAGCGCATGGTCGTATCTCCCCAGCAAATCGTGTGCGGTACGACTCGGCGGGCCGGCGCCCGCCGGTTTCCAGGCGCATCGTGCGCTTTCGAGCGGGACGATGCAAGAGTAAACTCTCCGCGTCCGTGTTCATGAGCCACGTAGCTGCCGGTCGCGGTCCTTCGGTGCGCGCGGCACCGCAGGTGGAGTGTCGGTCGGGAAACAGTGGGCAGCGTGTCCGTGGGCACGGCGGTCCCCGCTGGCACGGGTCTGCGACGGGTGGTACGGTCGGCCGGCCCTCAAGAGGCGTGATGCGATGAGCAGTGGCAAGCGATGTGGGATGACTGCGAATCGCACGCGGGCTTCGGGCGGCGCAGCGTTGGCGACCGGGTTGGCCCTCGTCCTCCTCGCCGGTTGCACCGGCTATCCCTATGTCCCCTGCCCGCCGCGGATGCACCGGGCCCTCGGCGAGATGCGGGCCGGATACGGGATCGTGCGTCTGCTCTACGCCACCGACCGCAAGCCCACGAAGGCCAACGTGGCCAGCCTGTACTTCGGCGTGGACCGCGACCGGAGTCTCAACCTCGGAACGTGCGACGTGAGCATTCCGGCCCGTCACGGCTGCGGACGCCTGGAGACGCCGCTGATCCCGGGGCTGGCGCAACCCGACCGGCACGTGATGATGCTTTCGCTGCCCGGCCCGCTCGGCCAGCCGGCGTTTCTCGCCGAGCTGAACCGCCGGCTGAAGCGCAGCCCCCGGCGCGAGGTCTTCGTGTTCGTGCACGGGTACTACACCTCGTTTCAGGACGCCGCACGGCTGACGGCCCAGATCGCCCACGACGCCGGGTTCGACGGGGTCGCGGTGTGCTACAGTTGGCCGTCCGAGGCGTGGCTGACGGGCTATCTGGTGGACGCGGTGAACGCGCAGTGGACCGTGCCGCACCTGGCCGAGTTCCTGCGCATGTTGGCGGCGGAGTCCGAGGCGGCCCACGTTCACGTCCTGGCCCACAGCATGGGAACGCGCAGCGTCGCGCGGGCGATCCGCGAGCTGGTCCAGTCCCACCCCGACGACCTGCCGCGGTTCGACGAGATCATCCTGGCGGCGGCGGACATCGACGCGGAGATCTTCGAGCGCGACTACGCCGAGCCGCTTTCGCGGGCCTCACGCCGGCTGACGCTCTACGTCTCGACCGCCGACTGGGCCCTGGGCGGTTCGCGCTTCCTGCACAAGTACACGCGGCTGGGCCAGACCGGCCCGCTCACGACGGGGGCCGCCTGGATGAAGAACGTGGAGGTGATCGACGCCACGGCGGTCGACAAGGGCATGGTCGGCCACGTCTACTATGCCAAGAGCCCCGCCGCCCTGCGCGACCTGGCCGGCGTACTCCAGGGCTTGCCCCCCGAGCAGCGCGGTTTGCGCAGAGAGAACGATCGCTATGCGCTCGAGCCCATCGCGCCACGGGGCGTGCGCCCGCAGCCGTAGGGCCTTGGGCAGCGGGCGTCGCAGCCAGCGGGGACGCTACTGTTTCTCGCTGGCGTACCACCACGCGTCGCGGCCGCCTTCCACGAATGTAAGGGGGTCGGCCTGGCCGCGGAGCGTGCGCCCGGCGTATTGAAGTTTGCCGCCCTTGACCGCGAATTTCCACGTACCGCGGGGCTTGCCGTCGATCTGCATGGTCAGTGTATAGGCTCCGTCGGTTGCGAGCAGGTCCTTGGCCTTGAAGTACGTGCCCTGCGGCACTTTCTTGCCCTCGGGGAATACCATGTCGAATGCAACGCGCGTCCACTTGGGTCGAAGCGTGTGCGTCGTATGCGCGCGGCTGGTGCAGACCAGGGCGCCGTCTTCGTCTCTGGTGATCGCCACGCGCACCTTGACGGACTGTTCCTCGCACGAGTCGCCCCGCAGCCAGACCTTCCACTGCAGGTTCTGGCTGGGTTGGGCGTTGCGGTAGTAGAGATATCCCCAGCGCTGCCAGGCCCCCTGGAGGGTGAAGCACTTGCCGCCGCCGAAGGGGTCGTCACCGCCCAGTCGCACAACGCGGAAAGGAAACGTGTAGAACAACTCGTCGGGAAGGTAGAAGTCGAGCACATAGTCGCCCGGCTGGTCGAGCGGCACCTGTGTACCCGGGGGGCTGGCGCCGCCTTGCAGGTTTGTGATCTTGTAGACATCGAGCAGCCAGTAGGGCTTCTTGAGCAGCTGCGGGCGCCAATCGAACTGGTAGAGCTCACGCCCGTCGGCGGTTCGCAGCACGGTGAATCCGGCCTGGCACGCTTTTGGCAAGAAGGTGGCCTGAATGCGCTGCAAGCCGAACTTCCCGTTCTTGGCCAGCATGTCCGTACCGTTGAGCAGCGTCGA
>CAYRXN010000367.1:0-4418 GCA_964428275.1 uncultured Planctomycetales bacterium | reverse complement strand
CGCCCCCACGAGGAGCACGGCAACCCACAGCCGCGGAGACCGCCCGCCGGGGCAGAGATGTGTATGGGGTAGTCGCACGTTGCACCAGAATCTGAAGCGGAACCACGGATTCGACCCCGATCGGCTGATCGGGACCGCGCCAACCCTGCCGCCGCATTATGACCACGGGGGCCGGTGCGTGCAACGACGCACGGCGCGCCGGTCGCGGGGCGTGGCCCGGGGACTGGTCGCACGCGCCCGGCGCGGTTACAGTGTTCGCAGGCCCTGGTTCCAGAACGAACAGGCGGTTTCTGGCGGTTATTGCAAAGAGGACGTGCAAGATGAACGGGAAAATGCTGATCGCCCTGACGGCGGCGCTGCTGATCGCGACAGGCTGTTCCAACCGGATCGTCGGAAGCGAACTCACCGAAGACGGACACTGGTACGGCGAACTCGGCATCACCGGCCATACGAACAACATCATCATCCGGGCCCCTTCCGAGCTGACCAAGCTCTCGGTGATCGGCGACGCCAACCGCATCTTCGTCGAAGACCGCGTCACGCTGGGCAAGATCGAGGTATGGGGATCGGACAACACGATCAGCATCCCCGAGCGGCTCGTCGTGCGGATCAACCAGTGGGGCAAGCGTACCCGGATCGTGCGCCGGCCGTGGGGCCAATCCCCCGAGTCGTTCTTCCCGGGCGGCACGACCATCACCGAACCCACGGACGAACAGACGCGCTCGTCGTCGAACACCACCGTGGAGACGGTGTATTACCCGAGCGTAACCACCGGCAGCGGCTCCAGTTCGACCGGCGGCACATACCGCCCATAGCCCACTCGCCCGCCGCTGCGCTCTCGCGCAGGACCGGGCCGGTGCCGGGCACGCTGCAACGACAAGACGAGCCGACGGAAACGTTTCTGCGGAGTCCAAGATCATGTCCGATGCGCAGTGGTACTACGTCGAGAACGGGCAGTCCGCCGGGCCGGTCACGCGCGACGAGCTGCGCAGGCGGCTCGATTCGCTCGACGGCGATGAGACGCTGGTCTACGGTCCGGGGCTGAGCTCGTGGACGCCCGCCCGGGCGATCCCGCAGCTTCGGCGTCAGGCCGAGGCGGCGGCGATGGTCCCCCCCGCCCCCAAGGCCCGCCGGGCCGACGAGATCGACTACGAAATCTTCGGCGACGACATGCAGTACGTCGAGATCGAGGTCGATCCCGGCGAGATGGTCATCGCCGAGGCCGGCGCCATGATGTACATGACGCCCGGCATCGAGATGAAGACGCAGTTCGGCGACCCCAGCCGCGAGGAAGGCTTCCTCGGCAAGATCCTCACCGCCGCCAAGCGAACGATCAGCGGCGAGTCCCTGTTCATGACGACCTTCACCGGCACCGGTCCCGGCAAACAGCAGGTGGCCTTCGCCGCTCCCTATCCCGGCTCGATCGTCCCGATGGACCTTGCCCAGCTCGGCGGCGAGCTCATGTGCCAGAAAGACTCGTTCGTCTGCGCCGCCCGCGGCGTTTCGATCGGCATCGCGTTCACGAAGCGCTTCGGCGCCGGGCTGTTCGGCGGTGAGGGGTTCATCCTGCAGAAACTCGAGGGCGACGGCCTCGCCTTCGTGCACGCCGGCGGCACGCTTTGCCACAAACGCCTCGGCCCCGGCGAGCACCTGCGCATCGACACCGGCTGCATCGTGGCCTTCCAGCCTTCGGTGGACTACGACATCAAGTTCGTCGGCGGCTTCAAGAACACGCTCTTCGGCGGCGAGGGGCTTTTCTTCGCCGTCCTGACCGGTCCGGGCGACGTGTGGCTCCAGTCGCTGCCCTTCTCGCGGCTCGCCGGCCGGATCATCCGCGCCAGCAGCATCGGCGGGCAACGCAAGGGCGAGGGCAGCATCCTCGGTTCGCTCGGCGACCTCTTCGACGGCGATAACGGATAATCCGCCGCCGGCGGCTTGGCCTCGGCCCTGCAGCTCCTGTCGTTCCAGCTTCGCCCCCTGGCGACCCGGTTTGCGCAGAAGTTGCGCCGGCTTTTTCCGTCTGTGTGCGACGGCAACGAGCGTCTGCAAACCGCGCGGGCGCATGATTACAGGACGCGCTCGCCGGAGTTCGGCCGATAACGGCCGCAAACCGCATGGCATGTTGTTTTTCCCACCCGCCGGGCTAAAGATCAGGTGGGAAAGAGCACAAGGATGCCACGCGATTCGTTTTCCATTCTGGGACTGACTCCGGGACGCTACAGTCAGGCGGAGGTTGATCGGCGGTTCCTGCGGCGCCGGCGCAAGCTGGTCGCCGCACTCGACGATCCGGACCGCTACGAGGAGACGCGCCGCCAACTGGATGCGCTGCACCGTGCGTACAACGCGCTGCGCGACCCGACCCGCCAGGCACGCTGCCTGAAGGTGTTGCGGGATGATTCCGACGATCGCGAACAACGTCTCGCGGAACTGCGTGAGCTGATCCTCGCCTCGCTCGAGGGCGGCCTGCTGCGTCAATCGCGGCGGGAGATGATCCTGGCCGAGGGGCGCCGGCTGGGGTTCTCCGAATTCCACACCCACCTGCTGATCGCGCAGGTACAGTTCGACGGCAACATCGTGGTCAGGCCGCAACCCGCGTCGGACGGACGGCGTTTCGCAGCACCGGCGCGCATCGCCGCCCGGTTCGCGGCGGCCGGCATGCTCGCACTGGCGCTGTTTCTCGCGATGGTTCGCTGGCTCGGAGCGTGACGCACCGTCCGGGCTTCCCCCCGAATCCAGAGGATGGCCCCGGCGTTTCGCCTGTGTGCTTCGCAGACTCGGCACCGCCACCGGCAAATGGGCAGGCCGGGCGCTGCCCGGCACGATCCACCGCAGGACCATTTCGAACACCGGCCGGGCGGGAGTGTCGTGCTGCGCTCGCGCCGGCGGTGCCGCGCGGGGCCCTGCGCGCGCACAGGGCTGCGAAAGGTATTTCGCCATTTAGCATTCGCCATTCGTAATTCGCTACTCACCAGGACGGGGCGCCGCGGCTCGCAGCCGGCGCGGCGTGGCGCCCCCATGTTCGTGGCGCCGGTTTTCGAACCGGCGGGAATGCACGGACCGGATCAGGACGGATCACCCCGCTGGCGGTTCGCGGGCTGCGGTTCGCCATCGACTTTCATCAGGCTGATGACGGTATCGCCGGCGGCCGGTTCGGGCGGCTCCTCGGCGGTGGCCACGCGGAGCCGGCCGGCCCGGGTCTTGACGAACAGAACCAGGGCCGCGTCGCCGTGCATGCGCTCGAACGCTTCGTGGTCGAACTCGTCGGACAGCGGCGTCGCCTTGACGGCCGCGCCGGCCGCGTAGCGCCGGGCCAGGTCGGCGTAGGTGGCGTCTTTACGAAACAGCCAGCGGCCCTGCATGTGCCGGTGGTGGTCGCGCTGCGTCTTCGGCTCGCCGTGGGGCGGCAGCTGGTAGCACTCGGCCCGGCCGAACACGCCCGCCAGACGCTGTACCGCGAGCGTGTTGACCCAGTCGTTGGGCGTCAGGGCCAGCAAACGCCCCAGTCCGCCCAGCGGCATCTCGGCGATGGCGTATTCGGCCAGGATGCTGCCGGCCCAGGCGGGCAGCCCCTCCATGCGGGCGGCGGCGACGTTGGCCCGGTTGCTGTCCACGACCAGCACGCGAAACCCCTGCTCCCGCAGCGCC
The DNA here is from genome assembly GCA_964428275.1 of uncultured Planctomycetales bacterium. Classification (GTDB taxonomy): domain Bacteria; phylum Planctomycetota; class Phycisphaerae; order UBA1845; family Fen-1342; genus JALSRY01. The sequence goes on along the minus strand of CAYRXN010000367.1, from coordinate 773 downwards.
GTCCCGATCGCCCGCGCCCACGGCTGGGCCCCCAGCAGCAGTACCCCCTGCGGGTCGCTGTCGGCCACGCCCAGCTTGCGTGCCAGCAGCGGGGCCGTCAAACCGTAGATGGCCACGGTACCGATGATGACGGCGAACGTGACCGGCACCAGCGCATGCGCGCCCGCGTAACCGATCTGTTCCAGCCGCAGCGAAAACACCGACGCGACCGCCGCCGCGACGATGCCGCGGGGCGCCATCCAGGCCAGCACGGCGCGCTCGCGCCGGTCGAGGCCGCAGCGCAGCGTGGCCAGCCAGACGGCCAGCGGCCGGACGATCAGGACCAGCGCGCCGACAAACGCCAGCGTCGTGAGCCCCATGCTGCGCAGATCGTCGAGCCGCAGGCGGGCGGCCAGCAGGATAAACAGCGAGGAGATCAGCAAGACGCGCAGGTTCTCCTTGAACTCGACGATGTGCTTGACATCGACCAGCTTCTGGTTGGCCAGTGCCACGCCCATGACCGTCACCGCCAGCAGTCCCGCTTCCGGGCGCAAGGCATTGGCGCCGGCAAACAGCCCGACGACCAGCATCAACGACACGGCGCTCTGGAGATAATCCGGGATCCAGTAACGGTGGAGCAGCAGCACCAGCACGGCGGCCGCCAGCAGGCCGAGCAGCCCGCCGGCGGCGGCCGTCGTGGCCACGCCCAGCAGAAGGTGTGCGGCGCCGACCTGCCCGCCGGAGAGCGCTTCGAAAACGAGCACGGCGGCGACGGCGCCCACCGGGTCGATGAC
>CAYRXN010000366.1:0-3440 GCA_964428275.1 uncultured Planctomycetales bacterium | reverse complement strand
CGCCGCAGGTGTGGCATTACACGTTCACGCCGCCGGCGGAGGGGTGGACTGCGCCCGATTTCGACGACAGCGGATGGGCCTGCGGGCCGGGCGGCTTCGGCACCCGGGGAACGCCCGGCGCCGTCGTGCGGACGAAATGGTCCGGCGGCGACGTGTGGATTCGGCGAACGTTTCCGTGGCCGGCCGGCTGCGACACCGCGGCTTCGCCCGAAGCGCAACCCGCGCGCGCCGCCGACGCCGCGACCTGCCTGCTGATCCACCACGACGAGGACGCGGAGGTGTACATCAACGGCCAACTCGCCGCGAAGCTGGCGGGTTACACCACGACCTACGAGCTCGTGCCCATCCGCGCCGCGGCCCGCCAAGCGCTGCGTCCGGGGCCCAACGTGCTGGCGATACACTGCCACCAGACCACCGGCGGCCAGTACATCGACGCCGGCATCGCGCGTGTGGACCAGCGGCGCCAGCAAACTGGCCGGGACTCGTGGGGGGCAGCTCCCCTCGGCCGGTCGTCCGGGAGAACCGCGCCGAAGGGGTGAACCGCGTGCAAAGCCGACAAGCGCGGTGCTGGGCCGGCAGGCCTGTGGCACTTGTAGCCGAACGGTGGATCGGCGACCATGAAACCGTGGCGCCGGTGAACTGGCGGGCAGGGCCCACGCTGCTGGATTGCAGCCGGTGGAAGCCGCCAGCCGAGGACGACTGGTCCCCGTGAGAAGACGGTCCGGTCTGGCCGCGGAAGTTGACGCGCGTCCGTTCAGGGGCAGGCACGCCGGGAACGTCGGGTTGCGTGCCCCTTCGTTCCGCCGGCGCAACGCGACGTGGTTTGCAAGAAAGGGGCTCGATGTCTTGCCCGCATGATCCGGCATGGTGTCGCCGCCCGGTGGTGGCGGTGTTCGTGGCGATCCTCCCGTGGTGGGCGGGCGCGGGAGGCCAGAACCCGGCAGCCCGGGCCGATCTGCCGCCGCGCTACAGCGGCGACTGGCGCCCGCTGGCCCATCGCGTTCCCGATCCGGCCCGCATCCATCTCGTGATCGATGGCCGCCGGAGGAACCTGGCGCGCGACCTGCCGCTCATCCGGCAACACTTCGCCGGTCGCCCGGCGGACGAATACGTTTTCTCGCAGTTGCCGCCCCCGACGCCGGAGCGAATCGCCGCCGCGGCCGACTTCCTGAACGACGTGTACCACTTGCCGAATCACGCGGCGGCGCGCCTGGCCCACGACCCACGGTGGGATGAAGATCCCTTCGGCAGCCGCAACTGGCGGTTCTGGTACCACGCATTCCAGTTCGCTCCGGACGCCCTGCTGGCCTGGCGCCAGCGCGGCGATTCGGCCTGTCTCGACCGTCTGCTGTGGCTCTTTGCGGACTGGTTGGCCGACAATGCCCGCCCGAAGCCCGCAGCGGACATGGCCTGGCACGATCACGCCACCGCGTTCCGCCTGCGCAACGCCCTGATGCTGCACGAAGCGCTGCGAAGCAGCGAAGTTGATCTCGATTCCTACCGCGACCTGTTGGCGCTCATCTGGCTGCACGCGGAGGTCCTGGCGCACGAGTCGTTCTACTCGCGCCACACCAATCACGGACTCGACCAGGCGTACATTCTGTTCTGGGCGGGCGCGGCGTTTCCGGAATTCGAGCGGGCCGCGACCTGGCGGCGGATCGGCACGGCGCGCCTCCGCGAGGAGCTGGCCTTCGCGTTCGCCCCCGACGGTGTTCACGTCGAGAACAGCCCCGGGTACCACCACACCGTACTGCGGACGGCCTTGCGCGTGAACGAGCTGGTGCGGCACTACACGGGCCGCGACGTCTCCGGGTCCTTTGGGCAAACGATCCGCGGCGCGTTCCGGTACCTGACCTACTCCACCCGGCCCGACGGGATGTTTCCGGCCGTCGGCGATACCGTCCGCAAGCCGGTCGCCGACGTTTTTTCGGCGTTCGCGGGCGTCGCCAGCGACCCGTGCTATCAGCAGTTCCTCTACGCGATCAGCCTCGGGGCCCGCGGCACGAAGCCGCCGGCGGCCGACGCCGCGTTCCCCGCCAGCGGATACGCCATGTTTCGCGACGAATGGCACCCGGCGGGGTTGACCGGCCAAACGGTGTACCTGTTCATGAAGTGCGGGTGTCTTTCGAGCTACCACCGGCACGACGACGACAACCACATCGTGCTCTGGGCGCTCGGCGAAGACTGGCTGATCGACTCGGGGTTGTACCGCCACAGGGAATCCGACCCCCTGCGACGCTACGTTCGATCGGCGGCCGCCCACAACCTGGCGCGCGTTTGCGGCGTTCCCGCGATCCGCGACGCGAAGCGGCTGGCCGGGAAGTCGGGAATCGTGCGTGTTCGCACGGAACCGGACTACGCCGAGGCCACCGGCGTCTCCGAGATGTTCGCCGGGTATCGCTCCACGCGCACCGTGGCGTATCACAAGCCGTATCGCTTCGTGATCAGCGACCGCATCGTGCCGCAGGATGGGGCGGGCCCGCGGCGTTTCGAGGTGTTGTTTCACGTGCCGGCCGACAAGCGCATCGAGCTGGACGGGGACCGCATCGTCATCACGGGGCGCACGAAGGCCCGCCTGGAGATCACGTTGCCGGCGGGGGTCTTCGAGAGCCGCGAGGTCGTCTGCGGGCGACGCGAACCGGAGGTTCAAGGGTGGGCCTCACGCAAGTACGGGCAGATCGAGCCGGCGCAGTGCCTGGTTCTGACCGCCACCGGCGCGCGGCTGGAGAGCCGGATCGTCCTGCAGCTCCAGCCGCCGTCGCTGGCCGCCACGCGCGCCGCGGCGCGCGAGGCGCTGGTCGAGCTCGCGCCGCTGGCGGAGGCCGCCATCGGGCGCCGGGATGCCCGGCAGGAGTTCGTCCGCTCGTACCTGGTGCGGGCCCTGCTCGCGACCGACGAGGTCACCGGAACGGCGAACCACCGGCGCGTGTGCGGTCAGTGGGTGCAACGCATGATCGGCGCGCAGGAGCGCATGACGCCCGCGGGCGCATACGACATGGGCTATCACCGCCGCGCGGGGCAAACGAGCGGTGCGTGGTATACCGCCGACAGCGCCAGCATCGCCATGGCCATCCTGGCCTACGGCCGCCGATGCGACGACGCCGAGGAGGCCGCCCGTTGCCGGGCGTCGGCCGAACGTTTCCTGAAGCTGGTGATGGAGCGGTATGTACGTCCTTCCGGTGGCATCACCGACGGGATCTGGGAAGAATCCGACGAGCCGTGGTGGTGTTCGACGGCGTTGAACGCGGCGCTGGCCTACCAGCTCTTCGCGGAGACGCAGGACGCGAGATATCGCCAGGTGGGTGACGCGGCGGTGCGCTGGCTGCTGAGGTTCGAGTACCGTACCGAGGCGACCCATCCGTCCTTCGAAGTGGGGGCGCCCGGGGTGCTCTACTACCTGCTCGAAGCCTATCTCTCCGGATGGCCATACGACGACCCCG
>CAYRXN010000365.1:0-15571 GCA_964428275.1 uncultured Planctomycetales bacterium | reverse complement strand
GCAGCTCTTCGGCGCCCGGCGGGCGTTCCTCAGCGGCGACTACGACACGGCGATGCGCCAGGGCCGCAAGGCGTTGGAACTGGACGACGACTATGGCGAAGCGCTCGGGTTCGTCGGGGCCTGCTGCGCCCGGATCGGCCGCTACGACGAGGCCGCGGAGTATCACCGCCGGCTCGAGCAACTGGCCGACCGCATCGGCGACCAGCGACTCAAGGTGCAGGCCCATGCGAACATGGGCGCCATGCACTACTTTCGCGGCGACTACGAACAGGCCAATGCGTGCCTCGCGGAAGCAGCCGGCGCCGCCGAGACGCTGGGCCTGACGACCGAGCTGGCACAGATTCGCAACAACCTGGGTTTCGTACTGCTCCAGCTCGGCCGGCAGGCGGAGGCGGGCAAGACGTTCGCCAGCGCCGTGGAAACACTGCGGGAATACGGCGCGCTGGTAGCGCTGATCGGCCCATACAACGGCCTGGGCCACGTGCGCCGCGAGCAGAAACGCTTCGACGAAGCCCGCAGTTACTTTCACAAGGCCCTGGCACTCGCGCAGGAAAGCGATGACACCGTGAATCTGGGCATCGCGTTCATGAACCTCGGGCACTGCGCCCTTCTTCAGGATCGGTTGGCCGATGCCAAGCACGAGCTCGCCGTCGCGATGAACATTCTCGAAAAAACCAGCTTCTGGAACGGCCTGGCCCGGGTTTACGAGTACATGACGACGCTCAACCTGCGCCGCGGTAACATGGACCAGGCCGTGCAGTGCGCCGACAAGCGTATCGAACTCGCCCGGCGTCATGCCAACCGGCGCATGGAGAGCGACGCCCGGCGCCAGAAAGCCGAGGTGCTGCGGGCGGCACGCAGGAAGAACTCCGCCGACGCGGCACACGCGGACGAAAGCCGGCTCCATCGGATCATGATGCAGCAGCAACGTGCTCGCCCAATGGCCCACCGGCCGACCGGCGAAGCTCATTGAGGAGAACGGGATGGAATGGGCCCTGGTCAACTGCGCCTCCGAGTGCGTGCGATCATCCATGGATGACGCCGCACCGGCGGTCGACGGCGTGCTGGCTCGGCTGCCGTCGAACTGTCACGCCGAATTCAGACAGCTTCTCGACGAAGCCTGCGCCGCGGGCGAGCGCCGCCGCCTCTGTATCACCAACCCCGACCAGCCCGCCCTGCTCGTGGATATCCTGCCGCTGAAACTGGACAACCCGGACCAGTACCCCGCCCTCGTCGTGCTCCACGATTCCAGCGAGCTCGACAGCTCCAACGAGCGGTTCAAACGCCTCGCCCGGCGCAACGAGGCCATTCTGCTCAGCTCCATGGACGGCTTTTTCGTCGTGGACGAAGACTGCCGCTTTCTGGAGGTCAACGAGGCGTTCTGCCGCATGACCGGCTACAGCTCCGCCGAGCTGCTGCGCATGCGTATCACCGACATCGAGGTGGACGAGCACGACAACGGCGGCGTTCCCTCGCACACGCGCACGGGGTTGCACCACTTCCCCACCGCCCATCGGCACAAGGACGGTCACCTGGTCCATCTCGAAATCAGCGTGAATGTCCTGCACGATGACGGGCGCAAGATTCTGGTCGGTTTTGCGCGCGACGTGACGCGCCGCCTGCGGGCCGAGGAGGAATTCGCGCGGCTCTCCCGCCAGCAGAAGCTGATCTTCGATTCGGCCGCCGAGGGGATCATCGGGCTCGACGCGCACGGGCACATCGCGTTCGTGAATCCCGCGGCCGCCGAGGCGATCGGCTGTCAGACGACTGACCTGATCGGGCTCACCGGCCACGAGGCCCTGCTCGCCGCCGACGCGACCGATTCGGCCTGCCCCGAGTTGAGTTGCCCCATCTGCGCGGTGCTCCAGCACGGGCGCGATCAGGTGCGTGGAGAAACCGAGTTTCGCCGCAAGGACGGCACCTCATTCCCGGTAGAGTTCTCCGCCACGGCGATCCGCGACGGCGGCACGCTGGTCGGGGCGGGCCTGCTGTTCCGCGATGTCACCGAACAGCGCCGCGCCGCCGAGCAGCGGAGACTGCTCGAAACCCAGATGCAGCAGGCCCAGAAACTCGAAAGCCTCGGGCTGCTCGCGGGCGGCATCGCGCACGATCTCAACAACATGCTCGCCGGCATCCAGGGACACGCCAGTCTCGCGCTGGCCGAGGTTCCCGAGGAAACCCGTGTCGGCGAGCGGCTCCGCCGCATTGTGGGCGCGTGCGAGCGCGCCGCGAAGGTGATCCAGCAGATCCTGGCGTACTCGGGGCAGATCTCGGGCGAGCCGACCGTGCTCGACCTCAACGAACAGATCGAGGAAATGACCGAATTCATGCGGGCCGCCGTCCCGCGGACGATCACACTCGACGTACGACTGGTTCCCGAGCTGCCCCGCATCGAGGCCGACAGCGGCCAGCTCCAGCAGGTCATCACCAACCTGCTGGTCAACGCCGTCGAGGCCATCGGCGACCGCACCGGCCGCATCACGGTCTCCACATCGCTGACCTTCCTCAGCGAGGAGGAGATTCGCCGTGATTTCTCAGGCCAGAATATCGAGCCCGGCCCTTACGCCACGCTCTGCGTCGAGGACACCGGCTGCGGTATGGCGCCGGAGACGATGAAGCGCATTTTCGAACCCTTCTACTCTCAGAAAGGCCCCGGACGCGGACTGGGCCTTTCGGCGATGCACGGTGTCATCCGGGCCCAACACGGAGCCGTGCGCGTCGAGAGCGAGCTCGGCAAGGGCTCGCGGTTCATCGTGGTCTTCCCCGCGCTGCGACAGCCCGCCCACGCCGATCAGCCGGCCGAACCCGATCGACACGTCCACGCCGGCACCACCGTCCTCGTGATCGACGACGAGGACGAGGTCCGCGACGTGATCCGCGATATGCTCTCGTATCGCGGCATGCGCGTCCTGACCGCCGGCGAAGGCGAAGGGGGCGTCGAGCTGTTCCGCCAGCACGCCGACGAGATCGACGTCGTGCTGCTCGACATGACCATGCCCGGCATGAGCGGCGGCGAAGTATTCGAACGCATCATCGAGATTCGTCCGGATACCAAGGTCATCATCTCCAGCGGCTACAGCACAGAGAGCGTCTCTTCGCGGTTCGGACAGCGCAAGCCGGCCGGATTCGTTCACAAACCGTTCACGGCCGATACGCTCATGCAGGGAATCTCCGAAGTGCTGCGCAACGGAAAACCGATCACGCCCACGCGGGTCTGACGAACGTAGTTTGCCGGAGAGCCCCGCGCGGTGCACACACCTCCCACCGCCGGGGCTTTTTTTCGTCGATCAGGTACATCCCCCCGGGCCACGTCGTCGATTTGCGGTTACGTATTGCGCTCGAAACCGCGCGGCCGGTGCGGGCGGAACGCGCAAGCCGTCTGGCCACCGCCACGCAGCCGCTGCCTGCATCCGACGGGAAACGACCCCATGCCGGCCGAACACGTCGCGATCGTCACGCCGCAGCTTGGTGCAGCGCTCGCCGCGGGCCGCAAACGCATCGAGAGCCGGTTCTTCACGACCCGCCGGGTACCGTTCGGCCGCGTCGCCCGGCACGACACGATCCACTTCAAGCTCTCGGGTGGCCCCGTTATCGGACGTTGCCGCGTTGCGCGAGTCGTGTTCTACCGCGACCTCACGCCGGGTGGCATCGACGCGATCCGTCGGCGGTACAACCACGCCATCCTGGCGCCGCGCAGTTACTGGCAGGCCCGCCGCAACAGTCGCTACGGCGTTCTGATCTGGCTCGGCCCGTTCTCGCCCCGCGACTGCGACCTGGCAGTCCCCCGTCAGTTCGGATCGGGGTGGATCGTGGTTTCGCGATAAGCCGCGGAATTGTGGGCCGGGGGCCTTGGCAGATCGTTTCGCGGGCGTATACTAAGCGGTTCGTCGCCTGTCCGGTGGACAGGCCGCAGACGGTTCAGCCATACGACGAGTGAAGTATGCCGACGATCAACCAACTGATTGCGCGTCCGCGACGCAAGGTACCCAAGAAGTCCAAGGTGCGCGACATCGAACGGTGCCCCCAGCGGCGCGGCGTATGCTTGCAGGTCAAGACCCAGACGCCCAAGAAGCCCAACTCCGCGTTGCGGAAGGTGGCCCGCGTTCGTCTGACCAACGGCCGGGAGATCACCGCTTATATTGGCGGGGTCGACCACAACCTCCAGGAACACTCGATCGTGCTCGTGCGCGGCGGACGTGTTCGCGACCTGCCGGGTGTGCGTTACCACATCATCCGCGGCAAGCTCGACTGCGCCGGCGTCACCGGCGACAAGGAAGGCAAGCCGCGGAACCGCGGGCGCAGCAAGTACGGCGTGAAACGAAAGAAGAAATAGACCAGGCAACGTGTCTTCCCCGCGCAGGCGGGCCGTCGCCCGGGATGCGGGCGGTGCTCCGCCTTTCGCCGGGGTGCACGATCCGCAGCGGGCGCAGAAGCGCCGCCTCAGGTAGAACTCGATCAGGTGAGAGATGGCCTACAAGCGATTTACCGCATCCGCCAGCCAGCTTAAGGGCGACCCGAAGTACGGCAGCATCGTCGCGGCGAAGTTCATCAACTGTCTGATGTGGGACGGCAAGAAGTCCGTCGCGCAGCGTGTCTTTTACGACGCGCTCGACCGCATCGCCGAGAAGATCAAGGACGTATCGCCGATCGAGGTCTTCGAAGAAGCGCTCAACAACGTCAAGCCGAACATCGAAGTGCGCTCGCGGCGTGTCGGCGGTGCCAACTACCAGGTTCCCATGCAGGTCAACGCCAAGCGCCAGCAGTCGCTGGCCATCCGCTGGATTCTCGCGGCGACCCGCGGCAAGAAAGGCCGCCCGATGGCGATCCGCCTGGCCGACGAGTTCATGGCCGCCTACCGCAAGGAAGGCGACGCGATGACGATGCGGCAGAACGTCCACCGCATGGCCGACGCGAACAAGGCCTTCGCGCACTTCGCGTGGTCGCGCCGCCCGTAGAACCGGCCGTCCATTGCAACGCCACCAACCGGCCGGGCCCGACGAAGTCCGGCCGTTTTCTTTGCGCTCGCACAGGCAGGCTTCGCGCCTCCCCCGCTGCGTGCCGCGCCCGTTATGATAAGCAGCCATGTGCCGCGAACGCTTCGCACCACCGCTGCCCCGTGACGCCGAGCCGGCGGTTGAAATCGTGCGCCGGCTCCAAGACGCCGGCCACGAGGCCCTGCTCGCCGGCGGGTGCGTTCGTGACCTGCTCCTGGGACTGAGCCCCAAGGACTACGACGTGGCCACCGACGCCCCACCGGCGAGAATCTGCCGACTGTTCCGTCGCACGCGCAGGGTCGGCGTTCAGTTCGGCGTCGTGCTGGTCCGCAAGCGTGGCTGCTGGATCGAGGTCGCCACGTTCCGCAGCGACGGGCGCTACAGCGATGGCCGGCATCCTGACGAGATCCGTTTTTCCGATGCTCCTCACGATGCCCGGCGACGTGACTTCACGATCAACGGCATGTTCCTCGACCCGCTGGCGGCCGAGCTGATCGACTACGTCGGCGGCCGGGCGGACCTCCGGGCCGGCCTCGTGCGCGCCATCGGCGACCCGCAGGCACGGCTCGCCGAAGATCATCTGCGGCTGCTCCGGGCCGTGCGTTTCGCCGCCCGGTTGCGATTCGCCATCGAACCTGCAACCTTGGCTGCAATCCAGAGCCACGCCGCGGACTTGCGCTCGGTCGCCGCCGAGCGGATTCGTGAGGAACTGGAGCGTATCCTGGCGCATGCCACGCGCCGCCGAGGGATCGAGCTGCTACGCGCGACGAACCTGCTGCCGTATCTGTGGAACCGGGCGAAGTGGAACGCGAACCACCTGGACCGCGCCGAGGCCGAACTCGACGCGTTACCACCGGACTGCTCCTTCGAACTGTCGCTGGCGGTCCTGCTCGCAGATCGTTCCGGGGATCAAGTCGCCCGGATCTGTCGAGAACTCACGTGCTCGAACGAACAACGGCAGTGCGTGGTCTGGCTGATCGAGCACCAGCACGACCTGCGCGACCCGGCGACGCCGTCGCTTGCGCAACTCAAGCGTCTGATGAGCGTTCCCGCCTTCGACGACTTGCGCGTCTGGGCCGAGGTTCGGTACCGGAATCTGCCGGATGCCGCCCGGCGCCGCGCGACGCTCGCCCGGCGGATCGAGGCCATCGATCCGGAGCACGTCTGTCCCGCGCCGCTGGTCGACGGGAACGATCTGACCGCCTGCGGAGTCCCGCCGGGCCCGATCTACAGCCGCGTACTCGATGCGCTCTACACCGCCCAGCTCAACGAGGAAATCCACACGCGTGAGGAGGCGCTGGCGCTGCTGCGGCGTTTGCTCCGGGAACACCAGACGCAGTCCTGACCGGTGGCCGGCCCGGGGGGCTGCCAGCGATTGCCCGGACGGCCGTCCCGCGGCGCTCGAGGGGATCTTGCAGCACGTGCCGGCCTCGTCGGTCCGTGGCCTCGTTGGCTTCGCCCAACGTCCCTCCGTCGCTCGTTTTGATTGACACCGAACCGATGCTGCAATGGAAGTGGGAGCCAGCCCGGGGACGGGCGACTCCCATGCACGGGGAGGCCGCAAGCCCTGGCCGGAACGTCGCCGGTGGTGAAGGCAAGAAGGTATTTACACATCATATCATCGGGATACCATGACAGATGGATACACATGGGGTGCCGCGGGGATCCATGAAGCGAAGATCGCGACGAACCCGCGGCTTGGCGGCGGCGCGCTGCCGGAGTCGAGTGCCATGAGCGCCACAACAGCCGAAGACCAGCCCGGACATCGCGCGGGCCGCGCGTCCGCAACCGACGATCGCCCCCCGGCCGATTCGTGTCCGATTCTATTGTGGCAGTGGGATCTCGAACGCGACGAGATCGGTCTTCGTAACCTCTCACAGTTCGCGGAGCCGCGGAATCGCTCGTGTCCCGGGCGTTTCCCAGGCTGGAGCGCCCTCGTGCACGAGCAGGATCTCCCCCGCGTGCGCGAGCGATTGAGCGCCCATCTCGACGGGCGGGTCCCCATCTACCGCTCGGAACACCGGCTGCCGCCCGGTTCGGGCCCGCAGCGCTGGGTACTCGACTGCGGCCAGGTCGTAAGACGCGCCGCCGGGGGGCGTCCCCTGCAGATGGCCGGCGTGCGGCTGGAGATTACCGAGAGCAAGGAGGTCGAACGTACGCTGCGCGAAAGCGAACGGCGTCTGCGAACGATGATCGATGCGGTTCCCGACTTCATCTGCTTCAAGGACCCGGAAGGCCGCTGGCTGGAAGCCAACGAGTACGGGCTGCGCATGTTCGACCTTCAGGACAAGGACTACCGTGGCAAGACCGATGTCGAGCTCGCCACGTTGAGCCCGTCATATCGTGAAGCGTTGCTGACCTGCCGCGAGACCGATCAGAAGGCCTGGGAGGCCGGCCGGCCGCGACGAGGCGATGAGGTGGTCGCCGGAGCTGACGGACGCACGTACGTCTACGATGTCATCAAGGTTCCAACGTACCACCCCGACGGTTCGCGCCGGGGACTCGTCGTGTTCGGCCGCGACGTCACCGAACGCCGGAAGTCCGAACAGCAACGGCGCGAGCTCGAGACCAAGATGCAGCATGCCCAGAAACTCGAAAGTCTGGGCCTGCTCGCCGGCGGCATCGCCCACGATTTCAACAACCTGCTGGTCGGCATCCTCGGCAACGCCGAACTGGCCCTGGATGAAACCGCCGCGAGCTCGCCCCTGCGTGACTATCTTCAGGGAATCCAACAGGCCGCCCACCGCGCGGCGGAGCTTACCAGCCAGATGCTCGCATACTCCGGCAAGGCCCGATTCGTCACCGAGCCGGTGGACTTGAACGCCCTGGTCCGCGAAATGGCGCACCTGCTGGAAATCGCCATCTCGAAGAAAGTCACGATACACTACGACTTCCAACCCGACTTACCGCCCGTGTCCGCCGACCCCACGCAGCTCCGCCAGGTCATCATGAATCTGATCACCAATGCGTCCGAGGCCCTGGGGGATCGCGCGGGGGCGATCCGGATTTCCACCGGCGTGCGCACCTGTGATCGGGCTTATCTCAGCCGGGCCTGCGTGGGCGAGGCGCTCCCGCCGGGGCAGTACGTCTTCACGGAAGTCGCGGACACCGGCTGCGGGATGGACGCCGAGACGAAAGCCCGGATCTTCGACCCCTTCTTCACAACCAAGTTCACCGGACGGGGGCTGGGCCTGGCTGCGGTACTCGGCATCATGCGCGGACACGGCGGCGCGCTGCTGGTCGAGAGCGCCCCCGGCAAGGGCAGCTCGTTCTGCCTCCTTCTCCCGCCGACCGCGCGTGATCCGCGCCACCCGGCGGCGCCGACCACCGACGTCGCCCGGAGTACCGGGCTGCGCACGATTCTTGTCGTGGATGACGAACCGGGCGTGCGCAGTGTGGTACGGGCCACGCTCGAACACGCCGGCTATCGCGTCCTGACCGCCGGAGACGGTGACGAAGCGCTCCGGGTCTTTCGCGACCACGCCGACGAGATCGCCTGCGTGCTGCTCGATCTCACGATGCCGCAAAAGAGCGGTAACGAGGTCATGGCGGAGCTGCAGGCGCTGCGGGCAGACATCCCGATCGTGCTCACCAGCGGCTACGACGAGACCGACGTGGTCAACCGTTTCGGCAAGCAGGCGCTGGCAGGTTTCGTCCAGAAGCCCTACCGCGGCCGCGATCTCCTCGCCGCCATCGACGCCGCGCTCGGATGAGGCCCGCCGCGGGCCCCACCGGCGGATTGGTGCAAAAAAGTACCACATTTTGCTAAAGCTTTTTTCCGCCATCGACCGATCGGTATAATGACGTGGTGCCGCCGAAGCCCGGGCGCGGCAGCGACCACGCCACGCAGACCATGCCGAACGCCCGACGTTCGCGTGGTGAGCTAGACAAGGGTCCAGGGTGGGAAAGAAGTCACCCGCCGAACAGTGCAACTCGCCCACATAAGGAGGGAAAACTGTGCACACCAAAGACTTGCGCACTTTCTGCTGTATTCTGTCCGCCGCAGTGCTGGCCGTGGGACTCGGCACCCCGCCGCGGGCCGGCGCCGACGAACCCATCGTCATCGACCACACCTGCACCGACCTGAGCCAGGTTCCGGCTTACTGGATCGAACAGGCCAAGCTACTGACGATCCATTACGCGCACACGTCGCACGGCAGCCAGGTCAACAGCGGCGCCGAGCTGCTCGAAACTCAACATCCGGTCTACAGCTTCGCCCGCCGGCAGAGTACGACCGAAGGACTGCCGCCCGAGGAGGATCCGCCGGCGCTGCGCATGTACGACGGCAACCCGCCGGAAACGTACATCAATCCCGAAGACTACTGGTCCACCGACGACGGGCGCAACCGCACGCGGGCGGTCGCCGACACCGGGCATTACGACTTCTCGATGTGGTCGTGGTGCGGCCAGCTCTCGTGGTACAACGAGGCAACCGTCCAGGATTACCTCGATGTGATGGCGCAATTCGAGGTCGAGTACCCCGACATGCGTTTCATCCTCATGACCGGGCACACCGACGGAAGCGGCGTGGAAGGCACGCTCAACCGCAACAACGAGCTGATCCGCCAGTACGCGATGGAACACAACATGGTGTTGTTCGACTTCGCGGATATCGAAAGCTGGGACCCCGACGGCGTCTGGTACCTGCCGCTGGGTTGCAACGACAACGGCGATTACAGCGGTGGCAACTGGCCCACCGAGTGGTGCGCCGCCCACCCCGACAGTGAGCTGTGCGACTACTGCTCGTGTGCCCACTCACAGGCGATCATCTGCAACCTGAAGGGGCGCGCATTCTGGTGGATGATGGCCCGGCTGGCCGGCTGGTGCGGCTCTCCGGTGGGTGATATCGACAACGACGGCGATGTAGACCTGTCCGACCTCGCCGTTCTGCTGGCGTGCTACGATTCGTGCGCCGGGGACGCTGCCTACAACCTCGCCGCCGACTTCGACGGCAGCGGTTGTGTCGATCTCGCCGACCTGAGCGCTCTGCTCGCCAACTACCAGTAAGCCGCCCGGGACTTCCCAGCCGCAGGAGGCCGGTCGCCGTGCGACCGGCCTCCGCCTTTGCGCCCGCCGCCGTATCCGCCACACTTCCACCGGCACGGAAACGGGCGGTGCGGGAACGCCAGCCGACAGCCAAACCCACGGCGCGGCCCGCGCGCTGCACAGCCGCGCGGTCCATCGCAGCCGGCGCAAAAAGGAAGCGAGCAGCCCGCGTCAGGCTACCCGCCTCCTTTTCTCAGAGTCCGGCGTTGGACGGGAACTCCAGCCGTCGTATGTCCCGTCCGAACGCCCCGGTCAGTACCGTTACGGAACCAGGTAGGAATCCGTCTGCGTCAGCGGAACGTACTTGTCCGTACCCTGGTCGACCATACCCACAATCGAGTTGATCTGCTCGGTGAAGCTGTTGATCGCGGTGTAGATATTGTCGTTCTGCACACCGACGATCGGTTTGCGCTTGAAGTCCACGTGCGAATCGATAAACAGCACGTTCTGGCCTTCGTTGTTGTGGTTACGGCTGTTGTAGGGCCGCCAGTCCTCGTTGCTGTACTTGATGACGTCCTCGGCCTGCTGGCCTTCCCACTGCGACGGCGGCAACAGCCCCGACGGCTCATCCCTGGGATCGTTATCGACCCACGTGGTGCCACCCTGGAAGTACGGGCCCTTGTCGGCCGAAATCGGCATACGGCTGTCGAGCGTCTCGCGCGGCTTGCCACGGCGGCCGTACGGAATCTGATAGCCGTAGCTCAGCTTGTCGTAGCCGGCGAAGTCGAAGCGCGTCTTGCCGGGGCGCGCGGCCGATTCCTGACCCTGCGACGAGTACGTGCCGCGGTTGCGCATGTCGTCTTCCTGGTCCGAGGAGCTCGGGCAGACGAAACTCCCCGCGGATTGCGCCCCGCTGATGATCAGCAGGAACAGCGAGCGGCTGGGATGGCTGTCCTGGGTGTGCGTGCTCGCATCGGTGGTGTTGATCGGCTTGTCATAGTCCTGCCCCAGCGTACGCACGTACTGGACCTGCGAGGCCGACGGCGGGCCGATCGTGACCGTTCCCGAGCGGAAGAAGTGCGTCGGGAACCACTCCTGGTTGTCGTTCGCGTAGATGTGCATGCCCTGCCCGATGCCGCGCAGGTTGGACGCACATACGGCGCGTTTTGCGAGCTCACGTGCCCGCGACAGGCTGGGAAGCAGGATGGAGATCAGCAGTGCGATGATCGCCACCACCACCAGCAGTTCGATGAGGGTAAAAGCTTTTCGTTTCACAAGAGCCTCCTGAGATTCCTCGTCCCACAAACCTGGTCCCGGTCGGCGTCGCCAGGCGCGGGCCGGACAACGCCGAACTGACACAAAACCAATACCGAAATAGAGCACCTTTCACATATCCCGGCATCGCCCGCAACGGGCCGTCCCGAGGCCGCCCGTCGCCAGACCGATCGCCGACCGCCGCGCTCACCCCGAACCACCCGATGGCCCGGACCGGTCGTGCCCGTGTGGGGGCGGGCACTGCGCGGATAACCGACACACAGTAGCGAAGCGCGCACAAGTTGCAAGCGACGACATGCCGACCGGCACCGCCCGTGCTCGCACACCTGGCGCGATTCCCCAAGCAGACCGGCGCACTGCGCACCCGCCGCTCGGGGCTATCTTGTTGGGAGTTTTCCGCAGGGGCTTGCGGACAGATCGTTACGAATGATAGCTGGTATTAAACGCTGCCTGCGGGACGATATAGCCGATGACGTTATGAATGATAGCTGCTGCGCACTTACGCCCCGTGCAACTCCCAATCAGGTTTTTCTCCATTAACAGTGTTATCGACCACACGACCCCTGTCAAGTGCAAATATGGCCCGGGACCGCTCCCGGACAGAGAAAACGATCTCGGTCACAACGCGGCCTCGAGCGCCAACCGCTCAATCTCCGCCGGCCGCCAACGCCCGACGCGCATCGCTGCCGCGGAATCCAGGTAGGGAACCGCGAACCACGGCGCCAGGCCGCGCGAGCGCCGCTCCATCGCCAGAATCGAACGCCCGACGATGTCCACCGCCAGCGGGTCGAAGCCCAGCAGGAGCCCGCCATAGTCGGCGACGTCCTCGGGCCGGGCGTCCGGGCCGCGATCCACCACCACCCGCAGCGCGTTCACGATGTTGAGCCGAACCCTGGCGCTGACCGGGGGCGCGCCGACGACCTGGCCGACGAACGGCGAGCAGCCGTTGGCGTGGCAGCGGGCCGGATGGCGCAGGAGGGCGTGTGATAAGTTCTTCATGCAGCAGGACATACCGGCGATCTGGTGCGTCTTGAGCAACGGCACGTTGATGATCGCGTCGGCGTCGTACAGGTATTGGGCAAGTTGCTGGAGACCATCGCCGACGGGAATCGCCTCGCCCCACGCCCGGATCGGCGTCGCCGTCCCGAGCGCCTGCCGGAGAAACTCCGGCGCCTCGACCAGCGTGATCCGCTCCGGTCTGTAACCCGCGGCCTTGAGCCGGGAAACCAGCGCCCGGGCCATCATCTCGTTCGTTCCCAACACGTCCGCGGCCACCGAGTTGAACTTGAGCACGATCCGCTGCGCGTCGCCGAGCACCTTGCGCCAGGCGGCCTCGGGATCGTCCGCGGAAACGAGATGAAGCAACCCCTGGTCGAGGATCTCCTCGAGCGTCACGGTGTCGCCGGCTTCCTCGGTGAGAATCTCGCGGGCGCGGATGTCCACGACCCGCGCCCGCGTGGCGGCGGTCTTGAGCCACCACGGCGGCGGTACCGGCTTCAGCTTTACGGGGCCGGACGCCGGGGCGCTGGCCGGGGCGCTGGCCGGGGCACTGGCCGGGGCACTGGCCGGGCCGCTGGCCGGCGCCGAGGCGGGGCGTGGGGCCTGCGCGCGGGCCAGATGCGGAGCGACAAGCGCGCCCAGCGTGCCGGCGGCCACCGCCCGCAGTACGTCGCGCCTGCTCGGCCGGTTGGGGCCGCCCGTCGTTTTGACCGCATCCTTACGCACCATTACCCTTCTATCGGCTCGAATGACTCGCCGGCTGGACGCAAGCACAGAGGGAGTACGATGAAGACCGACGCGGATCGCTACGACAGATGGCGCAAGCGGCTCGATCCGTACGGCCAGTCGCACCTGCTGGCCTTCTGGGACGAACTGAGCGAGAACCAGCGCGCCGCGCTGCTCGACGATCTCGAACAGATCGACTTCGACAGATGCGCCACCCTGATCGAGACGATGGTGCGCAAGCGGCCCGCGGTCCCCCTCCCGCACGACCTGCAACCGGCCCCCGCCTATCCCGCCGAGCCCGACGCCGACCACGCGGCGCTCTACGACCGGGCGCGACGGCGCGGCGAAGAAGCGATCGCGGCCGGACGCATCGCGGCGTTCACAGTCGCCGGCGGTCAGGGCACGCGCCTGGGCTACGACGGCCCCAAGGGCGGGTTTCCGATCACGCCGATCCGCAACGCCTGTCTGTTTCAGGTGTTCGCCGAGTACCTGCTGGGCGTCGAGCGGCGCTGGGGGCGCCGGCCGCGCTGGTACATCATGACCAGCCCGCTGAATCACGAGGCGACCATCCGCATTTTCGAAAAGCACGCGTTTTTCGGCCTCGACCCCGACGAGATCATGTTCTTTCCGCAGGGACAGATGCCGGCGTTCCTCCCGGACGGACGGATCGCGCTGGCCGAAAAGCACCGCGTCGCGCTCGGGCCCGACGGCCACGGCGGCAGCCTGCGGGCGCTGGCCGCCAGCGGCGCGCTCGACGACATGCGCGCCCGCGGGATCGAGCACATCAGCTACTTCCAGGTGGACAACCCGCTCGTGCGACCCGTCGATCCGCTGTTCTGCGGACTGCACATCGAAACCGGTTCGGAGATGTCGAGCAAGGCGGTCCGCAAGGCGGACGACCTGGAGCGCGTGGGCAACTTCTGCCTCGCGGACGGCAAACTCACCGTGATCGAATACAGCGACCTGCCCGACGAGCTCGCCCACGCCCGGAATCCCGACGGCACGCGGCGTTTCGACGCCGGCAGCATCGCGATCCACGTGCTCGCGCGTGCCTTCGTCGAACGGCTCACCCAGGCCGGAGCGGCCGAGCGGCTGCCCTGGCACCGGGCCGAAAAGAAACTGCCGGTGATCGACGAGCATGGCCGGCGGGTCGAACCTGGCCGGCCGAACGTCGTAAAACTGGAAACGTTCGTGTTCGACGCCATCCCGCTCGCGCACCATCCGCTCGTACTCTACACCAAGCGGGAAGAGGAGTTCTCGCCGGTCAAGAACCCGGATGGGGTCGATTCGGCGGTCTCGGCCCGGCGGGACCTGGTCCGCCGGGCGGCGCGCTGGCTCGAACACTGCGGCTGCGTCGTGCCGCGCGACGCAGACGGCGAGCCGGCGCTGCCGATCGAAATCAGCCCGGCCCGCGCACTCGATGCGGACGACCTGCGCGCCCAGCTCGCGGCGGCGCCGACACTTCAGGCCGGCGAGCCGTTTCTGCTCGCGTAGTGGAGGAGAACCGATGCAGCGTGTGAACCTTTCGCCCGTCGCGGGGCGACTGCTCACCGCGGTTTGCGTCGCCTGTTTCGCGCAAGCGGCGGCGGGCCAGCAGGCGCCCAAGGTCACGATCACCGGCGGACCGGACCTGACCGGCCACAATTACGAGTGGCAGGTGACGAACCACTACACCTCGCCGATCGTCTTCATCGAGTTTCCGCATTTTCATGGGGACACGTTCTTCGCCCCCCAGGGCTGGAAACAGGAGTGGAAGAACCGAACGATGGTCGGCAGCAAGAACGCGCCCGGGTGGTGCCGCGCGAGCGCGGCTTCCGCCGGCGAGGGCATCCCCCCCGGCGGCACGAGCCGTTTCGGCATGCGGATCGCCCGCGCGGGGGCGATGGCCCGCCCCGGTCGCGTGACGGTCCGGTTCGCCGACGGAACGGAAACATTCGTAGACGGCGTGACGCTGCCGTCGGCCAAGGGGTTCATCGAGCGCAACATCATGGGCATCGGGCTGACGTTGATCGCCGCCATCGCCCTGCTGATCCACTGGAAGCATCGCCAGGGCAAGCGCGGCGCGCCGCCGGCCGCCGACGCGACCTGACGCTGCGGCCCGGCCCCGTCCTCCGCACATGCACGCGATCGTCACCCACAACCTGTCGAAACGTTACGGCCGCCACCAGGCGCTCGACGGCGTGAGCCTGCGCGTGCCGATCGGCTCGCGGTTCGGGTTTCTCGGCCCCAACGGAGCCGGCAAGACCACCACGATCCGCATTCTGCTCGGCCTGCTGCGGGCCTCGGCCGGCGACGCCCGGTTGCTCGACGGCGACTGCTGGCGCGACGGCCCGCGCCTGCGCGCCCAGGTGGGGTATCTGCCCGGCGACGTGCGGTTCTACGACCACTTCACCGGCCGCCGAATGATCGCGTTTTTTGCCGCGGCCCGCGGGGGCGTCGGCGAAGACGAGCTCCGCCGGCTGACCCGGCAGTTCGACCTCGATCTCGACCGGCGCATCCGGGCCTATTCGCGCGGCATGAAGCAGAAGCTCGGACTGATCCAGGCCCTGATGCACCGGCCGCAACTGCTGATCCTCGACGAGCCCACCACC
>CAYRXN010000364.1:0-3671 GCA_964428275.1 uncultured Planctomycetales bacterium | reverse complement strand
AACGATGACGGCGGCGACGGCACGCGGGCGGTTCATTCCGGAAGCGCTCACCGGCGACCAGCCGGAAGCAGGTGGCAGGCCGCCCCCGGCCATGCACTCAGCTCCCGTGGCGGCGCAATCTCGTGGTCGCGCAGGCGCGTTTGGTGATCCCGTTGCTTCGCGGTCACGTTTGGCCGCCGGCTTACCTGGCGGGCAGCCCGTAGACCTCGACCTCGGTGTAGCGGTTCTGCTCGTCGGAGGTACTGCCGTTGCTGTAGAGGCGGACGTAGCGGCCGGTGACGCCCCTGGCGTCGATCAGCTTGCCCTCGTAGGTTTCCCAGTATTCCTTGTCCTGGCCGAGCCCCAGGCCCGACGAGTTGTCGTGATCGTTGTTGAACAGCGTGTGCACGCCCTTGATGAAATCGGGATCGTCGCTGACCTGCACGACCACGTCGTGGTAGACCTGGGCGTGGGCGTGGGTGTGCCACACGACGATCGCGTAGATGCGGAACTTGCGCTTCAGGTCGATCTGCAACCACTGCCGGCCGGGGCCGAGCTCGACGTAGCTGCCTTCGTCGGCGGACTTGTCGCCATCGGTCACGAGCGACAATTCGCCGATGATCGGTTCGCTGTCGCTGGAGGTGACCTTCCTGTCGCGGGCCACGTTGCGGACGCCCTTGGGCACCATCAGCGGCGGGCGGGGGCCCTTGCGCGGCTTTTCGAGGTTGGTGCCGGGGGGGACGTGGGCCGGGGTCCCCTTGAACGCCGGCTTGGGCAGTTTGAGCTTGAGCGGGACGAGGTTCTTCGCCTTGCCGGCCGGAATCGGCTTGACGGCCTTGCCGGCTGCCGGCGCGGTCTTGCTGGGGGGGGGCTTGGTCTGGGCCGCGGCCGCGGGTACCAGCAGCAGGAGGGCCAGCGCGATCGCGGCAACCGGCCGGATTGCGGTCATGGGTCGGGAGAACGTCATGAGATCGAGTCCCTTTCGTTGTGCGGGTCGTGTCCGGCCGGCGCGCTCGCCGGTCACGCACCGGCGCCGGCGTCGCGGCGTTGCGTCTGTCGGGCGCGAAGCGAGACGACGGTGTGCGCGATCATGACGATCACGAACAGGATCGCGCAGGTCTCGTGAATCTCCGCCACGTCTTCGATCTGCCCGGGTTCGAGCACGGGCAGCGTCGGCAGTGTCATCGTCACGATTATACACCAGCCCAGCAGCAGGCCGAGCCAGAACAGCCACCGCTGCGAGGCGGAGAGCGCGGGATCGTATCCGGGCAGCATGCGCCGAAACCAGAGCAGCCCCACCGCGACGAGCGCGAAGATGAACAGCCCCGCGGTCGCCATGTGGAAGAGGAGCACCGGCCCGTGGACACCCTCGAGAAACCACTCGCCGCCCAGGCCGGTGGCGGCCTGGAGGATCACGGCGACGATCGCAACCGTGTGCAGCATGAAATGGGGCATGTACGCTCGTGGCACCGGTTCGCAACCGGCCGCGGGCCGGATCAGGCCGGCGATCAGCCCGCACAGGAGCATGCAAGCAAGCAGGCCGGCCCCGGTCAGTGCGACGATCTTGAACACGGGCCGCAGGGAGAACGCCAGGTTCCAGAAGCCTTGCTCACGTGGATCCTCGCCGCGGAGGTTCGCGTGGTTGATCTGGACCGGCGGCTTGCCGCCCGGCGGCAGGATGCTGCCGGCGAAAACAGGGCTGTCGAAAGCGTGGCAATCGGTGCAGCCGCGGGCGCCCAGCGCCTGCGCCGCGGGCCGCACGTCGTGGGCGATCGGCCAGACGCGCGGCAGCGTGAAAACGCCGGACATTTCCGGCAGAAGGACGATGTCCGGGCCACCCTTTCCGAACAGGCTGCGGCCCGTTCGGACCTTGTGTTCGAAGACGGGATTACGCATCAACAGCAACAGGCCCGTCATGAAGCGGGGGTCGTACTGGCAGTAATCGACCTGTCCGAGCGCGTCGCACAGCAGTGCGGGAACCTCTTCCGCCTTCAGGTTGGAAGCGGTTTGCTCGAGCCGGCGCCAGGTACGCTCGAGCTCGGGGATGGGGACGAGTTTGCCGCGGCGATGGTACGCCCGCGTCCAGGACTCCAGGTGCGGCGCGATCTTGCCGTCGATTCGCCGGGCGAAGATCGGGCCGTAGATGAGGGGCTGCTGGTCTTCGCTGCGCCCGCGCTCGGCCAGCCCCAGCCCGTGCGCCCGGGCGGTCTGGAACTGGCCCGGTTCGGCGGCCGGCAGCGGCCCGCTGTGGCAGGCGGTGCAGGCGAGAATCTCGATGTGGATCGGCGGCAGGCCGCGGTGCGCCGGTCGCGGCGCACCGTAACGTCCGCCGAGCCCGGGCGCCGCGTCCGCGGCGTCCGCTACGCCCAGGTGGCAGCCCTTGCACGAGTAGGCTGCCCGCCAGGGCTGCCTGGTCGTCTCGGCCTCGGTGTCGTAGCCGCGGACGATGTGGTGATCGATCGTGTTGCGGTGGCAATCGGCGCAGGTCAGGCCGGCGGCGAGATGGACATCGCGCGGTTCGAGCATCTCCGCGTTTTCGTGCGGCTGGCCGACTCGCCGCGTCGTGTGGCAGTAGTAGCAGCGCTGCGCCGGCGGCCGCCTGGTGATCGCAAAGAAGACGCGGTTGTCGGCATCGAAGCGGGCGGCGTCCCATTCGATTTTCGGACCGGCCTGCTCGGGGTGATCGGGGTCGGGCTCGGCCAGGGGATCCCAGTCGTCGGGCACCTTGGCGGCGTCGCCGCGAATCACGGCCAGCCCCAGCGCCGCCGTCGGCGCCCACCTGAAGTTTTCGCGTTCGATCTGCCGGGCCCGCTCGGCGGGGTCGTATCGGCCGTCGGCTGCGTGGCAGATCATGCAGTCGATCTCCAGCGGACCGGATACGCGCCAGCGGGCCGCATGGGGCGACTTGGCGATCTGTTCGGGCGTTGGCTCGCCGTAGCCGCCGCCGGGCAGGTGGCGGCCGAAGCGTTTGACCATCTCCCACGCGGTAAGGCCGGCGTCGCGGGTCGTAAACGTGTGCAGCCAGCGGCGGTCCGAGATCGGCACGGCCAGACCGAGCGTGTCGTCGGTCCACCACCAGGGCTCGCCGTGCCGCTCGGTGTTGTTGCCGGGCTCGCGCTGAGCGGGGTTGAAGTGCCATCCGTGAGCGATTTCGGCATACGGGTGACACTTGCCGCAGGTTGCGCGGGGGGAATATGGTCCGGCCAGATCGTCGGTCGGGTCGATCGCCTGGCCGTCTTCGTCGTAGAGCGTCAGGCGGTGGACGTATGGCGTGCGGCTGTCGGATCGCAGCACGTCGGTTCCGGGTTCATCGCCCAGCGCCGGCGGCAGTGCGGCAGTGGCACAGACGGCCACGCACACCAGCCGCAGCGTTCGGCAAGAGGTGACGCAAAAACCGCGGCTCGTCATCATCCTTCGTTTCCTTGATGAACAGCGAATAGCGAATTACCTTCCGCCGCTTCGTTCCCTCCGTCCCTTAGTCCCTCAATCCCTCGGTCCCTTTGTGAATGGCGAATGCCGAATGCCGAATGGCGAATTGTCTGTCGCCTGCTCGTCGCCTTCGTCCCTCCGTCGCTCCGTCCCTCAGTCCCTCCGTCCCTTGATCCCTCAATCCCTCAATCCCTGATCCCTCGGTCCCTTTTGTGAGTGGCGAATGCCGAATGGCGAATGGCGAATTATCTGTCGCCTGCTCG
>CAYRXN010000363.1:0-11846 GCA_964428275.1 uncultured Planctomycetales bacterium | reverse complement strand
CTCGTCAACGCGGTCTACGGTGCGCGGGTCATCTCACGCCGGGCGGCGATTCTCGTCGCGGTCACGGCGGTGATTCTCGGCGCCGCCGCCTCCTCGCAGGTGATGGAAACCGCCCGCAAGGGCATCTTCGACCCCACCGCCATCACGATCCGGCAGGCCCTGGCGGTCTACGTATCGGTCTACATCGTCGATACGGTACTGCTCTACGGCTACTCGGCGTTCGGCATGCCCGTCAGTACGACGGCCTGCCTCGTGTTCGAGCTGCTGGGCGCCGCGCTCGCGATGGGCGGGCTCGACGTGATCCACTGGCCCAAGGCCAGCAAGGTCATCGTCGCGATCGTCGCGTCGATCTTCGTCACCGGCGTCGCGGCCTTCTTCATTCAGCGGATCGTGCGCGGTGCCGTCCGCGACCGCACGCGCAACCTCACCGTCCTTCTGGCCCACGGCAGTTGGATCGGCGGAGGCATGCTGGCCGGACTGACCTACTTCATGCTCGTCAAGGGCATGAAACACATCGCCTTCGTCAAGCACCTCAACCACGACTTCGTGCAGTCCTACGGCCCGCTGGTCACGCTGCTGACGCTGTGGGCGCTCTACGGGATCCTGATCCACGTTCTGCTGGTCCTGTTCGGCAAGGCCGCCGCCCGGCGGCTCTTCCCGGCCCTGGCGATTATCGGAACTTTCGCGATGGCGTTCGCCTTCGGCCAGAACGACCTGGCCAACTGCGCCTCGCCCGGCCTGGCGGCGCTCAACCTGCTGCACCACTGGAGCGAGGGCGTGGCCGTCGCGACGAAGATCAGCATTCCCGTCTGGGCCCTGGCCGGCTGCGGTGTGTTGCTGGGCCTGGGAATGATGACCAGGACCTCGCAGCGCGTGACCAGCGCCGCGATTCACGCCGGCAGCATGGCCCACCAGGTGCGCTTGTGGGCGCCGCGCTGGTGCATCCGGGCCGCGCGGCTGCTGCTGCGGTTTCGCGGCAAACAGCCGGTTCTGGCGCCGCTGCCCGAGGTGACGCCCGCCGGCAAGACCATGCACTACGACGTGCTGCGTGCCTGCGTGATCCTCTCGGTTTCCGCGAGCGTGATCGCGACGGCGTCGAGCTTCGGACTGCCGGTGTCCACCACGTATGTCGCCTTTGCCGCGATCGTCGCCACCGGCATGGCCGACCGCATTCTGCAACGTGGAGATGCCGATCTGAAGCTCGCCCGGACGATCTGGGTGGTGTTCAGTTGGTTCGCCGCGGCGGTGATCGCGTCGGCGGCCGCCTTCGGCATCTGCCTGATCGTGTTCCACGCGGGCGCTTTCGGCATCGTCGCCGGTATCGCGATCAATCTGGGCGTGCGCCGGGTGTTGCGCCGGCGGGCGGACGCCCACGACGAGCGCGTACGCCAGGCCGCCCGCGAGCGGGCCCATCCCGAGCTCTATGCCGAGGAGTACGAGGGATAGCCCCCGCGTCCGGGGGCCAACGTTCGGCGGTTCAACTGCACGTGAGGCCGTACGCCGCGAGCAGCTCGGCGAGATCGGCCAGATCGACATCGCCGTCGCCGTCGAGGTCGCCGTCTTCGTAGGTGGCGCCGCCCGTCGCGCCGTAGTTGGCCAGCATGATCGCCAGGTCGGCCAGATCCACATCCGCATCGCCGTCGAGGTCGGCCCAGATGCGCACGGTGATCGTGGTCATGGCGGTCGCCTCGCTTCCGCACCCATCCACCGCCCGCCACGTAATGACGATCGGTGAATCGACCGCGTCATAGGGGTCGGTCAGGCTGGCGCCCCCGTCGCTGCGTTGCCAGCTCAGCACAATCTGTTCGGCGGGTGTGCAGTTGTCGGTCACCGACGCCTCGCCGGGATCGTACGCGACACCGCACTGCCCGGAATCTGCAAACACCGCTGCGTCGGGAGGCGCCGTCAGTACAGGCGGCACGCCGTCGATCGTGACCGACACCAAGTCGCTCGCCGTCACGAACACCTCGGCGCCAGACTGGCCGGACAGACGCGTCGGCGGCTCGCTGGCCCGGAAGGCCACGATACCCGCCGCGTCGCAAACCTCACCGACGGCAAGAAACTTGAGCGTCGCCATGGTCACGTTGTTCGCCGTTCCGGCAGCGCCGGCGGGCGCCGAAACGGCGTAGTCGATCGTACCCAAGGCGGCATCGTCGCGCTCGAATACCTCGAGCTCGAAGGGATCGTTCGGATCGACGCCGTTCGGATCGGCCGGGTCGGCCGAGACGAACGACAGTTGGGCTGGGTCGTACTGGAGAAAGAACTGCCCGCCGACGATCTCCTGTCCGGCGTCGGACAGGTCGATGTGCACGGTCACGACCTCGCCCACCTCATAGCAGGTCGCGTCGGGCACCAACGCAAGCGCCGCGTTGAACTCGGGCTGACACTCATCCGGAACCCCGTCGCCGTCAAAGTCGTTCGACGTGCCGTCACCGATGTCGCAGCGGTCGAACACGCCGTTTACGTTGCAGTCGCGGCTCGCCGTTCGGCAACGAATCATCCAGTCGCCGGGAAACCCGTATTCCTGAATACGGGCCGGAGGCGTCGGATTGGCAGAAAGATCGGCCAGGTCGTCGCCAACCGCGAACCAGGCCTGGGAGGGTGCCGTTCCCTCGAAATCGAGCGGAGCCGGCTTCTGGGTCGCCGTGTGATGCACCATCGCGCCTACGAAGAACACGTCGCCGTCTGCGCCGACCGGGGTCGGTGGTATTTCCACCGTGATGAGCTGTCCCGTGTCGGGCGCCGCGACGGGCACGGGCCCCACCGTCTGCACGAGTACCGCGTCGTTGGGATCCCCGTCGTGGTCGGGGTCGGTCCAGACGGCCAGTGTAGCCTCCAACCCGACCGGCACGCGTCCCCAGGCGATGTCGATCGCGACGAGCTCCTCGTTCCCGCCCACGACCGTGAACTGGTTGAACCAGATGAATCCCCCCCCACCACTCGCGCCCACCACGGCCTCATAGGTTCCGTCGTCCAGCTCGTAAACCAGTGGGGCGATGTCGCACTCGTCGGGCACGCCGTTGCCGTCGCAGTCCGTACTCGTCCCGGCGGCGATGTCGTTGGGGTCGGGAATTCCGTTGCCGTTGCAGTCCCCCGGCACCTGCGCGGCAACCAGCGCCGGGCCCAACAGCAACCCAACCGCCCATGCAATACGACAACCTCGGTATTTCCACCGAAGGAACATGCGACTCACAGCACCTCTTGGGGTTTACATGGTCTTCTTGCAGAAAGTGCCCACGCTCTCTCCCTCACTTCCACAATAGCAGTCCCAAAACGTGGAATCAATGATTTGATTACCTACTCGGAACTAGTGCGGGCGCACACGCAGCGCGCAATCCGCACGCGGCCGACAGGCCCCCCGCTCTGCGGAAGAAATCGCTGTTTTTATCAGCCGCCCGCGAGCGCGGCGCCCCGGCGAAAACGTGCGTCGCAAGCCCCGGACGGACGTCCGGCTACGGGCATACCTCGCCGTAGTGCGCCAGCAGGATGCTCAAATCGCCGAGCGCGATGCACTCGTCGCCGTCGAGGTCGGCGTCCGCGTCGAACCCCGCGTCGCCGCTGCACGTCCCGTAGGCCGCCAGCAGGATCGACAGGTCAGAGAGGTCGACGTCGCAGTCGCCGTCGATGTCCCCCGGCAGCGAAGAGCCCTCCTGCACGCTGAACACGCCGTCGCTCTCGTCCCAGACGCCGAACCCGTCGCCATAGGCCGACCGGACGCGCACCTTGTACGCATCCCCCGGCGCCGGCGGCGTCCAGCTCGCGGAGCTGGCACCGGGGGCGGTCTGGGCGATGATGTCGGTCCACTGCGTGTTGTCGGCCACCACGGTCAACGCGTCGATCCAGACCGTGTCGCTGCCGCCCGAGACGCTGTAGTCCTTGACGTACTCCCACTTGAGTTCGTGCGCGCCGGCGGACAGGGTGGTCTGGTAGTACGTCCAGCTTCCCAGCCCCGATTCGTGAATCTGCCGGCTGCCGTCGATGTAGAAGTCGAAGAAATCGTAGCCGCTTTCGCTGCTCACACGGTACCAGAACGAAACCTCACCGCCGCCGACGGTGCGCGTCATCCACGAGACCTCGTCGTTGCTGATGTCGCCGGCCCGCGCGCTGCGGCTGCCGCTGTGGTAGGTGCCGGTGGTGATGAACCACGCACGGTTTCCGCCGGTGGTGTAATCCGCGCCCAGGCTCGCGCGTTCGAAGTCGTCTGCGACCGTGTCCATGTCGCCGTAGTTATCGGTGTACTGTACCTGAAAGGACGTGGTCGCGCTGCCGCTCCACGTCACGTCGATCGGCGTTCCGGCGGTCAGCGTCTCGCCGCCGTTCGGATACGTGACCACCGGCGGCGGATCGAGCGCGAGGTCCAGCCGCGTGGCGTCGCCGCTGTTGACCACGACGCCGGTGACGGTCACCGGATCGTAGCCGGCGGCCTCGACGTGCAGGTCGTAGGTGCCCGGCAGCAGCATGCGGTGATAGTCGCCCACGTCCGGGTCCGTATAGACCTCGTGATCGCGTCCCGCAACCGTAATCGTGGCGGCCAGCGGCTGGCCGGTGACGGCGTCGGTCACGACGCCGCGCACGCCGATCAGGCACGTGCGCATGTACGCGATCATCGCGTCGCGGTTCTGGTTCCAGAGCGTCGGCAGTTGCGAGGCCGAGGGAATCTTGGTGTCGCTCAGCTCGATGGTGACCTCGTTGCTGCCCATGTAGTGATAGTTCCAGTCCTGCATGCCCCCGCTGATCGCGTACCACGCCGCCCCGTTGGTGATCCCGTGATAGAAGTAGGCGCTGTTCCACATCGGGCTGTTGTGCTGCGAATACTGCTCGCTGACGTAGATGAACAGGTCGTCGTCCGGGCTGGCCGTGTAGACGCTCGACCCGGAGGGATTGTTGTCGTAGGGGTAGTTGACGACCAGCGCGCCCGTGTGGAAGTTGGCCGAGGCGACAAACGACGACGCGAACGACCAGTTCATGATGACCGCGGTTTCCGCCGCCCGGCCCGCGGGCGTGTTGCTGGGGCTGGTATAGGGGTCGGGGAAGTCGCGGTTGAGATCGACGTAGTTGGCGTTTTCCCGCTGCGTCCGCACGAACCCGTCCGGGTTCATCAGCGGCACGATCCAGATGTCGATCCGGTCCACCGTGTCGGTCACGGTCGGATCGCTGCCGTAGTTGTCCGTGAGGTAGTCGGCCAGGTAGAGACACATCTCGGTACCGACCCATTCGTCGCCGTGCATCGTCGAGATATAGCGGAACTCCGGCTCGTCCTCCTCGAGATCGGGGTTGTCGGTGATCTGGATCGCCCACAGGTGGCGCCCCTCTTCCGAAAGGCCGAGGTCGTGATAGCGGGCGATGCCCGGATGATCGGCGGCGATCCCCTGGAGATACGGGCCGATCTCGCCATACGTGTGGTACGACTGGGCGGAGGCCGAAACAGCCAGCCACACCAGACCCGCCCCGATCGTGCACAGGGTGCGCGTTGCATTTCTCACCGGACACCCCCTTCCCGCACCAGCAGGTCAGCCAGTGAGGCATGCCCGGCCTTCTGCGCCCGGCCCAACGCCGTCGAACCGTCCCCGGCCCGGACGTTGGGGTCCGCGCCGGCGGCCAACAGCACGCGCGCCGTCTCGACCAGCAGCCTGTCCGCCCGCGGCCCGCGGAGCGGCGCCCGGGACAGCAGATGCAGCGGTGTCGCACCGGCCCGATCGACCGCGTTCACGTCGGCCTGGTGCCGCAACAGCGCCGCGGCGGCGCCGGCCCGCGCCCGCAACGCCGCCACGTGCAAGGGGGTGTCACCCGCGGCGTCTTTCGCGCCGATCCGGGCACCTTTTGCCACCAGCAGGTCGATCGCCTTGACGTCGCCGGCCCGGGCCGCGTAGTGCAACGGCGTCCGGCCGCCGGCGTCGGCCGCGTTGACATCGGCGCCCGCGCCGAGCAGCACGCCCAGCAGCTCTCCGCGCTGCCGGGCCAGCGCGACGTGCAGCGCCGTCGCGTGATCGCGATCCACCGCGTTGACATCGGCGCCCGCGCCGAGCAGCAGCCGGGCGATCATGCGCCGCGCTTTCCGGGCCGCCGGCGTGCGTGGCCCGTCGGACGCAAGCACCAGCAACGGCGTTTGTCCGAGTCTGTTTTTCGCATGGACATCGGCGCCGCCGTCGAGCAGGTGCCTGACGGTTGCGACCTGTCCGGAACGGGCGGCGGCGTGCAACGGCGTATCGCCGGCGCGCAACTGGGCTGAGGCCGGCGCGCACAACAACGCGCCCAGCCCGACGATCAAGCAGGTTCTGAGTTTCACGGCATGGTTCCTCGAGGTTGGTGCTCGCAATACGGTCGGGGGTGCTCCCACACCTTCGACCGTAGAGCCCGCGCAGAGGAAAGTCAACAGAATCTGCGGGCACGCAAGTCGTTATCGGAAGTATTCGGATGCGGCGCTACGGCAGCGGCGGCGTCTTGAGCGGGTCGCCGCCCTCGGCGTAGTCGGCCGCCACGATGATCTCGTTGAGTCGGCGTTCGACGCTCTGGGGGAAGCCGTAGTAGTCCTGCGCCCGGATCGAGAACACGTCACGCGGGTTCTCGCGTGCCGAGGCGTGGCCATCGAGGTATAGAATGTTGACCGTGCGTCCCCGGTGGTTCGTTCGGTGGAGCACGTCGGCCCCCAGGCTGTTCGCATCGAGCAGCAGCGCCCGCGCGGGCAGCTCGAGCGCGTTTTCGCCCAGGTTGTCGATCCGGTCGCGGGTGGTCTGGTCGAGCTGGCGGTAGTAATACGAGCAGAACACGTCCTCATCACCGCCGGGCTGGTTGAGTTTCTCGAGTTCTTCCGTCGGGTCGGTCGAGTCGTCTGCGGGACAAAACAGCACGGTCGGGTCGTTGAGGTCGTGGGTCAGGATGTCGCCGAGCCCCTGGGCGGCGTGCAGCGGACCGATCCGAACCTGGTTGGTCGTCCAGTCGTCGAAGCCCTGCGAAGGGAAGTAGGGCAGCGGCAGGTCCGGGCCGCGCGGGATCGCGTCGCGGTTCTGATACGCATACGCCTGGATCGCCAATCCGAGCGAACGCTGGTTCGAGAGGCACACCGACCGTTTGGACTGCTCGCGTGCCCGGGTGAGCGCGGGGATCAAGATCGAGATGAGCATCGCGATGATCGCGACCACCACCAACAACTCGATCAGCGTAAACGCGTGACAACGACGGCGTGCATTCATGGCTGGTTCCGTTTCCTGCCAGGTCGATTCAGGCTCCCTGCCGCCTGACAGCATACCGCGATCCGGCCGCAAAGTGGATACGCCGACCGCAAACCGACGGGACGACGCACGGGCGTCTGCCTTACCACTCATGAACGGTGCCACCGCCGCGGGTCGGCGGCAGCGCATTCACCCGGGATGGCGTGCGAGCATCTCGCGCATGATCCGGCAGACGTTCTCGCTGGCCGGGGCTTGTTCCAGCGGACGGATCGTCTCGCCGATCTGGCGGATCATCAGGTTGCGCCAGGTGGCATCGCCCAGCAGCGCCGCGGCCACCCGCCCCACCGCGTCCGGGTCGCGCACCGTCGGCATGAACTCGGGCACCACGCGCCGGCGTGCGAGAATGTTGACCAGCGACAGGTGCGGCGTCTTGATCACCAGCCGCCCGGCGATGCGAAACGCGGCGCCCGCGACACGCCCCGCGTCGTACATCACGACCATCGGCTTGCGATAATGCGCCACGTGCAGCGTCGCCGTCCCCGACGCCACGAGCACCAGATCCGCCGCCGCCAGCAGGCTGGCATTGTCCTGTTCGACGACCTCCACCGCCGGCGTGGCCCCGCCCAGGATCGCGCGAATCTGCTGCGCCCGATCCGGCGAAGCCGCCGAGACCGCCGCGTGCAACGCCACGCCGCGCGCCCGCAGGGCCCCCAGCACCCGTAACTGCAGCGGCAACATGGTTTGCACGACATGCCGGCGCGAGCCGGGCAACAGCGCGATCGTCGCGCCGACCCCGCTGCGCAGTCGGGCCACACGCTGCGGGTCGGCCTGTTCACGCCGCAACGTTTCGAACAGCGGATGCCCCACGTATTCCGCCCGGACCCCGGCCGCCCGGAAGTACGCCTCCTCGAACGGCAGGATGCAGGCGAGCCGGTCCACGTCGCGCGCGATTCGCCGATTGCGACCGGCGCGCGACGCCCAGGTCTGCGGAGCGATGTAGTACAACACGGGCAGGCCCCGGCGTCTGGCGCGGGTCGCCAGCGGAAGATGCAGCTCCGGCGAATCGAGCAGGACGACCAGATCCGGCCGCCGGGCGTCCCAGGCCGCCTCGACGCGCCGCAGCGCCCGCCAGCCGCGGCGTATCAGCCCGATCGTGCCGGTGAGCATGGCCGCGTGAGCGGCGAGATCGTCGATCGTCTCGACCCCCTCATCGCGCAGCCGCGGCCCGGTCAGACCGAAGAACGCGCAGCCTGGCAGGTGCGTTCTCGCCGCGCGCACCAACGCGGCGGCGTGCACGTCCGCGGAGTCCTCCGCGACCGAGATGAACACGCGGGCGGGTTGTTCGCAGCCAGTTGCAGTCATCGAGTGCGCCATCGCGGCCGGTGAGCGGCCCGTGAGGTATCGTGCCGGTCGGCGGGGCCGTCGCCGAATCGCCCCCCCCCGACACCGCGGCTTCCGGATCAGGCGTGCCGCTGGGGGATCGGGATCCCCAGCAGGCGCATCACCTGCTTGAGATCTTCCCACGTCTTGGCCTTCTCACCCGGGCTGCGCAACAGGTACGCCGGGTGATACGTCGGCATGAGCTTGACCGCCGGCAGACCGAGACAGGCAAGTCCCGGCGGCGGGAAGTCGTGAAACTCGCCCCGCAGCCGTCCGATCGTGGTGGTGGTCTGCAACAGCGTTTGCGACGCCGGCCGGCCCAACGCCACGATCACGCGCGGCCGCAGGATCGCGAGCTGCCGGTACAGGTACGGGCTGCACGCGGTCATCTCTTCTTCGGTCGGCGTGCGGTTGCCCGGCGGACGGCATTTCACGATGTTCGCGATATACACCTGGTCGCGCGTCAGGCCCATCGCCGCGATCATCCGCGTGAGCAACTGTCCCGCCCGCCCGACGAACGGAACGCCCTGCCGATCTTCGTCGGCCCCCGGCCCCTCGCCGACGAACACCAGCTCCGGCCGCGCCCGCCCGGCACCGAAGACCGTCTGCGTCCGCTGGGCGTGAAGGCCGCAGCGTGTGCAGTTGCGCACGCAGGTTTCGTCCAGTTGGCGCAGCGCGACCTGCGCCTCGGCCTCGGAGAGCTCGCGATCGCACAAAGGCGCAAGCCCGCCCGGCTCGGTCGGCGGGAACATGATCGGCGTTTCGGCGGGGATCGCTCGCTTGGGACTGCGCGACGGTGCGGCCGCGGCCCCGGACACCTTGCGGCTTGCGACCGGCGTGGCGGCTTCGCCCGCCGCGGCCGCCGTCACGCGCGGCACCGCCCAGTGCGCAATGCCCAGCCGGCGTTCGTTGCGCAACCACGCCCGCAAGCCCGGAATCACTGTATTGCCTGGATCGTCTCGCACGATGAAGAAGATACGTGCGGGGATTCCATCCGGCAAGGGAGCCGAACCTTGGTTCGAAGCCGTCAGACAAACCGCCGCCGGCGCGCCGGGCGCAAGCCTTGCGCGTCCGGCGCGGCGCGGCGCTTCCGGCTTCGGAACCCCCGTGGCACCGAGCGGTACCGCGCCGCGCACGGCCACGTCGCTGCGATCGGGCTGGCGCTCCTGCTGTGGTCGGCCGGCGTGGCCCGGGGCCAGGACGTCGCGGCAGCGGTCCTGAGCCCGTCGCTGGGGCGGCCGGTGTTTGTCGAACCAGGCCGCAGTTTCCCCATCGTCCTGCGGCGTGCGGACGGCGTGCTTGCCCCGGCGAGCGTCGTGCTGCGTGCGAAGGACGGACGCCGCGTTCCCCTGTCACGCGCGTCGAGCGGCGCCGCCTCCTCCGCCCCCCAGCCGATTCGCGTCACGGTCCCGCCCGAAACACCGGCCGGTACCTACGATCTGCTCGTGCGGGTCGGCGCGCGCCCTGCCACCGTCCGTCACTGCGTCGCGGTCGGGCGGTTCGGGGCCGACCTGCGGATCGTTCACCTGGGCAACATGACCGTCGGCGACCTGACCGCCCCGGAGTTCGACGCCCACCTGATCGACGAGGTCAACCTCGTCGCGCCCGACGTCATCATCGCGACCGGCGATCTGCTCGACGCGACGCTGTCGCACAGAGACGGCGCCTGGCGGCGGCTGGTGGATTTCCTCTGCCGGTTCGACGCACCGGTGATCTTCGCCTGCGGCGACCACGACGACATGGATCACTACTGCCGATTCGTCGCGCCGAGCCCGGTCGGCGTCGTACCGATCGGGCCTCACCGCGTGATCGTGCTGTGCGACCACCCGCTGGCCCCCCTCCCGCGCGACCCCGACCAGGTGCGCTGGGTCGAACAGACGCTCGCCGAAACCGGTTTCGAAGGCGTCACGATCATCGCGGCGCACGCCGACCGCCCCAACCTGCTGCGCGCGTGGCAGCAGCGTGGCGTTCTACAGCGCATGATCTCCACGGGCCGGATCGGACTCTATCTCGCCGGCGGGAACCTCGACTGGGACGGCCAGGCGTTTGCCGAGACGATCCGCGCCGCGAGTCCGATGGTCTACGTCCGAACGCACGCCGCCTCCACCTCGACCCGGGGCGGCGCCGACGGCGTCCCGCACTATCGCATCATCGACCTGCACGACGGCGTTGTGCGTTTTCCCGCCCCGGCCGGGTCCGCGTTTCCGGCGTCGATCCCGGTCGGTCGGCTCCACGCGGTGTTCGACGGCCCGGCCGACGGCAGCCGCCCGCGCGTCGAGTTCCGCGTGACGAACACGCTTCCGGTGCGGCTCGACGAACTGGTCGTCTCGGCCTGCGTACGCAAGACCGGCGCCGCGCCCCCGTGGTGCGCCGGTGGGACGCTTGCGCAGGTGGTCGATCTGGGCACGAAATGGGGCTGCCGCGTGCGGCTCGGCGTGCCCGATCGGGGAGCGGCGATCGGCCTGATCGGCACCGGCCCGCAACCGCTGGTCCCGAAGGTCGCCGTGCGGATCGAGACACCCGGCGTGCTGCGCTTCGAAACGCGGCAGACGCGTGACGGCGTGCGTTACCAGGCGCTTGTCTCGGCGCCGCCGACGCTGGAAGTTCGCAATGTTTCGCGGGCGCCGCTGGTCGTGACGCCGCGCCTGCGACTCGACGGCAGCCCGATCGGCTACCGCCCGGTGGCCGGCGCGGCCCGCTTCGCCGACGCGTTTCGCATCACGCTGGGTCCGGGCGAGTCGACCCGGTTGCAGCCCGATTTGTCGGCGGCTAGAGTCCGCACGGGCGATTGCGACTTCCAGGTCTATTTCGAGGGTTTGACCGGAGTCGGCCCGTTTTGTCGCGGCGTGCGTGTCGAGGTCATGCCGGCGCACCAGCAACAGCCACACTTGGCCCGGGGACGTTGACGTGGAAAAAAAGCCCTTTGAAAAACCGCCGCTCGAGCCGCTGTCGCTGACGATTTTCTTCCCGTGTTACAACGAGGTGGACAACGTCGAGGCGATGACGCGCAAGGCGGTCGAGGTCGGCCGCAAGGTCGCCGACGATCTGGAAGTGATCATCGTGGACGATGGCAGCAAGGACGGCACCGACGAGGTCGCCGACCGGCTCGCCGCCGAGATCCCCGAGGTTCGCGCCGTACACAACCGCCCCAACCTGGGCTACGGCGGCGCGCTGCAGCGCGGCTTTCGCGAGGCCACCAAGAACTGGATCTTCTACACCGACGGCGACGGCCAGTTCGATCTCGAGGAAATCCCGCGCGTGCTGCCGCTGCTGGAAAAGTACGACATCGTTTCGTGT
>CAYRXN010000362.1:0-7494 GCA_964428275.1 uncultured Planctomycetales bacterium | reverse complement strand
CTGGTCGGCATCTCGCTCAAGCATCGAATGCTCTGCGGCGGTTCGGTTCAAGCTGTTCGGCCAGGAGTTCCTGCCATCAAGGCCTCCACCAGGACTTTCACCCGGCAAGTCGCATCCCGGGTCGCTTTCGCCAGCCGGTCAGCAGCGTCATGCCTGACGCGCGCAATCACAAACCGGCCGAAGCCACGAGGGCTCCGGCCGGTCTTTGGTATAGATTGATCGCCGGGCACGCGGCTCGCAGCGGTACCATCCGCGGCCGGTATGCGCCGGCGAAACGTGCTAGTTGTCCACGTACGACGACCAGGTCGGGCTCTTCTCCCACTCGCTCTTGTTAGGCCAGGTTGTCCAACCGGGGCCATCGATGTAGTTGGTGTCGTAGTAGCCATACTTGGCGTGGCCGTCGAAGAACGCCGCGACGTGGTAGTCCTCCTGCCGGTGCCAGCCGTACAGCTCGCGCGGCGGAACCTGCGTAAAACCGCGGGGCCGGGCGTTTTCCATCGCGAAGTTCATCTGGTTCTCGTAGAAGAGGATGAACTCAGCCGCACCGCTGGTATTCTTCGAGGACAGCAGGGCTTTGCCCTTCTTGGGGGGGCCCGCAAGCACGGTCAACAGGTCCATACCGTCAGCGGTGTAGAAATACGCCCAATACCAGTTGATCGGGTAGCTCGTACCCCAGAACTTCCAGGTCTGGTATGGGGTATCCGCATCGTAGGGTGGATCGTTCGCACCTGCGTCAGGTACGGCACACGTCTTATCTGAGGGGCAGCGGAAGAAATCGGGCGCCTGCGAGGCGCGGAAGTAGCGCTCGCGATTTCCCTTGATCCGCAGCGGATCGCTCCAGCTCATCTCGGGATCGAGGTACTTGTTCATCGGACGCCGCTCGGGCGGGAAGCAGTAGACGTCCGAAATGTTCACGGGATTGCCGCCCTGCGAAGGATCCCACTGGCCTCGCGTCGCATCGGGGACGTCGCCTCCCCAAATGAACTCCGTATAGTACGCGTAATGGGGAAAATCGAATTCCTCGTCGTAGTAACCCGGCGGGAAGGTGAACACCAGGTCGCCCTTATCCATCACGTAGCTGTTGGCCGCCTGGGCGATCGAACGCATGTTCGCGAGACACTTCGCGATGCGCGCCTGTTCCTTGGCGCGGCTGAGGGTAGGTAGCAGAATCGAGATGAGCAGCGCGATGATCGCGACCACCACGAGCAGCTCGATCAGGGTAAATGCCCGGTTCTTCCTTTGCGGTTGTGCCATATTAGCGCTCCCTGTGGCCGCGACGCGGCCAAAATAATACGCCCCGCATGGGGGCTCCCATGATGCTGGCAACTCGCCATGTACTCGTATAGCCTATCGGGCCCGGCGCGGCGAGTCAACGTCATTCGACCGCTTTCTTTACCGGCCGCACCGCCCCCATGACGTTCTTCCGTCACCCCGAACGCCGCCGTCTCACGAACCGCGATTGGCACGACTTGCCCGCGTGAAGCGTTCGCTTCGCTTGTGCCGCCAAGCCGATAGAATGATTCCGGTGGATGCGCTCGACGTCATCCGTAAAGACCCGCGCGTGGTCCGGCTTGGCCGGCGCCTCGCGCAGCGCGACACCCCCGTCGTCGCGGCGGGGCTGTGGGGAAGCAGTGCGCCGATTCTGGCCGCGATCGCGGCCGGGCACTGCCGCCGGCCCCTGCTGTACATCACCGCTCACGAGGACGAGGCCGACGACGCGCTCGACGACATCGTCCTTACCGGCGCCGGCCAGCCGCTCTGGCTGCCGCAACTCGACGCCGCCCCCGGCGATTTCGAGACGGACGCCGAGGCGCTGGGCGAGCGTCTGCGCGTCTGCGTGCGGCTCTCGGACGCCCAACCGGCCGATCGGGGCGAGCCGCTCGTCATCGTCGCGTCGGTCCACGCCCTGATGCAGCCCGTCCCGAGCCGCGAGGCGATTCGCGAGGGGTCGCGCACGATCGCGGTGGGTCAGCGGCTCGAACCCGCCCAGCTCGTTGCGTGGCTCACGAAGCAGGGTTTCGAACGCACCGACCAGGTGGGTCTGCCGGGGGACTTCGCCCAGCGCGGCGGCATCATCGACATCTACAGCAGCGCCCACGCCGACCCGGTCCGCATCGAGTTCTTCGGCGACGAGGTCGAATCGCTGCGTCTGTTCGACGCCGGCACGCAGCGCTCGACGCACCCGCTGGATTCGATCCGCATTCCCGGCCGATCCGTGCTCGCGCCGCCGGCGTGTCGGCGATCCGGCGCGCGCCGCCGCCCCGCCGGCCCGGCCGACGAATCCGACGCGACTGCGAGTTTTCTGTCCCTGCTCCCGGCCGACACGATCATCGCGCTGCACGAACCGGCCGAGATTCAGGAGCTGGGCCGCACCTACTGGCAGCAGCTCGGCGAACGGGCCGGCATCGTCCCGGTCGAGGCCATTTTCCGCCGGGCCGGGCGTTTCAGCCGGCTGCACCTCCAGCGGTTCGACCCCGGCGGCGAGGCGTCCGTCGATATGAAGGTCGGCAGTCTGCCGCCGTTCGAACCCCGGAGTACCGACGCGTTGGGATCGCTGGCCGAGCTGGCCCGGGACCACGACGTGGTGGTCTGCTGCGACAACCAGGGCGAGCGACGCCGCCTGGAGGAATTACTGAACGACCTGCCCGAGCGTCCGGCCCGGGTCGTATCGACCGTCGGCGTCGTGCACCGCGGGTTCGTCTGGGGGCGCGTGGCGTTCGTGCCCCACCACGAGCTGTTTCATCGTTATCGCCGGCGCCGCACGCTGCGCAAGGTCCAGCCGGCCCGGCCGATCGACAGCTTCTTCGACCTCGATACGGGCGATTACGTCGTTCACGCGCTGCACGGCATCGGGCGGTTCCGCGGGCTCAAGACGCTCGAGCGGTCCGGCCGGCGTGACGAGTACCTGGCGATCGAGTTCGCCGGACACGCGGTGGTTCACGTCCCGGTCAGTCAGATCCACGTGGTTCAGAAGTACATCGGCAGCGTCCGCGGTCGCCCGCGGCTCAGCAAGCTCGGCGGCAGCACCTGGAAACGGACCAAGCGTCGCGTCGCCGAGGCGGTCACCGATCTGGCCGCCGAGCTGCTCGCCCTCCAGGCCGAGCGGGCGGCGTGCGCAGGCATCGCCTATCCGCCCGACACCCGGTGGCAGCAGGAGTTCGAGGAGTCGTTTCTCTACACGGAAACCGAAGACCAGTTGCGCGCGCTGGCGGAGATCAAGCAGGACCTGTCCCGCCCGCGGCCGATGGATCGGCTGCTCTGCGGCGACGTGGGATTCGGCAAGACCGAGCTGGCGATCCGGGCGGCGTTCAAGGTCATCGAGTACGGCAAGCAGGTCGCCGTGCTGGTGCCGACCACCGTCCTGGCCGAGCAGCATTACCGCACGTTCTGCGAGCGTCTGGCGGATTATCCCTTCACCGTGGAGGTCTTGTCGCGTTTCCGCACGGCCGGTCAGCAGCGCCGGATCATCGAGCGGGCGGCCCGCGGCGGGATCGACATCCTGATCGGCACGCATCGGCTGCTGTCGAAAGACGTGCGTTTCGCCGACCTGGGTCTGGTGGTCATCGACGAAGAGCAGCGGTTCGGCGTCGAGGCCAAGGAACGGCTCAAGCGGCTGCGCGCCAGCGTCGAGGTATTGACGCTCAGCGCGACGCCGATCCCGCGCACGCTGCACATGTCGCTGCTGGGCATCCGCGAGATTTCGTCGCTGGCGACGCCGCCGATGGATCGCCGGGCCATCGTGACGCAGGTGCGGATGTGGGACGACGAGCTGGTGCGCAGCGCGATCCTGCGCGAGCTGCACCGCGACGGGCAGGTGTACTTCGTTCACAATTTCGTGCGCGATATCCACACGGTGGCCAACCGCCTCCGCGCGCTGGTGCCCGAAGCGCGGGTCGTCGTCGGGCACGGCCGCATGAACCGGGCCGAGCTCGAAGAGGCGATGACCCGCTTCGTGCGGCGCGAGGCCGACGTGCTCGTGTCCACGAACATCATCGAATCGGGTATCGACATCCCGACGGCCAACACGATCTTCATCGACCGGGCCGAGCGGTTCGGCCTGGCGGACCTGCACCAGCTTCGCGGGCGCGTCGGGCGCTCGCGGCACCGGGCGTATTGCTACCTGCTGCTCTCGCCCAGGCACGCGGTCAAGGACGACGCCGCCCGGCGGCTCAAGGCGGTCGAGCAGTACGCCGAGCTGGGGGCCGGCTTCCAGATCGCGATGCGCGACCTGGAGATCCGCGGCGCGGGCAACATCCTCGGCCCCGAACAGTCCGGCCACATCGAGGCGGTCGGATACGAGATGTACTGCCAGCTCCTCGAACAGGCCGTGCGGAAGATGCGCAACGAGCCGCCCGACCTGCGCCGGATCGTCGCGCTCGACCTGGGCATCACGGCGTCGATTCCCCGGTCGTACGTCCCCGCCCAGCGACAGCGTATGGAGGTCTACAAGCGGCTCGCGGGGGCCGGCACGATCGACGACGTCCGCGTGCTCTCCGACGACCTGCGCGACGCCTACGGCCCGCTGCCGGACGACGTCCAGACGTTGCTGGCGCTGGCGGAAGTCCGCGTGCTGGCGGGATCGTGGGGGATTCGGTCGATCGTGCTCGACCCGCCGGACGTCGTGTTCTCGATCGACGACCTGGCGCGGGTTCAGGAGTTGTTCGCGGAGGGGCCGGGTTCGCCGCGGCTGCCGGACGCCCACACGGTCCACTGGCGTCTGGGCAGGCGTTACCTCGAACCACCGACCCTGCTGGCGATATTGCGCAAGCAGCTCGGCCGCGCGGCGTCCCCGGCACGGGCCGACACCTCCGAGGCGCCCGGGGCGAGCGCACCGTCGCCGCTCAGTAGAGCATCAGCCGCGCGCCGGTGATCGCCAGCAGGAGATAGAAGACGGCCCGCAACCATCCGATGGGCAGGCGGTGGGCCAGTCGGCCCCCGAACCACCCGCCCGCCACGGCCCCCGGGGCGAGCCACAACGCCAGCCACAGTCCTTGTCCCACGCTGATGCCGGTCATGTGGTCTACGGCGAAGGCCTGCAGGATCGCCCCGGCTGCCGCGAGCGCGATGATCATGCAGGCGGAGTTTGCGATCGCGCTGGGCAGGCGGATGTGCAGAATGCAGCTCTGCGCGGGAACGGCCCAGATTCCACCGCCAACGCCGAGCAATCCGCCGATCAGCCCGGCGGGCAGCCCGACGATCGCCCCGGTCCGCCAGCGCCGTCCGGCGACGGGACACGCCGCGCCGGGAGTGTACGGCCCGTCCGGCCCAAGGCGTGCTTGCCACAGTTTGGCCGCCACGGCCAGCAACATGAACCCGCCGAACACATGACGCAGCGTTTTCGTGTGGCTGTCGGTGAACCACGACGCCCCCAGCACCCCCAGCGCGACGCCGAGCAGGGCGAAAACGACGATCCCCGGTATCATGCTTCGCACGATCGCACCGGCGCGGGCGTGCTGGCAAACCGCGGGAACCGACAGTACGACGGCGGTTGCCAGCGCGGCCAGCTTGAACAGGTGGAAGGAATTGACGCCGTAGAGGCGCGTTCCAAAGACGAGCACCAGCGCCGGGATCATGACCAGCCCGCCGCCGATGCCGAGCGCGCCGCCGAGCACCCCTGCGAGCGCTCCGATCAGAAGCAGGGCGACGAGTTGGAAGGCACCGGGGCCGCCGGCGGCCAGAGCAAGCGTCATGGGGCGTCCTCGCAGAATCGGCTGCATCGTAGCGGCGCACCGGCAACGTGCAACAGCTTGCCGCCGACCGGAGGAATCGTCTGCGCAGACGGGGCAACGCGCGACAACGCAGACCGCGGTCCCGCTTGTCGTTGGAAACCGAGCATGAGCGAGCCACAACCCGACGAACCTGGAACGGCTCCGGAATACGCCGGCCGATCACACCGCGCCTGGCCGCTGGTGGCCGGCCTCGTCGCGCTGCTGCTGTATGCGGCTTCCGCGTGGGCGACCGGGCATACCACCGTCCGGCAAGGCAGTTACTTCGACCATCTCGCCGAGGCGTTTCTGCACGGCCGTTTGTACCTCACCGACCCGCCCGGCATCAGCGACTTGACCCTCCACGACGGGCGCTGGTACGTCGCGTTCCCTCCCCTTGCCGCGATCCTGATGATGCCGTGGGTGGCGGTCGTCGGGCTCGCGCGCACCAACCCGGTCGCGTTCTCGATGGTCTGGGCGGCGATCTCGGTCGCGCTGGTCGCGGCGATGCTGGAACGACTGGCCGCCCGGCGCTGGATTCGGCTCGATTTCCGAGGCCGCTGCTGGCTCGTGCTGCTGTTTGCCTTCGGCTGCGTATACTGGCAGGTGGCACTCGAAGGCTCCGTGTGGTTCCTGGCCCACGTCGCCGCGGTGATGTTCGTCGCCCTGGCGGCGTACCTCGCGGTCCGCAAAGCCGGAGCGGCGCTGCCGTCGGCCGCTCTCGCGGTAGCGTTGTGGAGCCGGCCGACCGTGCTGTTCACCTGGCCGCTGCTGCTCGGCATCGCGATCCAGCATCGCCGTGACGCCGGCCAACCCGCCGACCGAGGCTGGCTCATGCGCTGGATCGCTTGCAGCGCCGTGCCGCTGGCCGCCAGCATCGCCGGCCTCGCGTGGTACAACGCCGCCCGCTTCGGCGATCCGCTCGATTTCGGCTACAAGACGCAGAACGTCAGCGCCGCGGTCCGGGGCGAGCTCGCGCAGGGCCAGTTCCATGTTCGCCACATCCCGCGCAATCTGCACGTCCTGCTGATGGCCCCTCCCCGCTGGGATGAACCGTCGTGGGCGCCCCACCTGCACGTTCCCGTCCCCGACGACCGCGGCATGAGCATCTTCCTGACCACGCCGGCCCTGCTCTACGTGTTTCGCGCCCGCCGGCGGCGCGAGCCGCTTGTCCGCGGCGCGTGGCTGGCGGTGGGCCTGACGCTCGTGCCCCTGTTGCTCTACTACAACACCGGCTGGCGCCAGTTCGGCTACCGCTTCTCGCTGGATTTCTTCATCCCCCTGCTGATCCTGCTCGCCGTCGCCGTCGGTCCGCGTCTCACGCGCGTCATGCGCTTCTGGATCGCCGCCGGCGTCCTCATCAACGCCTGGGGCGTCATCTGGTGGTACACCTCCTGGCTGGAGTAAGCGGCCGGCGAGACGCGTGGCATCGGTCTTCAACCGGCGGCAGCCGCCAGCCCCCGCTCGAGCACAGCCTGCTTGCTCACCAGCGAGACGCCCGCGTGGTTTCTCCTCTATCGAGTCCCCGCACTCGGTACTTCGGCGTTTTGCGCCGACCGCTCTGCGTTCGCCCCGGCAATCCCGACGCATTCCGCCACGGGTCGCCAATTCCGCGCACGATGTGGGTCCGGGCTTGCCTTCTGCCGGCTTGCGTCCAACAACTCCAATGCTCACGCAGTGCCCGGGCCCGCCTTGACGGCCCGCTCGAGCCGGGAGGTCGCGACCGCGACCCGCGCATGCCCCCGGTGTCCGAGCCGGTCCGTGACCCGCGGTCGGGAGCTTGCGCGTG
>CAYRXN010000361.1:0-7846 GCA_964428275.1 uncultured Planctomycetales bacterium | reverse complement strand
GAAGCCGAGTTCCTGCTTCGGCGGGCGCTCGCGGTTGATCCCCGCTATGCGGCCGCGCTCGCGGAGCTCGGCAGGGTCTACGCCATGCGCGGCGATGTTGAGCAGGCCCGGAAGGTGCTCGGCCGGGCGTTGCTGCTTGCGCCTGCGAACAAGTCCGCCCAGCGTCTGCTCGCCCGGCTGGGCGGGGCGCAGGCCGATCGGGAACTGGTCGCGCGGTTGCGCGCGCAGCTTGCCACACGACCGGACGATGCCGTGTTGCACCGGGAGTTGGCCCAGACGCTCATCAGGCTGGGCGAGAACTACGAGGCGCTCCAGGAGTACGAGCGGGCCGTCGAACTGGCGCCCGATGACGTAATCGCGTTGCGCGGTTACGGTGAGGCGCTGGCGCTCAATCATCTGGAAGATCGGGCGATCGCGGCCTTGCGGAGGGTGGTCGAGCTCGACCCGCGGGACTGGCAGGCGCACGCCAACCTGTGCAAGTTGCTGGCCGAACACGATCCGGCGGCCGCGCTGCGCCATGCCCGGATCGCCTGTGAGCTCCATCCCGACGACGTGCGCACCCAGGCGAACCTGGCCGAAGCGCTGGCGGCCAACGGACGTATCGACGAAGCTATCGAGCACTTGCGGCGGATCGAACGCGGGCTTGCCGCAGACGACCCCTTCCGCAAAGCGGTCCAGGAACGTATCGGCGAGCTGGCACAACGCCGCCCTTGAGACGCCAGGGAACGCCCGTCGCCGAGGCGAACGACATCCGTGAGTTGATATCGTGTTTCCGGGGCCGACCTGGGCCCTACCCCCTCGGCCACGCCCAGCGCCCGGGCGGCGTCCCTTGCGCGCCACGGCGCGGCCGAGGGGGACCAGCGCGAAAATCAACGCTGTTTCAACGCGGTTGCCGACCCACGTTGTGCTGTATACCTACGGGCGTGTCGTCGTGTGCGATTGGAACGACTACCTCGTGGCAATCCCGCTCTTCGCCGGGTTGAGGGTCGCCGTGGCTGTCTGTGACGGTGCAGGAGTTGCCGTTCAACCCTTCGCACTGGTTGCCGGGGTCGATGCAGCGAGCGCCGCACGCAAATCGGTTTTCCTCATCGCCGGCGTCGGCGTGGCAGGTACACACGCATTCGATCGTGTGCGTGGCGTCTCTTGAGCCATTGTCCGGCGGAGCGACGGGCGCGACGCGATCGTAGACCTTCACCGCGTAGTAATCGTCACCGACATAGATGCCCTGCGACGGTTTGAGGG
The DNA here is from genome assembly GCA_964428275.1 of uncultured Planctomycetales bacterium. GTDB lineage: Bacteria > Planctomycetota > Phycisphaerae > UBA1845 > Fen-1342 > JALSRY01. The sequence goes on along the minus strand of CAYRXN010000361.1, from coordinate 6,604 downwards.
TGACCATCAATCCGCTTCCGAGCTGGACGCGCACCATGGTCTTGCCCCCGTTGCAGAACGCCCCGTGCGCCACCGTGTCGCCGATCCGCAGATGTTCGGCGCACTCGCTTCCGATCTCCAGACCATTGGACAACAAGACCGGACCGACCGTCTTGAGGATCGCCGGCGTGTTCTCGGGCTGGCCGGCCGCGCTGACCGTCGTTGCGTCCATCAGAAGTACCGGCTCGCGGGAGAGGAATCGAAATACGGTCTGCCGAGCTTCGGGGACGGGAATCACAATGCCATAGCGTGGTTTGCCATTGCGACGACTCGTGATGACCGTTTTTGTTGGAATCGGCGCAAGACTGCTGGCCCCGGATGCGCTCGGGTAGGTGTTACGGTGGGGACTGATTGCCTGTTTTCCGCCGCCCCACGCGGTGCATGCCGAGCACGAAAGCATCAACCCAACTGTCAGTGACACGCCCCAGACAGAAGAAAACGACTTGCGAACACGCACCTTTGCCATGATGTGTTCTCCATGTGGACACCACAGTTGTTATCCTGACTGGTGCACTATTTCTAATATCGTCCGAGGTTGATGTAGAAGCAATTGCGCAATCATCGCGGCAATAATATTATACGGAATGTCGTTCGTGATGGTGTCTGGGCCGGCTCAGGTGTTGGATCGCTTCCGTCCCTATTTGCGCAAAGCGTCGAGCCGCGCCAGGGCGGCTGCGCCGATGATGCCGGCGTCGTCGCCGAGCGTCGCAAGCTCGATGCGCGGGTAGTCCTGCGGGACCGGCCAGACCTGCTTGCGAAAATGCGCGCGGACCGGCGCGAGCAACTGCTCGCCGGCCCGGATCATGCCGCCGCCCAGCACGATCGTTTCCGGGTTGACCATGTGCTGGATGTTCACGCAGCCGATGGCCAGGTGCAGGCACATCTCGTCCCAGATGCGCGCCGCCAGCGCGTCGCCCTCGCGTGCGGCACGCGCCACGTCGGCCGAGGTGGGTCTTGGCCCGGTGCGCGCGGCCGGGTCGAGCGATGAGGTTTCGCCCGCCTCGATCGCCTCGATCAGCCGTTCGGCGACCGCGTTCGCGGAGCTGTAGCGTTCGAGGCAGCCGCGCTGTCCGCACGGACACGGGCGCCCGCCGGGGACCGCGATCGTGTGGCCGATTTCGGCCGCGTTGTCGAAAGTGCCGCGCAGCAGCCTGCCGTCGAGGATGATTCCGCCGCCGATCCCCGTTCCGAGCGTGAGCATGACCATGTCGCGCGTGCCGCGCCCGGCGCCGGCGGTGAACTCGCCGAACGCGGCGGCGTTCGCGTCGTTGTCGAGCGCAACCGGCAGGCCGGTCGCCTCGGCGAAGCGGTCGCGCAGCGGGATGTTGTCCCAGCCGGGCAGGTTCGGGGCCGCGTAGATCACGCCCTTTTCGTGCGACATCGGCCCCGGCGTTCCGAAGCCGATCGCGCACACGTCGGTGCTGGTCAGGCCGGCTTGGCTGAGCAGGTCCTCGACGAGCCGCACGAGCCGGGCGAACACGTGTTCGAAGCCGCGGTCCGCCTCCGTGGCGATCGAGGTGCGGCGCACGAGCTTCCCGGCAGGGTCGACGACGCCCGCCTTGATGTTGGTTCCGCCGAGGTCGATGCCGATGGTGTGTGTACCGGCCATGGTCGAGTCTCCACGAGCGCTGGCGGCTCAGTTGCGATTCAGGTGAAGCTCTCCGTCGAGGACGCACCCGCCGATCTCGACATCGAGCAGGCGGTCCGGCTTTACGCGCAGCGGATCCTCACGCCACAACGTCAGGTCGGCCGGCGCGCCGATCGTGATCGTTCCCGGCGGCGCGGACGCGGCGGTCGGAGCCGCGGCGGCGGCCCCGCGCGTGAATCCGTCCAGCACCTCCGCGACGGTAAGCCGCTGCCGCGGATACCAGCCGCCGGCGGGGTAGCCGCCTGGCTCGGTGCGCACCACGGCGCCGAACAGGCTGCGGCGGGGGTCGATCGACTCGATCGGTACGTCCGAGCCCATCGCCAGCGTCACGCCCGCGTCGAGCAGGCTGCGCAGCGGATACGCGCGGCGGGAGGCGCGCGGCCAGTGCCGCTGGGCGGTGCGAATATCGCCCGGAATGTGACAAGGTTGTACCGACGCCACGATTCCAAGCGCGGCCATCGCGCGAATGTCGGCCGCGCGGACACACTGGGCGTGCTCGATCCGGTGGCCCAGCGGCGCGGGCTCGACCCGCCGGGCTGCGCCGATGGCGCGGATCGCGTCGTGTACCGCGCGGTCGCCGATGGCGTGGATCCACGCGGCCAGTCCGCCGGCGGCGGCGCGCCGGACCACGTCGCGCAGCGCAGCGCCCGCGATGACCGGGACGCCGCAGTGTCCGGCACTGCCGGGATAGGGCCGGAACATCCAGGCGGTTTGCGAGCCGAGCGCGCCGTCGGCGAAGATCTTCACCGCGCCGATGCGAAGCCGATCGTCGCCGAGCCCGCTGCGCAACCCCAGCGCCAGCGCGTGGTCGAGGTTGCTCAGCGGGATGGCGTGGACGACGCGCAGGCCGAGCCGCCGTTCGCCGTGCAGCCGTTGCAGGTGGGCCAGCGACGGCGCGTCGTCCATCGTGTGGACGCCGACGATTCCGAGCGCGCGGGCGGCCGCGAATGCATCGTCGAGCGCGCGGTCCACGGCGCGGCGCGCGGCGGCGTCGGTCCGTGTGGCGAAATCGCGCACGGGATCGGGCAGGTGGTCCACGGTGGCTTCCTGCACGATACCCGTCGGCCGGCCGTGGGCGTCGCGCAGCGTGCGCCCGCCGGGCGGATCCTGCCAGTTGCTGTCGATGCCGGCGCGTTTCAGGGCGGCGGAATTGAGCCAGGCGGTGTGGCCGTCGCGGCTGCGCACGACCGCCGGGCGGTCGGGCAGGATCGCGTCGAGGTCGCCCGCGCAGGGAATCCCCTCGGGCCAGGTGTTGTAATCGAAGCCGCTGGCGACGATCCATCGGCCGAAGTGCCGCCGGCGGGCCTTTGTGCGGATCGTCTCGAGCGCCGCCGCCAGCGAGCGACACGCCGACACGTCGATCACCCGCGCGCGGTAGAGCGCCCAGTAGAACAGGTGCGTGTGGCAGTCCACGAGTCCCGGCGTGATCGCGCCGTCGCCCAGATCGACGACGCGTGTGCCGCGCCGCCGATGGCGCAGGATCGATCGGCGAGTGCCGATCGCCGCGATCTTCCCGGCAGCGACCGCAATCGCGTCGGCGCGCGCCGGGCGCTTGACGGTCGGGTAGATGCGCCGCGCGCACAGGATGAGGTCTGCGGGGTTGGTGTCCATGACGAAGGGGATTATCGGGGCAACGAGTGCGTTGCGACAAGCGACGCCGGGCGCATAAAAAAGCGTACAAAAAAACAAGGAGCAGGCAGCGACGACCGGGGTGTTCGGGCCGAAGGGAAGGGGGGTCGCCGCGTAGTAGCCTGCTCCTGTTTATTGTACGCATGTATATAAGAGCATGTATCGTGCCAAAAGGCAAGCCGTTTTGCGCGGATTGTCGGGGGGTTTTTCTTGCCTGGCTTACCGTCGCTGCGCGTTCACACGCACAAACGGGGTGATTTCGCGCAACGGGCTCCGGAACCGCGTTTCGACCGCGCGCGATGCGCCGGCGATCAGGGACGATTTCTTTGGCGGGTCGCTTGATTCTGGCGGCGAACGTTTCTAACCTTTGGGACGTCGCGCCGGCTCAGGCCTGCGACGGGTGCCGACGTAGCTCAATGGCAGAGCACGGCTTTCGTAAAGCCGGGGTTGTGGGTTCGACTCCCACCGTCGGCTTGTTGCTTGCGCCGACCTTACTCCCACCAGCGACAGCACAACGGCGACGGGCGCGGCGAGCCGGGCGCAGCCGGCCCGCGTTTTCTCATTGTGTATCGGCAGTGATGTGTGCCAGCCCATTGAGCAGTTGTTCCACCTGGCGCTGGACACGCGGCGGTTGGCGCACGACGAGCATGCCGCTGATCCACGCCATCGCGCCGCACCCGCCGTTTTCCGCCCACGCGTCCGGTTCGATGGTGGCGCAAATGACCGCCTCGAGTCGCTGCTGCGCGTCCGCGGCCGGCAGGTCGATCGAAGCAGGAAAACAAGCAACGGCAGCCGACGGGCGGGGGTGCGTCGCGGCGGCTTGCGGCGAGGGACGGCGGCGCACGGCGCGGCCGAGCAGCTCCCTCACCCAGGCCTGGTCGTTTCGCAGCAGCTCGCGCACGTTGTAGATTCGCGTCGTCATCTCGCAGTCGAGGTCGTCCCGCGTGGAGACGATGACGAGGTTGGCGGCGAACGTGTCGAATCCGAGGCGAAGGTCCGGGCCGCCGGACTGGTCGAGTACGAGCTGGAGCACCAGGGCGAGCGGCAGCCGGCGGACATGGAGCGTGATCGGCTTGTCGCGCTCGATGCCGGCGTCTTCGAGCACCTGGTAGCGCACGACGAGATTGGTGTCGGTCTGCTCGGCGATCCAGGCCAGCACCGATTGGAGCGGAGCCGCGTCGAACGAAGCCGTTTCGATCGTGCGGGCCAGTGGACCGGGGGCGCCGCCGAACGAATCGCCGACATCCAGCGCGGGGACGCGCGGCGGCGCGTGGTCGCGGCCGCCGCCGGCGGCGGTGGAAACGTGGTTCGACAGGCAGAGCGCAACAGCGCTCGCGATCAGAACGGTCGCGCAGATCGTCGTCGTTTTCATGGCGGGTACTCCGGGATGCAGGTTCAGGGGCGTGAACTTCATTGCCGTACCTCGGCAGGCGGGGGACTGCACCTGCCTGATCGTAGGCGCGCGTTTTGCGCATGGCGAGTTTCAAACGGCGACGTGATCGCCATGCGCCGGCGCGCTGGCGGAGACGTTGCGCGAAAAGCGCGCGCGGAAAAATGTGCGCAGCTTCGTTGTATGCCTTGCAAAAGCTCGACATGCATGTAACGTATGTATCGTCACGACGGTGATGTTGTACAAGAGAATCACGCGGTTCGCCTGGCGGATCGCACGAACGATGGAAGGTCTCCACGCGCCACGGCTGGACCTTCCATCTTCTTTGCGCCGCCTTGCCGGCTGATCCCGAGCGTGTCAGGCCCAACCGGCGGGGCGCCCGGGCGACGGTGTCGGTGTGTCGGCGTTTGCTGAGCGGCCGCGCTATCGCAGGATTCCGGAACGGTCCGGTTCGCGCGGTTTGGTGGGGGGCGCCGGCGGACGCAGGAGTTGGCGCAGGCGCACGACGAGGCCGCTGAAGACGTAGATCACGGCGAGTACGAACAGCAGCACCTCGGGCGAGAACAGGCCGATGCACACCAGTACGACCAGCGTGACCAGGTGCCACAGCGGTTGTTCACTCCGCACGTACTGGTTGAAGACGTGGACGTAATCGAGCCGGCTGACCATGAGCATCCCGAGCAGGAACGCCGCCGGTCCGGTGGCGTACCGCACGACCGCGGCCCAGTCCACGCCCCACATCGCCGCCTGTTCGTAGACCAGGTTTTCGTGCAGCACGAGCAGCGCGACGAGTCCCGCCGCGGCGCCGGGGACCGGCAGCCCGTGAAAGCGCGGCTGGGCGGCTTCCTCCTTGACGTTCTCGGCGTTGTAGCGCGCCAGCCGAATCGCGGCGCAGGCGACGTAGACCATCGCGCCGAGCAGCCCGACGCGCCACTCGGCCTTGCCGACGACGATCGGACCGTCGGGCGGGACCGCCAGCGGCAGAAGCAGCGCCAGCAGCAGGACGGCCGGTGCGGTGCCGAAGCTGACGATGTCCGCGATCGAATCGAGCTGGACGCCGAACTCGGTCGTGTGTCGCGCCATGCGGGCCAGTCGGCCGTCGAGCGCGTCGAAGACCATCGCGAGAACGATCAGGTAGGCCCCGACCGAGATGTACGTCGGAAACCACGGTTCGAGCGAGGGGTGGGCGCGCGGCGGAGCGTCGGGGAAGTACACGCTGCGCATCGACAGCAGGGCGCAGAGGATCGCCATCACGCCGCAGAGCAGGTTGCCCAGCGTCGCGGCGCTGGGCAGCAGGGCCACGCTGAGCAGCGGCCGCTTGGGCGGGCCGTTGTTGTGGCCGTTGCTGCGGTTGACTCCCAGGTCAGGCATCGGTGGTCTCGCTGGTCTGCCGTCGCAGGAGCACGGTGATTCCTGCGCGAACGGCCTGCCCCGGTTTGACGCACACTTGCCAGCCTCCGTCGGCGGGCACGCGCAGTTCGGTCTGCGATCCGAGCTTGATCATGCCGAAGCGCTGGCCGGCGTCCAGATGATCGCCGGGCCGGGCGGTGCAGACCACGCGGCGGGCCAGGACGCCGGAAATCTGGCGGACGTAGACCGGGCCCTTGAGCGGCGGGCGCGGTTCGAGCGCGAGCAGGTTGTTCTCGTTGCGCTCGGTCGCTTCGGGCTTGAGGGCGTTGAGGAACTCGCCGGGCTGGTAGTCCACGAGGGTCACGCGTCCGGCGCAGGGGCTGCGGTTGATGTGTACGTTGAACACGCTCAGGAAGATCACCACGCGAAGCTGCGGCGCCCCGTCCTCCTGGGCGTGGTAGTCGGGTTCGATCCGCATGATCTTCCCGTCGGCCGGTGCCAGCAGCACGTCGTCGCCCGCGGTGAGGCGGCGCGGCGGATCGCGGTAG
>CAYRXN010000360.1:0-4518 GCA_964428275.1 uncultured Planctomycetales bacterium | reverse complement strand
GTGCTCGAAACGCTCGCCCGCATCCAGGAGGAAAACGGCCAGCTGGCCCGCGACCTGGGCGAATGGTCCACCCGGCTGCGGCTCCAGCACACCGACCGCTTCGCCACGCACTACCGCGTCCAGTTTCTGCGCGAGTCGTTCCAGGAGCTGGCCACGCGCACCTGGCGCGGCGAGCTCGGCGCCACCTGCCAGTGGTCCGACGCGCTCTCCGGCTCGGCCGATCTGTACGGCTACCGCCAGAGCGCCGACCGCAACTCCGACTTCAGCGAGTGGGGCGCGCTGGCCAATATCGCCTACCACAAGGACAACGCGCTGGGCCACTTCTCGGCGAACCTCTCCTACAACCACGCCTCCACCGAAACCGACAACGGCCGGCGACAGGGCATCATCATCGGCGAGGCGGTGACGCTGCGCGATCCGCGGCCGGCCTACCTGGCCCACGTCAACGTCAACCTGCTCACGGTGGTGGTGACCGACCGGCAGCGGTCGCGCATCTACCTGCTCGGGCGCGACTACCTGCTCGTGCCGCTGGGGCGCTACACCGCGCTGGTCCGCATCCCCACCGGGCGCATCGCCGACGGCCAGACCGTACTCGTGGCGTACACCTATCGCGTGCTGCGCGACTACGACGTGGCCCGCGACCGCATCGACCTGCGCGTTCAGCAGCGGTTCGATTTCGGTCTGACGCCCTATTACGCGGCCTCGATCCAGAACGAGGACATCAACCACGCCGGCTATCTCGCGTTCCGCTCGCGCGACATCAACCGCCATCGCCTCGGGGCGACGTACCGCCAGCGCCGCTGGTCGGTCGGGGCGGAATACGAATACAACGACGACACGATCGACCCCTACCAGGCGCTGCATGTCAACGGCGACGTGGTATTGTGGCAGGACGCCCGGCGCCAGCTCGACGGCAAGGGCACGCTGTCGCGTTTCTGGTTCGACGGCGCCCGCTGGCTCCAGGCCCGCCACACGACGCTGCTCGATCTGGGCATGTCCTACCGGCAGGTGTTCGCCCGCCAAGTCGAAACCACGGCCGGCGTCCTCTACCGCTACGAGGACGACTCGCTCTACGGCCTGACCCACGGGCTGGACCTCAACGCCGCTGTCGTCTGGAAGATCGGCTATTTCACGCTGCGGTTCGAAGCCGAGTACGACGTGCTGCGTCTGCCGCGCTCGACCGACGACGGTTTTTCCGTCTGGCTCAAGCTCACGCGGGAAATCCCGGTCATCACGAGGAAGCGATCGTGAGCACGTCGCGGCTGGCTGTCGTACTCCTGGCGACGGTGTTTCTGGTGGCCTGCCGGGCCCCGCTGCGCCCCATCTTCCCGGCCGTTTCGCCCGAGCTCGTCTGGCCGCGTCCGCCCGATACGCCGCGCATCCGCTACGTCGGCGCGCTGCGCGGCGAGTCGAGCCTGGGCGTGAGGCCGCGCGGCTGGGGGGCGTTGCGCGCGGTGCTGGCCGGTCCGCGACGCCTGATCGATTTCGCCCGCCCCTCGGCGGTGGCGGTGGCCGGCGAGCGGATTTTCGTAGCCGATATCGGGCTGGCGGTGGTTCACATGCTCGATCTGGCCAACCGGCGCTACGCCGTGCTGGCCGGCTCGGCCGACGATCCGCTGGCCGTGCCGATCGACGTGACGATCGCCGGCGATGACACGGTGGTGGTGGTCGATCGGCAACGCGCCGCGCTCGATCTGTTCGATCTGGACGGCCGCTGGCGGCGAACGCTGCGCTGGCCGCAGGTCACGGCGCCGGTCGCGGCCGACTGGGACGCGCGCCACGGCGCGCTCTGGATCGCCGACGCGGCCGCGCACGCCTGCCTGGTCACCACGAACTACGGCCCGCCGCGCCGGGCCCTCGGCGGACGCGGCACGGCTTCGGGCCGGCTGAACTTCCCGAGCGACCTGGTGGTGCGGCCCGGCCTGGGCGTGGTCGTCGCGGATGCGATGAACTTCCGCGTGCAGGTGTTCGACTTCACCGGGCAGGTGACGGCGGCCTTTGGCCAGAAGGGGGACGCCGCGGGCGACTTCTCCCGCCCGCGGTCGGTCGCGGTCGATTCCGACGGGCACATCTACGTGCTCGACAACCAGTTCGAGAACGTACAGATCTTCGACCGCGCCGGCCGGCTGCTGATGGCGTTCGGACGCGGCGGATCGGGGCCGGGCCAGTTTTCGCTGCCCGCGGGCATCACGATCGACTCACGGGATCGCATCTGGATCGCGGATAGTTACAATCACCGCGTGCAGGTGTTTCAGTACTTGGCGGAGGAAGCATCATGAGCCGCATCGCAGCGATGCTCCCGGGCGTGGCCCTGATCGCACTCGCGGCGGCGCCGGCCGCGCCGGCGGACGAAAGCGTCGTCAACTCCAAGCATGATCTGTCCGTCTTCGGGCCGGGTCCGATCCACGCCGTCGAGGAGAGCCGCGTCTGCGTGTTCTGTCATACGCCGCACAACGCCTCGCCCGAAGCGCCGCTGTGGAACCGCTTCAACCCGACCACGCACTACCGCATCTACGAGAGCCGCACGACCGACGCACGGATCGACCAGCCCGGTCCCGCGAGCAAACGCTGCCTCAGTTGCCACGATGGCAGCATCGCGCTCGGGCTCACGCTGAGCCGGCCGGCGACCGATCCGATCCAGATGACCCACCCGTTTATGCCCAGCGGGCCGGCCAACCTCACCAACGATCTCTCCGACGACCATCCCATCGGATTTCGCTACGACCGCCCGCTTTCCAACCGCGACCGGCAGATCCGCCAGCCGGAGCTGATCGATTCGCGCATCGAGCTCGGACCGCGCAATGAGCTCGAATGCACCGCCTGTCACGACCCGCACAACAACGAGCTGGGCGACTTTCTGCGCATCACGCAGCGGGAGGGCGCGCTGTGCGTCACCTGCCACGACCTGCGCGGCTGGCGGCTGAGCTCGCACGCCAACAGCCCGCGCGCCGTCCCCACGACCGTGACGCACGGCGCGCAGCTGCCCTACGTCTCGATGGCCGACAACGCCTGCCGGGCGTGTCACACGCCGCACAGCGCCCCGCGCCGCGCGCAGTTGCTCTACGATCGGCCGTCCCGGTTGTGCCTGGACTGTCACGACGGCATGGGCGCCAGGGACGTCCATCCCGTCGTCAACCAGCGTTACGGCCACCGCATCCACCCGGTCTTCGAACGAGCCCTGCCCGGCGGAGCGCGGCCGCGCATCGTGCGGACGGTCGAGTGCACCGACTGTCACAATCCGCACGCCGTCGCCCCGGACGTGCTCGGACGCGGGCTCAAGGCGGGGCCGCTGGGTTCGCTGGTCCCGCCGGCGATGCGCGAGGTGTCGGGCGTCAGCATCGCCGGGCTGCCGGTGGCCCAGGCGCAGCTCTACTACGAGGTGTGTTTCCGCTGCCACGCCGATCGGCCGGTGGTCGTGCCCGACCGCATCATCCGCCAGGAGGACACCGCCGGGAACATTCGCCGCCAGTTTCTGCCGACCGTCGCTTCGGCCCACCCGGTGGCGTTCGCGGCCAGCAATACCGGCGAGGTTCCCAGCCTGTTGCCGCGGTACCGCACGCGGCAGACGATCGGTTGCCAGGCCTGCCACGACAACCCGGACTCGGTGGAACAGGGCGGATCGCAGATCCGCGGCCCGCACGGCTCGCGTTATCGGTACCTGCTCGCCGCCCGCTACGACACGCAGGACTTCACGATCGAATCGCCCCAGTCTTATGCCTTGTGCTATCGCTGCCACGATCGCAACTCGATCCTCAGCGACGAGAGTTTCCCGTATCACCGCACGCACGTGGTCCGCGCGCAGACGCCTTGCAGCGCGTGCCACGCGGCCCACGGCGTACCGGGCAGTGCCGCGCAACACGACCACCTCATCAACTTCGATATCTCGATCGTCGGCGGCCGGCGGTTCTACCTCGACACCGGCCGATTCAGCGGCTCGTGCACGCTGACCTGCCACGGCGTGGATCACGTCAACCTCACGTACACCCGGTGACCTTTCCCGGAGCCCGGCGGCGAACCGACGCAGCGCCGCCGTGGGGCACGCCCGCTGCTTCCGAAACGGCGCCAAGCGCCGGGTCGCGGCCGGCGCTGTTCAGTCGGCGGCGGCGGAAAGCCCGCGCGGTCCTCCGCGGTCTCAACGTCCGACTCCGGCGGGCAGCCCCCCGAACCGGCAAACCGGCCCGCTCACCGATCCGTCTGGTCAGATCGCCGTAGCCGAAGTATCCTGCGTAGCTTCGTGTGGTGGCTCAGCGCATGGTCCAGCCCCTGCGGGGGCACGGAGGTGGCGATGTTTGAACCTCTGCCAGCCCGGTTCAGCTTTCCGGAAGCGGAGAAGCGCGTCCTCGAGTTCTGGGATGCGCACGAGATCTTCGAACAAACGCTCGCCGCGCGGCGGGGCAGCCCGCGGTTCGTCTTTTACGAAGGCCCGCCGACGGCCAACGGCCTGCCTCATCCGGGCCACTGCCTGACGCGCACGATCAAGGACGCGTTCCCCCGCTACCAGACGATGTGCGGCAAGCT
>CAYRXN010000359.1:0-9526 GCA_964428275.1 uncultured Planctomycetales bacterium | reverse complement strand
CCACGCCGCCCATCTTCGTCTGCGGCTTGCCGTCCTTGAAGCTTACGTTGCACTTGCTGCACGTGCCGTCGGTCACCATCGCGACGGCGCAGCCCTCGCACTTCTCGGCGAGCATCGCGGCCTGCTGAAGCGTTGCCCGCGCCTGGACCGCCTGCTGATAGGCGGACCTGTTCCTGTACGCGACGTTGTGAACGAGTCCCTGCCCGCACATCTTGCACCAGCCGTGGTCGGCGGCTGCGGCCTTGCACCGGGGGCACTTCATCTTGGCGGGGTCTTTGGCCTGGCCACGGGCGAGCCGGCAGCCGACACGCGACTCGTACATCTTCTTCCCGGCGAAACCGACCTTGCAGTGCGCGCAGTAGCCGCCGTTCTTGCAGGCCGCCGCGCACGTGGCACACTTGATCCTGGACGCGTCGGTGATCGGCTTGCCCGCAACGGCGTCGTAGAGCTTGCGCGACCTGATCTTCACGCCAGCGACATGGCCGACGTTGCACTTCCCGCACCAGCCGTCGCGGGCCTTGTCGGCCGCGCAACTGCACTGGGCCAGGTTGTGTCCGCCGGACTGGGTACCGGTCTGGGCCTGTGCCGAACTCGCGGCCAGCAACAGGGTTACGATCGCGGGGATTACAAGGGCTGCTCTCATGTGTTTTTCTCCATGTGGGTGATTGGTCGGTTCGGTCCGAACACTACGAACCAGCGAACACACAAGTCTGAACACGCTGCGGGCGGCCTTATTCCCGCGAGAACGGATTCCTCTTCGCCGCTGGCGCGGCGGGAACGTGTCGGCTGTGCGCCTCTGGTGGCGATGTGTGGCGCCGGTTGCCCGGAGGCCGGCGCCGCCTTATCTTCCCAGGCGTTCGCCGGTGCCCGATTCGTTGGCGCGGTTGGGCGCCGGGAGTCCCCGGTTGGACGGGCGTTGCGAACGTCCGCCCCCTGCAGCTCTGTCGGGAGGATGAGCCGTGCATCTCGGGCTGATCGATGTCCTTACGTTCGTGGCGTTCGTGGTCGTGGTGGTGGGCGTGTCGTTGTGGGCCTCCCGCCGCGAGGAGAGTTCCGAAGACTACTTCCTGGCCGGCCGCAAACTGACATGGTGGCTGATCGGATTCTCGCTGATCGCTTCGAACATCTCGACCGAGCACTTCGTCGGCATGGCCGGGCAGGGATTCGGACGGGTCGGGCTCGCGATCGCCTCGTATGAATGGATGTCGGCGATCACGCTGGTCATCGTCGCGTGGTGGCTGTTGCCGAAGTTCCTCAAGGTCGGCATCTACACGATGCCCGAGTTCCTCGAATACCGCTACGACGGGACGACCCGCACGATCATGGCCGGCTACCTGATGGTGGCCTACGTCGTCGCGCTGCTGGCGACCGTCGCCTACAGCGGCGCCAAGGGGCTCGAGGGCACGTTCAACTTCTCGCAACTGCTGATGGACCGCTACGGCCTCGACCAGGCCACCGCCATGAATACCTCGTTGCTGATCGGCATCTGGGCGATCGGACTGATCGCCGGGGCCTACACGGTCTACGGCGGCTTGAAGGCGGTCGTCTGGTCCGACCTGATCCAGGGCGCGGCGCTGCTCGGCGGCGGGGCGATCGTGCTCTATCTCGGGCTGCGCGTCGCCGGCGGTGGCGAAATGCTCGATACCGGCGGCGTCGCCGGAGGCAGTATTCTCGAAGGCTGGCGGGTATTCTCAGAGGCCAACGCGGACAAGCTCCACGTCGTCCTGCCCTGGAACGATCCCGATGTACCGTGGCTGGCCGTCTTCGTCGGCGGGTTGTGGATTCCCAACCTGTTCTACTGGGGACTCAACCAGTTCATCACGCAGCGTACGCTCGGGGCCAAGAGCCTCGCCGAGGGCCAGCGCGGCATCTACCTGGCCTGCCTGTTCAAGCTGGCGATTCCGTTCATCATCGTGATTCCCGGCATCATGGCGTTCGAGTTCTTCGGGCCGCAACTGCTCGATATGGCTGCCGGGAGCGTTCCCAAGGCCGGCGAGCTGGCCTACCCGCACCTCATCGCCAAGATCATGCCGCCGATGCTCCGCGGCGTCATGCTGGCCGCCCTGGCCGGCGCGGTGATGAGTACGTTCAACTCGGGACTGAACTCGGCCGCGACGATCTTCACGATCGATTTCTACGGCAAGTACATCCGCAAAGACGCCACCGCGCGCCAGCAGGTTGCCGTCGGGCGGTTTACGACCGCGGCCATCGTCGTGATCGCCTGCCTGATCGCGCCGCTGCCCGGCAAGTTCGAGGGCGTGTTCAACTACATCCAGGAGATCTGGGGGTTCATCTCACCGGGAGTGGTGGCCGCGTTCCTGGTGGGGCTGGTGGTCAAACGGGCCCCGACGGTCGCGGGCAAGCTGGCGCTCGTACTCTGTCCGTTCCTGTATGCGATCTGCCGCGTGCCGGGCTGGATCATGCGGGGCGTTTATCACGTGCACAACCTCGAGGACGGGCACAAGGTGCTCCGGCGGGTCGTCGGGGGGGCGGCCGGATCGGAAACGTATGAAAACGTCGGCGGCTGGCAGCAGGCCGTGTTCGATTTCAACAACTGGTCGTTCCTGCATCACATGGGCATCGTGTTTCTCGTGCTCGTTGTCGTGATGCTGGGGATCACGGCGGCGCGCCCGCGCAGCGAGCCGGTGACCTACCCGACCTCGACCCTCGATACGCGCGTGCCGGCCAGCTCCTACGTCTTCGGCACGCTGATCTGCCTGGCGACCGTGGGACTGTATATCATGTTCTGGTAGGTGAAGGCTGCCCGCCGCGGCAGCGGCTCGCAGCCGGTGGAACCGTGGCCACGAAGGCATGGTGGTACTGCTCAGCGGCATCGCCGCGAGGAACGCACGCATGGTCCGATTGCTCTCGCTTGCAACGATTCTGGCCTGCGCCGGGCTGTCCGTGGCGCAGGAAACCACGCTGGTGGACGCCCGGCGCGATCTCGCCGAGGTGCGCAAGGCGATCGACAAGCTCGTGGTGTTTTGCGAGTGGTGCCACGGGACGGGCAAGCTGGAAGACCACGCCTGCCCGCACTGCGACGGCCTGGGAACGATGCTCGAAGCGGAGTTCAAGGCGATCCAGCACCGCCGCGAGCTCGAGGAAACGGCCCGCCGCAAGGGCGTTCCCGCCAGCCAGTACGCCCGCTTCGACATCGCGCACCGCCAGGAGAAGTTCAAGCAGCAGTTCGAGCCGCAGGCGCTCGATGTCCTGCCGGCCTACGTCGCGTACCTGAAGGTTTACCACAAGTACGCCAAGCTGATCGAGACCAACACGCGGCTCAAGAACAAGACCGGCGAGACGATCGCCGGGTTGGATCGCCTCGTGGAACGCTACGGCCGCCGCCTGCGTCTGAAGAGTCTTCAGCAGCTCTACGCGGACGACCCGACCGGCAAGGTGGGCACGTTCGTCTTCTACGGCCATCCGGAGAAGGTCACGATCGACAGAGAGCCGGTGGAGGTCTATCGGCTGCGCACGCTCAAGAAATACGCGATCCTGCTCAAACGCACGGGGGCCCGCCCGCGAAAGGGTTTCGTCCTCGCCGAGATCGTGGGCAAGGATACCTACAAGACCGACGGCGGCAAGGAACTGGCGGGTATCCTCCTGCAAGCGTACTGACCCGCCGAGCTTCGCGCCGCCGGCGCTCAGCCCGCTTTGCGCGCCGAAGCCTCGGTCTTGCCGGTGTTCTTGGCCGGCTTGTCCGCGGCGCCGGTGGTGCGCTTGTCGCTGCCCTTCGAGCCGGTGTCGCTCGCGGGCTTGTCGGCGGCGGCGGCCTTCCTGTACGACTCGCTGCGGTAGTCGGTCTGGTAGAACCCCGGCCCCTTGAACAGTACGCCCCCGCCGACGCCGATCAGACGCTGGAGCTTGCGCGCTTCGCAGGCGGGGCACTTGCGCAGCGGACGCGCGGTGATCGACTGGAACTTCTCGAACTTGTGGCCGCAGGCCTCACACTCGTACTCGTAGGTCGGCATGGCGTTTTCTTTCCTCCGTACTGGTCCGCGCTGCGCCCCGCGCCGATGCGGGCCTTTCGTCCGGGCGGCGTTCGGATGGGCGCTGGCCGCCCGGCGGGCCGGCGAAGCGCCGATCAGATCTCAGTCCGCCGCGGCCTCCGCGGGCGCGGCCGAGACGATGACCTTGGCCGGTCGGATCACGCGGTCGTGCATCGTGTAGCCGCGTTGCACCTCCTGGATCACGGTGTTGGGCGGGTGCTCGTCGCTGGGCTGCTGCATGAGCGCCTCGTGGCGGTCCGGGTCGAACGGCTTGCCCACCGTGTCGATCGGCTGGATGTGCCGGTGCCGCAGCACCTTGAGAAAGTGCTCGTGCACGATGCGCACGCCTTCGATGATCTGCTCGGCGTCTTCGGTGTCCGCCGCCGAAGCGAGCGTCCGTTCGAGGTCGTCGAGCACGGGCAGCAGCTCTTTGGCCAGGGCGGTCTCGGCGTACTTGAGTGCCTCGGACTTCTCACGCTGGGCGCGCTGCGTCACGTTGCGCAGCTCGGCCAGCAGGCGCAGGTTTTCCTCCTTGAGCCGCTCGATTTCCTGTCCGGGATCGGACGGCTCGCCGGGCCGTTCGGCCGCCTGGTCGGCGGATGGTTGTTCCGCGGCGGAGGCGTCCTGCGGCTGCGCCTCGGCCTCGGCGTTTCGAGCGGACGGGTCGTGTTTCTTCTTTCTTGCCATGATGTTTCGTTCTCCACTGGCTCGGCCGGACGCCGACCCGCGCCGTGCGGGCCGGGGGACTTCACGCGGCTTCGTCGCCGCCGTTGCCGGTGAGATACTCCTTCATCCGTTCGAAAAAACCCTTCGATTCGGGAAGAACCCGTTTGTCCTCGGTCGCCGCGAACTGCCGCAACAGATCGCGCTGTGCGCGGCTGAGCTTGGTGGGGATCTCGACCACGACCTGGACGATCTCGTCGCCGCGCCGCCCGCTGTGGAGGTTGGGCAGGCCCTTGCCGGGAAGGCGAAAGAGCGTGCCGTGCTGCGTGCCGGGGGGGATCTTCAGCGGGGTCGAGCCGGTGAGCGTCGGCACCTCGATCTGCGCCCCGAGCGCCGCCTGCGTAAACGAGATCGGCAACCGGCAGACGAGGTGGTCGCCGTCACGTTCGAAGAACTCGTGCGGGCGCACCTGGACGAGGCAGTGCAGGTCGCCGCGGGCCATGCCCGACCGGCCCGGTTCGCCTTCGCCGCGGAGGCGGATGCGCTGGCCGTCGTGGATTCCCGGCGGGATCTTCACGTTGATGATGCACTCTTTGGGCGCGCGGCCGCTGCCGTGGCACCTGCGGCAGGGGTGGGCGATGGTCACGCCGCGGCCGTGGCAGGCGGGGCAGTCCACGACCTGGCGGGTGACGAACAGCCCCATCGAGGTCTGCCGTTCGACCTGGCCGTAGCCGCCGCAGGTCTTGCAGGTCTGGGGGGCGCTGCCGGGTTCGGCGCCCTTGCCGCCGCAGGCGTCGCAGAAGTCCGAGCGTTCGAAACGCAGCGATTTCTCGATTCCCGTGGCGACGTCCTTGAGGTCGATGGTGATGATGGTCTGGATATCGACGCCGCGTTCGGCGTAGCCGTGGCCGCGGCGATAGCCGCCGCCGAACATGTCCCCGAAGATGTCGCCGAAGATGCTGAAGATGTCTTCGACGCCCATGCCGGAGAAGTCGTGAACGGCGGCGCCGTCGAGCCCGGCGTGACCGTAGCGGTCGTAGCGGTTGCGTTTCTCGGGGTTCGAGAGGACTTCGTAGGCTTCGGACGCCTCCTTGAACTTGGCGACGGCGCCCTCGTCCTTGTTGCGGTCGGGGTGGTACTTGAGCGCAGCCTGGCGGTAGGCCCGCTTGATTTCCTCCGGCGACGCATCGCGCGAGACGCCGAGGACTTCGTAATAGTCGCGTTTGGCTTCCACGCCAGTGCGCTCCGCGTCGCTTGTCTTGCGGGCCAACCGACCAGTGGCCCTGACGCACGACAGGGGCGCCGATCGCCGGTCGCCCCTGCGTCGTGGTTTGCCCTTTCGGCCGGCTGCAACAGCTCATCTTATCGGCGGCATGCCGGCCTCGCCGCGGGGCCCGCGACCGTGTGCTGACGGCCGTGGAAACCCGCGGCGCGGCTCGCGTACGGCTTGCAGGCGCGTCAGTGCGTGGCGCCCGCGATGTCCTCGTGCTTGTCTTCCTTGAACTCGGTGACGAGCACGTCGGTCGTCAGGATCAGGCTGGCGACGCTGGCGGCGTTCTGGAGCGCCACACGAGCCACCTTCGCCGGATCGATGATGCCGGCCTCGAACATGTCCACGTACTGCCCCTTGCGGGCGTCGTAGCCGATGTTGCCGTTCTTCGAGAGGATCTCGTCGATCACGACGCCGCCATCTTCGCCGGCGTTTTCGGCGATCTGACGCGTCGGATACTCGAGCGCCTTGGCGATGATCCGGTAGCCGATCACCTCGTCGCCCTCGGCGTTTCCGGCCGCCTGCTCGACGGCCTTGATCGCCCGCAGGTAGGCGACGCCGCCGCCGGGTACCACGCCCTCTTCGGCCGCGGCCTTGGTGGCGTGGAAGGCGTCATCGACGAGGTCCTTGCGTTCCTTGACTTCGATCTCGGTCGCGCCGCCGACTTTCACCAGGGCCACGCCGCCGGTGAGCTTGGCGAGCCGCTCCTGGAGCTTCTCGCGGTCGTAGTCGCTGGTGGTCTTTTCGATCTGGGCCCGGATCTGGTTGATGCGTTTCTCGATGTCGGCCTTCTTGCCGGCGCCGCGGATGATGGTCGTGTTGCTCTTGTCGATCACGACGCGCTTGGCCCGGCCGAGCATGTCGAGCTCGACGTTCTCGAGCTTGATGCCCTGGTCCTCGCTGATGAACGTGCCGCCGGTCAGCGTGGCGATATCGCCGAGCATGGCCTTGCGCCGTTCGCCGAAGCCGGGCGCCTTGACCGCCGCGACGTTGAGGATGCCGCGCAGCTTGTTGACCACCAGCATCGCGAGCGCTTCGCCATCCACGTCTTCGGCGATGATCAGCAGCGGCTTGCCGACGTTGGCGGTCTTCTCGAGCAGCGGGACGAGGTCGCGCAGCGAGCTGATCTTCTTCTCGTAGATCAGGATGTAGGGGTCTTCGAGCTCGGCCTCGAGCGTGGTCGGGTTGGTGACGAAGTAGGGCGAGATGAAGCCCTTGTCGAACTGCATGCCCTCGACGTGCTCCCACGTCGTTTCCATGCTCTTGCCTTCCTCGACCTCGACCACGCCGTCCTGGCCGACGCGGTCGAACGCCTCGGCGAGCATCTTGCCGACCTCGACGTCGCCGTTGGCGCTGATCGTGGCCACCTTGGCGATGTCGTCCTTGCCGCGGACCTTGACCGCCTGTTTCTCGATGCTCTTGACGGCGACCTCGACCGCCGCGTCGATGCCGCGCTTGAGCGCCATCGGGTTAGCGCCGGCGGTGACGTTCTTGAGCCCCTCGGCGCAGATGGCCTCGGCCAGCACGGTGGCGGTGGTCGTGCCGTCGCCGGCGGCGTCGGAGGTCTTGCTGGCGACCTCGTTGACCAGCTTGGCGCCCATGTTCTGGAACGGCTCGGGCAGCTCGATTTCCTTGCTGACCGTGACGCCGTCCTTGGTCACGCGCGGCGAACCCCACGACTTGTGGAGCAGCACGTTGTGTCCGACCGGACCGAGCGTGCTCTTGACCGTCTTGGCCAGCTTGCGCACGCCTTCGAGAATCTGGGCCCGGGCGTGTTCGGCGTACATCAGTTGTTTGGCAGGCATATCGATTCCTCGTCATGGTGCAAAGTGAAAAGTGCAAGAACGTGCGGCCGGCAGACTCGCGCCCTTCGGACAATCCGCACCGCCGCCGTCACTCTCTCGCCTCTCACGATGCACTCATTGCTTTGCATGGTGCGTTCTGCACATTGCATTTTGCACTTGTCACTACACCTGCACGGCCAGGATGTCAGACTCGCGCAGAATCACGTAATCTTCGCCGTTGAGCTCGATTTCGGTGCCGCTGTATTTGCCGTAGAAGACGCGGTCGCCGACCTTGAGCGACATCTTGCCGCGCTCGCCGCTCTTGAGCAGCTTGCCGGGGCCGACCGCGATCACCTTGCCCTGCTGCGGCTTCTCGCGGGCACTGTCGGGCAGGACGATCCCGCCGCGGGTCCGCTCCTCGGCCTCGAACGGCTCCACAACAACACGGTCGTCCAACGGACGAATCTTGACTTTCTTCGCAGTGGCGGTTGCCATCGTTGAATCTCCTCATGCGCTTGGCAGCTTCAAACTCTTTACTTGCATTGGCGCCGGGCAACGGTGCCCGCGTGTTCTTCCTTCAACCGAGCCGGAACCTCGGGCGGCGGGGTTACATCATGCCCCCCATGCCTCCCATTCCGCCCATGCCGCCCATACCACCCATCTCGTCCATGCCGCCGGGGCCGCCGGGGCCGCCCTTGTCCTTCTTGGGCTTGTCGGCGACCAGGCACGCCGTCGAGAGCAGGATGCGGGCCACGCTGCTGGCGTTCTCGAGCGCACAGCGGACCACTTTCGTCGGGTCGATCACGCCCATCTTGAGCATGTCGCCATACGCGCCGGTGTCGGCGTTGAAACCGAAGTTGACCTTGTCGCTGTTCTGGACCTTCCGCAGCACGACCGCGGGTTCGTAGCCGGCGTTGTCGGCGATCTGCCGCAGCGGGACGGTCAGGGCCTCGCGGATGATCCGCACGCCGGCCTTTTCCGCGTCGCCCTTGATGCGGAAGTTCTCCAGCGCCCGCAGCCCGCGGACCAGCGCCACGCCACCGCCGGGCACGATGCCTTCCTCGACCGCCGCCCGCGTCGCGTGCAGGGCGTCCTCGACCAGCGCCTTGCGCTCCTTGAGCTCGGTTTCGGTCGCGGCCCCGACGTTGATCTGGGCCACGCCGCCGGCGAGCTTCGCCAGCCGTTCCTGGAGCTTCTCGCGGTCGTAGTCGCTGGTGGTCTGCTCGATCTCGCGGCGGATCATCTCGATGCGGCCGCGGATCTCGTCGGTCTTGCCGGCACCCTCGATGATCGTGGTGTTGTCGGCGTCGATGCGGATGCGCTTGGCCTGGCCCAGGTCGGCGATCGAGATCGAATCGAGCTCGATGCCCAGGTCCTTGAAGATCGCCTTGCCGCCGGTCAGCACCGCGATGTCCTGCAACATCGCCTTGCGGCGGTCGCCGTAGCCGGGGGCCTTGACCGCGGCGACATCGAGGATGCCGCGCAGCTTGTTGACGACCAGCGTCGCCAGCGCCTCGCCGTCCACGTCCTCGGCGATGATGAGCAGGGGTTTCTTGGCCTTGGCGATCTTCTCGAGCAGCGGAACGAGCTTGGTGACGCTGCTGATCTTGTCTTCGTAGACCAGCACGTAGGCCTTGTCGAGCACGACCTCCATGTTGTCGGGGTCGGTGACGAAGTGCGGGCTGAGGTAGCCGCGATCGAACTGCATGCCTTCGACCACATCGACGGTCGTTTCGAGGCTCTTGCCCTCCTCGACCGTGATGACGCCGTCCTTGCCGACCTTGGTGAAGCAGTCGGCCATGATTTCGCCGATCTCGCGG
>CAYRXN010000358.1:0-14032 GCA_964428275.1 uncultured Planctomycetales bacterium | reverse complement strand
CTGCAGCGGTGCCGCGCCGGCCGCGGCCTCGTATCTCAATCCGGCGGCGATCCTGGCCGCGGCCGAGGTCGCTGACGTCGAGGCCATCCACCCCGGCTACGGCTTTCTGGCGGAAAATCCCACCTTCGCGCAGATGTGCCGCGAAGCCAAGATCGAGTTCATCGGCCCCAGTGCCGAGTCGATGCAGCTGCTCGGGAACAAGGTCGAGGCCCGCCGGCTGGCCCGCAAGGCCAAGGTGCCGCTGGTGCCCGGCAGCAAGGAAGCCGTCGAGACCGAAGACGAAGCGGTCAAGATCGCCGGCAAGATCGGCTACCCGGTGATGATCAAGGCTTCCGCCGGCGGCGGGGGCCGCGGGATTCGGGCCGTCCACAACGAGGCCGTCCTCCGCAGCAGTTTCCGCCACGCGCGCAACGAGGCCGAAGCCGCCTTCAAGGACGGCACGCTCTATATCGAGAAACTGGTGGAAAAGCCCCGCCACGTCGAGGTGCAACTGCTCGGCGACCGCAAGGGGAACATCGTGCACCTGTGGGAACGCGACTGTTCGCTCCAGCGGCGGAACCAGAAACTGGTCGAGGAATCACCCTCGCCGCACATCAGCGCGCGAACCCGCCGCAAGCTCTGCACCGCGGCGGTGCGGCTCGCCAAGGCGGCCGGATACTACTCCGCGGGTACCTGCGAGTTCCTCGTCGATGAGAAGGAAAACTTCTACTTCATGGAGATCAACGCCCGGATCCAGGTCGAGCACCCGGTCACGGAGCTGATCACCGGCGTCGACCTGGTCCAGTGGCAGATCCGCGTCGCCGCCGGCGAGAAGCTCAAGTTGCGGCAGGACGCGATCAAGCAGGACGGCCACGCGATCGAGTGCCGCATCAACGCCGAAGACCCCGAGCACAACTTCCGGCCCTGTCCGGGGCGGATCGAGCAGTTCATCCCGCCGGGCGGTCCCGGCGTTCGCGTCGATACGCACGCCTACGCCGGCTACATGGTCAGCCCGCACTACGACTCGATGGTCGCCAAGCTGCTCGTCCACCGCCCGACGCGCCGCGAGGCCATCAACGCCATGCGCCGCGCGCTGGAGGAGTTCCGCATCGGCCCGATCGCCACCACGATCCCGATCCACCGCAAGATCATGGAGCACATCGACTTCGTCGACGGCAACGTGGACACGGGCTTCGTCGAGCGCACCTTCGGCGACGAAGCCCGCACCGCCTGAGCTCGCCCCCCCTCCCTCCCCCCTCCCCCCTGCCGGCCGCGTGCCGCCGCGACGGTGCCTGCCGGCACCGGATCGTCTGCGCGTTTGAGAAATCTCGCATACCTGCTTTAATAACGGCAGGTGTGCGGGGACAGTCTCGGCCGCAACGCGAAAACGAAAGCGTGAGCCCCATGAAAACCCTCGTCGGCTGCAAACTCCCGGAATCGGCGCTCGCTGAACTCCGAACACTCGGAACCGAGCTCGTCTATAAACCCGATCTGACGGCGGCCGAACTCGAGAATCTCGTCGAGGATGTCGCGATTCTCGTCGTCTGCCGGACGCGCGTGTCGCCCGAGATCATCACGGCGGGACGTTCGCTCCAACTGATCGTCCGGGCCGGCACGAACACCGCGAACATCGCGATCGAGGAAGCTTCCGCCGCCGGCATCTTCGTATGCAATTGTCCGGACAAGGACGCCACGGCGATCGCTGAACTGATGCTCGGCTTCCTGATCGCCCTCGACCGGCGGCTTCCGCCGCTGGCCGGCGGGGCGGACGCTGGCGCAACCGGCACCGCCTGTGCCGGCGACGCCAGCGGGCTGGCAGGCCGAACCCTCGGACTGCTCGGCTTCGGCGCGGCCCAGCGGGCGCTCGCCCAAAGGGCCCACGCCTGCGGGATGAAGCTGCTGGTCTGGGCGCCGGACCTCACGCAAGAGGAGGCCGCCCGGCACGCCGCGGGCGCCTGCTCCTGGCCACGCGAACTTGCGCGCAACAGCGACATGATTGCCGCGTTCGTTTCATCGCAGGACGTGGACGAAACGCTCGTGGACACCGAGTTTCTCGAAAGCATGCGCGAGGGGGCGTATCTCGTCTTCGTCGGCCACCCGGCCGGCCTGGACTTCAACGCCCTGGCAAGCATCGCCGCGGAACGCCGGCTCCGCGTGGCGTGTGACCTGAGCGCCCCCCAACTGACCGGGGCCAATACCGGCCGGCTCAAGAGCCGGCTGCGAGAGCTGCCCGGCGTGTTCGCGACCTTCGGGATCGCCGATCGGACCCGGCAGGCCTGGGAAGCGACGGCCGGCGAGGTCGTGCGCGTCGTCCGCGACTTCCTCGTCGCCGGCAGCGTCCGCAATTGTGTGAACCTGCTCGAATCGAGCCCGGCCACGTGGCAACTGCTCCTGCGGCTGCGCGATACCGTCGGCGTGATGGCGGCCATCATGGACCATATCCGGGCCGACGGCATCAACGCCCAGGAGATTCTTGCGCGGGTGTTTGTCGGGGCCAAGGCGGCCTGGTGCGTGATCGCGCTCGATGAGCGCCCCAGCGCCGAAGGGCTCGACGCTATCCGCAACCTCGACGGCGTGTTACACTTGGAGCTTCGTGCTCTGGTCTGACCGCCTGATCCGCACCGGCGGCAGCAACCGGCGAAGCGGTTGCCGGTATAAGACCACACTACGGACCAGCGATCCGGAAAGAAAACAAACGATGCACGTACGGTTGATTGCGATTCTCCTGACCGCAGTATCGGCAACGATGGCGGGCGCGCAAAGCAGCACGCCCCCCGGCGAGATCCCCGGCCTGCGAGCCGAGCTGACGCTGGGACGCAGCCTGTATTTCCCGCAGGAGCCGATCCGCGTCCGGTTCACGCTGTTCAACCCGACCGATCAGACCGTCGAAATCGCGGCGCCCGCGACCGACGACGGCGAGGCCATCGCCTTGCCGCAGGCGCTCGTGTTCGGCCCGACGGACCAGCCGGCCCTGTCGGTCGTCTACGAGAAGGACCAGCCGGTCGGGCTGCACGCCAGAACGCCCCCGCCCGCGGGCACGGGGCCACGCCGGCTGCGGCTGGCGCCCCACGCTTCCGTCGGCGTCGAGATCGACGTCACCGGCCTCGACCGCATGTTCCGCTATCCCGGGCAGTATCACCTCGAGTGGAAACCGCTGGGCGGACGCATCCCGGCCGCCACGCTGTCGTTCCGTATCGAACGCCGCATGGTCGCCATCCTCGTCACCGACTACGGCAAGGTGACCTTTTCGCTTTTCTACGAGAAGGCGCCGCGCAACGTCGAGAACTTCCTCGATCTGGCCCGCGACCACTTCTACGACCGCAAGCTGATCCACCGCATCATCCCGGGGTTCATCCTCCAGGGCGGTTCGCCGGACGGCACATCGCGCGGCGTTCGGCCGGACGGCAAACGGGTCGCCGCCGAGTTCAACGATACGCCCTTCCAGCTCGGTACCCTGGCGATGGCGCGCAAGCCCGACGATCCCGATTCGGCCAGCTGCCAGTTCTTCATCAGCCTGGCCCGGCTGCCCGAGCTCGACGGCAAGTACACCGTGATCGGCCAGGCCAGCGACGAGGAAAGCCTGCGCACGCTCCGCCGACTCGGCGAGATCAGCACGGATTCCGACGGGCGGCCGCTGCGTCCGGTCGTCATCCGGTTCTTCACGCTCCGGCGGGCCGACGAGCCCCGCACCGCGACCGAGGCCGGCCAGCCGTAGCCCCCTGCCGCCCGCCGGTCCCTGCCGATACAATGCCGCAAAACCCCCGGACCACATTGGCGAGGTACGCCCATGCCCCTGAAGGTCTACAACAGCCTCACCCGCACCCGCGAGGAGTTCGTCCCGCTCGATCCGCCGCGCGTCGGCATGTACGTGTGCGGGCCGACGGTGTACGGACACAGCCATCTCGGCCACGCCAAGAGCTACGTGAGCTTCGATGCGATCCTGCGCTGGCTGCGGTACTCGGGCTACGAAGTCAACTACGTGCAGAACATCACCGACGTCGGCCACCTGACCGACGACGCCGACGCCGGCGAGGACAAGATCGTCGCGGAGGCCCGGCGGCGCGGGCTGCACCCCATGGCGGTGGTCGAGGTGTTCATGCGCAGCTACTACGAAGACATGGACGCGCTCAATATCCTGCGGCCGGACATCGCCCCGCGGGCCAGCGGGCACATTCCCGAACAGATCGAAGCCGTCAAGAAGCTGCTCGAATCCGGACACGCCTACGAGGTCAACGGGTCGGTCTACTTCGACGTGCACTCGTTCGGCGAGTACGGGCGGCTCAGCGGACGCAGCGTAGACGAGATGGAGGCCGGCGCGCGGGTCGAGATCAACCCGGACAAACGCCATCCGTCCGATTTCGCCCTGTGGAAGCGGGCCGAGCCGGGGCACATCATGCGCTGGCCCAGCCCCTGGGGCGAGGGCTATCCCGGCTGGCATCTCGAATGCTCGGTGATGAGCCAGAAATACATCGGCGAAACGCTCGACATCCACGGCGGCGGGATGGAAAACAAGTTCCCCCACCACGACTGCGAAATCGCCCAGGCCCAGTGCCTCACCGGCAAACCCTTCGCCCGCTACTGGCTGCACAACAACATGTGCACGCTCAACGGCCAGAAGATGGGCAAGAGCCTGGGCAACGCCATCACGCTCAAGGAAGTGTTCCACGAGGGCACGCGACACCTCCAAAAGACCTTCGAGCCGGTGGTCGTGCGGCACTTCATCCTGACCAGCCACTACCGCCAGCCGATCGACTTCTCGAACGCGGCCCTGCTGGCGGCCGAGAGCGGCTCGCACAAGCTGCGCGACGCCGTGCGCGAGCTGTCGCGGGCCGCCCGGCAGGCGCCCGAAAAGCCCGAGTCCGAGCAAATCCGCCAGGCCCTTGCGCAAATCGAGCAGCGCTTTGGCGAGGCGATGGACGAGGACTTCAACACCGCCGCCGCGATCGCGGTGGTCTTCGACTTCACCCGGCAGGCCCACCAGTGGATCGAAGCCGGCGCCGGACGGGCCGATCTCGCCGCGGCCGATGCGCTGATGCGACACCTGACGGGCGACGTGCTCGGGTTCGACTGGCCGGCGCCGATGGGCGGGGCGGATGAATCCAGGCAGGACGCCCTGATCGGCCTGCTGGCCGAGCTGCGCGAACAGGCCCGCAAGAACAAGGACTTCGAATTGGCGGACACGATCCGCGACCGGCTCGCGGCGATCGGCGTCCAACTGCGTGATACCCCCCAGGGGCCGGTGTGGTAGACTCCATGAGCGAAACGAACAGGAAGGGAAAACTGGTCGTCATCAGCGGCCCCTCCGGGGCCGGCAAGACGTCGATCTGCAACGAACTCCTGCGGCGAATCCCCAACGCCCGCTGGTCGGTGTCGGTCACGACACGTCCCCCCCGCGGCGACGAGGTGGACGGGCAGTCGTATCGTTTCATCTCCCGCGAGCAGTTTCAGCGGATGATCGAACGCGACGAGCTGCTCGAACACGCCGAGTACCTGGGCAACCTCTACGGAACGCCGCGCCGGCCGGTCGAGGAGGCGATCGCCCGCGGGGAAATCATCATCCTGGAGATCGACGTGCAGGGCGGCGCCCAGATCGCCCGGCGGATGCCCGAATCGATCCGCGTTTTCGTGCTCCCGCCGACGATGGAAACGCTGCGGGCCCGCCTGGAGGGCCGGCAGACCGAATCGGAGGCGATTCAGCGCAAGCGGCTGGCCGAGGCCGACGGCGAAATCGCCTTCGCCCAGACCTCCGGCACCTACCAATACTTCATCACCAACGATATACTGGAGGATTCGGTGAAACGGGTGCTCGATATCATCGAACAGGAGATACGCAAGACATGATCGAAGCCCTCATGAGCGACGACCTGATCGACAAGGTCGGCGGCCGGTTCCGCCTGACCGCGCTGATCCAGAAACGCTGGCTCGAGCTGCTCCAGGGCGCGCGCCCGCTCGTCGACCCGGCCGGCAAGACCGAGATGGAGATCGTGGTCGAGGAGATCGCCCAAGGCAGGATTGATATCGACTTCGAGGCCTCCAACCTCGTCAAACCCGACGCGTAATCCAGCCCGCCGGTTTCCGTCGTGAGCCGACCCGCCCCCCCTGCCGACGCGCTCGCCGATCGCGAAGTGCTCGTGTGCGTCTGCGGCGGCATCGCCGCCTACAAGACCGCCGCCCTCGTTTCGATGCTCGTGCAGCGCGGCGGCCGCGTGACCGTCGCGATGACCCGCGCCGCCCGGCGTTTCGTCGGCCGAACCACCTTCGAAGCGCTCAGCGGCCGCCCCGTCGCGACCAGCCTGTGGCGCGGCGGCGGCTCCGTCCCGCACATCGCGCTCGGGCAGTCGGCCGACCTGATCGTCGTCGCCCCGGCCACCGCCAACATCCTCGGCAAGCTCGCCGGCGGCATCGCCGACGACCTGGTCAGCACGCTGCTGCTGGGAGCCGAGGCCCCCGTCCTGCTCGCGCCGGCGATGAACGCCCGCATGTGGCGACACCCCGC
Source organism: uncultured Planctomycetales bacterium (assembly GCA_964428275.1). Lineage (GTDB taxonomy): Bacteria > Planctomycetota > Phycisphaerae > UBA1845 > Fen-1342 > JALSRY01. The sequence continues at coordinate 7,557 of CAYRXN010000358.1, read as the reverse complement.
GGTGCAGCGCAACGTCGCCTTCCTCCGCGACGCGGGTTACGCCTTCACCGGACCCGAGGAAGGCTGGCAGGCCTGCCGCGCGGTCGGCCCCGGCCGCATGGCCGAGCCGCAGACGATCTGCGCGCAAATCCTGAAGATGTTGGCGCGCGGCTGACCCGCCGCCATGCGCCAATCGGGACCGGAATCCACCAGCGGGACCGCTCCAGTTCGAATTGCCGGGTGTCTGCCACCGCGGGAGTCAAAGCGGCGGGTTGCGTCCGTGCAGCATTGCGCATGATGGTTCAGTCATCCGGCTTGTCGGCGTCCTTGATTACGAAGCGGGCACACAACGTCGCCACGGTCGTGGCCAGGCCGGCTTTCTCCACGGACGCGACGACCTCGTTGAAGTCCTTGTACGCGCAAGGCGCTTCGTCACGCGGATAGTTGCGGCAGTTGGTCATGATGTCCGCCGCGCCGAACTGGTCATCGATGGCACGCTGGTTGAGCGCGCGGATCGCCTGTCGGCGTCCCATCTGCCGCCCGGCGCCGTGGTTGATGCTGAAACAGCTCCTCTCGGCTCCGGGCTCGGCAACCATCACACGCGAACCGGCGATGGGGCTCCCGGGGAGCAGGATCGGGTGACCGGTGTCGTAAAACGGTGTGCCGCTGAGGCCGGGGTGCCGGGCCGGAAAAGCCCGCGTCGCCCCCTTGCGGTGAACCCACGCTTTGCGGTTGCGAACGATCTCCTCGCGGGCGATGTTGTGGCTGATGAGGTACACGAGCGTTCCGGTCGTGCCCGGCAGCACTTCCTGAAACGCCTCCAGCACCAGTGCGTTGATGAGCAGGTGGTTTACGGTCGCGTAGTTGGCTCCCAACGCCATGTCGTCGAGGTATGCATCGGCCTCCGGCGTCCCGAGCGGCGCGTGCACGAGGTAACGGTCGCCGGCGGGCAGCGGGATGCCCGCGCGCTCGAAGTGCTCCCGCATCGCGCGGAACTGCGCCACCGCCAGGTTGTGACCGAAGCCGCGCGAACCGCAGTGCGAAAGAAACGCCACGAATCCGTCGCGGAGCCCGAACACCCGCGCGCAGCGCCTTGCGCGCGGCGTGTCCGCCACCCGCACCACCTCGCACTCGCCAAAGTGGTTGCCGCCGCCGTAGGAACCCAGCTGGCGGATCTTCTCGGCAAACCTGCCGAATCGGCCGTGGTGCACGAGCCACTCGAGACGGGTGGCGAGCGCGCCGCGAGTCTTGTCGTGCCCCGTGTGGCTGGCGTCTTCACACCGGCGGGCCCACTCCGCGGGAATGCCGAGCGCTGCGCACACCTGCGGCGACGCGCCTTCAACGACCGCCTGCCGGCCCAGGGCCTCGGAAACAGGCCTCGACTTGGGAACGTTGCGCTGCCCGCGCCCGGGGCCGGTCGGCGTCCGCTGGCAAATCGCCTGGATCAGCGCCCGGCGGGTGCGCGGATCCTCGATCTGGTCGGCGGGAACGTCGAGCTGCAAGAGGCTCATCGAACACTTGATATCCACACCAACCGGACCGGGGTAGATGTGCGAGGGGGAAACCAGCACGCAGCCGATCGGGGCGCCGTAGCCGACGTGCGCATCCGGATTCAACACGACTTCGGAAACACCGGGCGCCCCGGCGACGTTGCGCACCTGTTGGAGACAGGCCTCGTCGAACGTCTTCCGGATGGCGTGCGTGCCGATGATCGTAACCGGCCTCGCCCTTGCGCCGCTTACCGCGAGCAGGCCGGTCGCCTCACCCGTTGGAATGATCCGTGCAACTTCGTTTCCCGTCCGGCCCATGAGGATCGTCTCCCTGCGCAAACGGCGTCCGCCCGGGTCTGACGGCGTCGCCAATCGAACGCGGTTCCTTCCGTCCATTGTATCGCAGGCATCGCCGGCTCGGCGTTCGGGCTGGCTCAGGCGCGTTTCTGCGCAGAGAATGGACGCCCATGAAAACGAATGGCAACCCCACAACGCAGATGCGCTTTGCCTGGCCGTGGCGGCCGTACCAGCAGCGTGTGCTCGAAGCGATGGACGTACACCTGGCAGACGGACGGCTCCATATCGTGGCGGCGCCCGGTTCCGGAAAGACGATCCTCGGACTGGAGGCCTTTCGGCGGCTCGGCCGGCCGGGCGTCATCCTGTCGCCGACGGTCACGATCCGGGATCAGTGGCTGGCACGCCTGGAGCACTTTCTACCCCCGCGCACGCCCATGCCCCCGGAGTGGTCCAGCCGCGATCTGACCGCGCCCGGGTTTCTCACGTCGATCACGTACCAGGCGCTGCACACCAAGGTCCGCCAAGACGCCCCTCAAGACGACGACGACGGTTGCGACGGCGGGAATCCCGGCGATCCGGACGCGCCCGACGCGAAGGAGCTGGCGGAAATCATCCGTCGCCTGCGCGAAGTCGGCACCGGCACGCTGATCCTCGACGAAGCGCACCACCTGCGCCAGGCGTGGTGGAAAGCGCTGCAACGGCTGGTCGAAGCCCTCGACGGCGTCACGCTCATCGCGCTCACCGCCACACCGCCCTACGGTGTCAGCGGATTCCAGTGGCACCGTTACGAGGAACTCTGTGGCCCCATCGACGAGGAGATTTCCGCCCCCGAACTCGTCAAGTCCGGTACGCTCTGCCCCCACCAGGACTACGTCCGGGCGGTGACGCCCGGGCCCGAACGTCTTGACGCGGTACGCCATCACGACGCGGCCGTCGAGCAGATCGCCGCGCAACTCGCGCACGACGACGAACTGCTGCGGGCCGTCGAGGCGCACCCCTGGATGCACACGCCGACCCGGTGCGTGCGGGAGGTGCTCGAGAACCCCGAGCTGGCCGTTGCGCTGCTGGCCTGCCTCCGCATGCGTGATCGCCCGCTCCCACGCGGGTTGCTGCGCCTGCTGGACGCGCGGGCATCGCAGTTGCCGCCGATGTCGCGCCGCTGGTGGCAAGTGCTCGTCGAGCATTACCTGTTCGGCCATACGTGGCGCCCGGACCGCCAGCGCGAAACACACCGTGACGCGCTGCTCCACCGGCTGCGCGACGGCGGACTGCTCTACCGGCGCGAGTTGCGGCTGTCGCGCTCGGCCGCTGTCGAGCAAATGCTGTCGCTGGCTCCCGAGAAGATCCAGGCCTGCATCACGATCCACCGGCTCGAACGGGCGCTGCGCGGAACCGATCTCCGGCAGGTGATCCTGACGGACTTCATCCGGGATGATGACCGCGCGACGCCACCCGCGCAGACGGCCGGCCCGCTGGGAGCGTGGCCCGTGTTCCGCACGCTCGCGCAGCAGCTCCCCCCCGCGGAGCGTCCGGGCCTGGCCCTGTTGACCGGGCGCCTGGTCGTCGTTCATCGAGAACTCCTCGCGGCGCTGCGCGCCCAGATCGACGCTGGCGGGCGCGCACTGGACTACGAAACCCTGCCGGGAGCCGCCGACGCGTTCATCCGGATCCTGAGGCCCCGCGGAAACCGGCTGGTCGAGCCCCTCACGGCCCTGCTGGCCAGCGGCCGCGTCAACGTCCTGGTGGGCACGCGCGCGCTGCTGGGCGAGGGTTGGGACGCGCCCGCCGTCAACTCGCTCGTGCTGGCGAGCTACGCCGGCTCGTTCGTGCTCAGCAACCAGATGCGCGGCCGGGCGATTCGCAGCGACCCGCGTCAGCCCGACAAGACCGCCACCATCTGGCACGTTGTCGCCGTCGCACCGGAAACGCCCAGCGGCTGGGCGGATCTCGACGGACTCGAACGCCGTTTCGACGCCTTCGTCGGCGTCGGTGCCACGCGTCCCGTCCTCGAAAGCGGGCTGCGACGGCTCGAACTGCCCCCACGTGGCGAGTCCGGCTGGGTGGAAACCGTCAACCGCCAGTCGGAGAAACGGCTGAAAGAACACGAGCGCGTGCGCGGGCGTTGGGAATCTGCGCTCGCCGCGGGCGCGTCGGAACGCGTGTTGCCGGGCATCCAGACGGCTCGCCCTCCGCGGATACGGTCATTCGTTTTCTTCCACACGCTCCGCTACCTGCTGGCGACCGCCGCGTCGGTGTTCCTGATCACCTTCAGCCGCGTGCTGCAAACGGGCCATCGGCACGACGGAACGCTCCCGCTGGCCTTCTTCGCCGGCGCTGCCGGCCTGGTCTTCACATCGCCGATGCTGGTCCGTGCGGCCGTGCTCGCCGCGCGCCACCTCCCCGTGGACGGCAGCCTGCGGGAAATCGCCCTGGCCCTGTGCGAAGCACTGCGGGAAACCGGACACTTGCGCATCGGACCGGCCGAAACGGCCGTTCGCGTCCGGGAGACGGAGCCCGGCGTGTTCGCGGTCTCGCTTCGCGGGGCGACCTTCCGCGAATCGGCCATCTACGCCGATTGTCTCGCCGAGTTGCTCGGCCCGATCGCAAACCCGCGCTACCTGCTGACACGCCCGGGCCGGGGATGGTTCCGCCGCAGGCGCGACTACCACGCCGTCCCCGGGATCCTGGCGGTACGCAAGGAACGCGCCGCCGCCCTGCACAAGACGTGGCGGCGGCGGCTCGGCGGCGGCGCGCTGATCTACACACGTACCGAGTCGGGCCGGCGCGCGCTGTTGCGCGCGCGGGCACGGGCGTTTTCCACACGGTTCACCAACCCCCTCGAACGCTTCGACCGCTGGCAGTAGCTGGCTCCCGGATCGCACTCGGTGCTGCCACCCGGCCCGGCGCGACCGCATCAACGTGCCCGATCATGCACCAGCGGGCCGCGATGGACGATCACACAGGCTGCGGGCCGCGACCTTTCGCTCGAACACGCGGCGGAGTGGTCCTTGCCGTTGGACGGCGGCGCTGACACAATGAGCCGGTTGCACAAGAGCCCGCCGCTTCGGGGGCCTGCCAATAGTCCTGTGTGTCGAGCGAGGCAGCGTGCTGCATCGACTGCTCCAAACCGTCGCCAACATTCGGCGCGAAGAAGTCGGCGTGGTGCTCTGGGCGTGCGGCTATTTCTTCTGCCTGCTGTGCGCGTACTACATTCTGCGTCCACTGCGTGAGGAAATCGGGCTGGCCGGCGGCGTGCGCAACCTGCCCTGGCTCTACCTGTGCACACTCGGAGCGATGCTCGTGCTCGCGCCGGTCTTCGCGGCGCTCGTGTCGCGATTCCCCCGCCGCATCTTCGTTCCCGTAGCGTACCGCTTTCTCATACTCAACCTGCTGGGGTTCTACGCCGCCTTCCGCCTGCTGCCGGAAACCGACCGCGTGACGCTGGGACGCGTCTTCTACGTGTGGATCAGCGTCTTCAACCTGTTTGTCGTGTCCGTGTTCTGGTCGGTGATGGCCGACGGCTTCGCGCTCGAACAGAGCAAGCGCCTGTTCGGGATCATCGCCGTCGGCGGTACGCTCGGGGCGCTCGCCGGGGCGGCGCTGACCGGAAACCTGGTCGAACGCGTCGGACGCATCAACCTGATCCTGTTTTCCGTCGTGCTCCTGGAAGCCGCGGTCTGGTGCGTGTGGCACGTCCGCCGCCGTTTCGATCGGCAACCGCTCGGTGCCCGCGTGCTCGACGCCCCTCCTCGCGTCAGGGCCGCGGACGCACGCCGCCAACCCCAGGCCCGACCGGCCGGCGGCGCCTTCGACGGCATTCTGCGCACGATCCGGTCGCCCTACCTGCTGGCGGTGTGCGCCTACCTGTTCCTCTATCCGCTCACCTCGACGTTCGTGTACTTCGAACAGGCCAACATCGTCGATGCCGCCTTCGGCGACGACCGGGCCGCGAAGGTGCAGCTGTTCGCCCAGATCGACTTCTGGGTCAACGCCCTGACGCTCGTACTGCAAACGCTGCTGGCCGGGCGGCTGATCTCGCGGCTGGGCGTGGGGCTCGGGCTGACGCTGCTGCCGGCCGTGACGGTCGCCGGATTCGTGGCGCTGGCGTTCGCCCCCGTGCTCGGCGTGCTCGTGGTCTTCCAGGTCTTGCGGCGGGCCGGCAACTACGGCATCACCCGACCCGCCCGGGAAACGCTCTTTACCGTCATCCCCCGCGCGGACAAGTACAAGGCCAAGAACTTCATCGACACCTTCGTCTATCGCGGGGCGGACGCCGTGGGGGCGTGGACGTTCGGCACGTTCAGCGCGATCGGGCTGGGATTGGCCGGCATCGCGCTGGTCGCGGCCCCGCTGGCGTTGGTGTGGGGCGCCGCGGGGCTCTTCCTCAGCGCCTATCAGCGCCGCCTGGCGGTGCGCGCGGCTCCGGCAACCGCCTGATGGCCCCCGCTCGCGGCACTACACCGTTTCGAGATCGCGCAGGCCGGCGTCGCCGCCGGTTTCCATGTCGCCCTGGCGGGCGTTGGCCTGCACCGAATACCCGAGCGTACAAAGCATGAGAATGAACCCCGGCACGAGCAGCCCGTGTGCCGCGGCCCAGTCCTGAAACGTCAGCCCCAGCGACGGAGCGGCGTTACTCGTGACCGCGACGAACGCCACGATCAGCAATTCGGCGCCCGCGAGCATCGTCACGACGATCGGCAGCACACGCGGACAGACCCAGATGAGGGCGACGCCCAGCACGAACCCCCCTGCCCCGACCATCGGCGGCGTATCGCCGATCAAGCCGAGTTGCTGCGAGAGGTAGAAAGCGAAGGTTCCGAAGACCAGGCCGGACGCACAGGCAAGCCCCTTCCGATAACGTGCGACCGCGATCGCCGCGGGAATCAGCGCGGCGGCCAGCGCGACGATGTTCGGGAATCCGCCGACCTCGCACGCCAGGTGGCCGACCAGAAACCCGCCGAAGCCGCACGTCAGCGGGACGAGGAACCGCGCAAAGCGGAAGCCCTGCAAGAGATAGAGCAACCCGAGCCCCAGCACGATCAGTGCGGTACCGCCGCTCCACTGCGTTGCGTCACGAAATATCAGACCCTGCACGTCGTTCATGGCGCGCTCCCGTCGCGTCGGCTCCACCGCGAGCCCGCTCAAGTATTCCAATCGAACGCCGGCGGCGCCAAACGTGCCTGAACACTCCCCGGACAATCGTCCACGCACCTGGAACGTCATGAGGCTCGCCCCCCCCGGCCGGCGGTTGACGGTGTGTAGCGCGCAGCGTCCGGCGGGTTCCACCCGTCGCCGCGTCCCAAAACGCCTTGGGGGCCCGCGCCGCGTGGGGTATACTGAATGTTCGAGTGGTTCAAGCCGCCGGGAGCGAGCCTGCGGCGGCCGCACCGGGAGGGAAGCACGATTACGCCTGAGAACGACCGGACGGGTATGGTTGCGCGCCTGCGCACCGCAGGAAGCGGCCTGTTGCGGGCATGTGCCGCGCGGATGACCGCCGTCTTCGCGTGGGCGGCGACACCATCTGCCCAGCGGCAGCTCGCCGTCGTCTCGGTCGGCTCCAAATACCATTTCCACTTTCCCGCGTATCCCAACACCCGAGGAGGATTCCCCCATGCAGTTCGTTTCCAAACGCTTGTGTAGCACCGTCCTGGCGGTGGCGCTCACGCTGCTCGTGGCAGCCGGCGCCGTCGCCGACAACACGTGGCTCTACCCCGGCGCCGACGGCGCGATCGCCGCCAAGGAGCTCAGCCAGGCTCGGCCGCCGAACCTCGCGGAACTCGGTTTCGATGCG
>CAYRXN010000357.1:0-9950 GCA_964428275.1 uncultured Planctomycetales bacterium | reverse complement strand
CGTGAAGATCAGCGACTTGTTGTCGAGGTCGTTGTCGCCGCCGAACTCCTCGGTGAAGAAGTTGGGAATGTCCGGCGTCGTGAACGTGTAACACGCCCCGCCGTTGTCGTCGCTGCTGGCGTTGCCGGCTTCGTCTTCGGCCTCGACCACGAAGTAGTAGGTCGTGTTGTCCTGCAGGCCGGACAGATCGACGAAGGCGGGGTTGCCGTAGGAGCCGGTAGCCGAGTCGGTAAGGTCGTCGCAGGACGTACCATAAAGCACGGTGCCGCGGACGATCTCGTTGGAGTCGAAGCTGATCGTCGCACTGCGCGGGCCGAGGTCGCCGGCCTGCACGTTGGAAATCGTCGGCGGCGTGCAATCGACGGTGGCGCTGGCGATCACCGGGACGTTCGTGCCGCCCTGACCGTCGTCGGCGTCGATGTAGGTGACCGAAACCGTATCACCCTCGGCGACGAGCAGTACACCGGCACCATCGACCGTGCTCAGGTCGATCGAACCTTCGAAACGGGCCGAAGCCGCGGACGTTTCGGTCAGTACGATTTGCTCGACGCCGGTTTCCGAGTCGGAATCGACCGCGACGGTGACCTGTTCGACGGCGTTGGGGTCGGCGTTCAGGCCGCAGTCGGAGACCGTGACGCCCAGCGTGGCCTGGCAGGCGTACCTGGGCCGGTCGAGGCGGACTTCGCCGGCGTCGGGGCAGGCCGGATCGCCGATGCGGATGTAATAAACGTCCTGCTCGCCGTTGAACGTGGCGGCGTACGCGAGGTTGGCGCCGCGCTCATCGGAGGACATGTCGAAATAGTCGCCCATCTTCTGCTGCTGGGGCCACCCGAGGTGCGGATCGAACGCGGGGCTGAGCGGCTCGCTGGGCGCCCAGGTGACGCCGGCGTCCGTGGAATAGGAGTAGTAGAGCTCCGAATCGTAGCCGCCGGGGTCGTTGCGCGTGTCGAGCCAGATGACGTCGATGCGGCCGTTGGGGGCGACGGACATCGTACCGAACCACTGCCAGGCGCTGGTGCTGGCGTCGTCGTTGACGCGCACAGGCGCGCTCCAGGTATGGCCGCCGTCGGTGCTGCGAACGAACATGACGTCCAGCGGATCGGCACCGGCGGGATCGACCGAACAGAGCATGTATACGTTGCCGCGCGTGGGGCCGTCGGAGCGGTCCACGTCGATCCAGACCTGGCCCAGCAGACCGCCGGGATTGGGGCCGGCGGAATAGACGATGCTTCCGCCGAGGTTGACGCTGTTGGAGAACTCCCACGTCACGGGCAGCGAGGGGTCTTTCGCGGTGGTCGACTTGGCCACGTAAAAGCCCTCGCCCGAGACGTACAGCTCGCCGTCCGGGCCGACCGCGAGCGTACCCCAGTGCAGGCTGTTGGGGATCGACGTGCAGGGCTCGAACGTGAAGCCGCCGTCGGTCGAGCGGGTAAAGTGGCCGGTGCAGGCGCTGTAGAACTCGTTCCAGCACGCATAGATGTTGCCGTGGCCGATGCTGTCGGTGGTGTCGATCACCTGCCACTGCTTGTCGCCGCCGTAGGCATAGTGTCCACCGTCCCACGTCTGGCCGCCGTCGGTGGAAATGAACTCGTGGCAGCGGAAATTGCCTCCGCCAGCACCGTCGGCCGTGAGGCTGTTGTAGTAGAAGCGGCCTTCGGCGTCGGCATCGACCACCGGGTCGGAGCGGAAGATTCCCGGTTCGATCCGTCCGGGGAATGTCCAGGTGCGACCGCCGTCGGACGTAAAGCCCCAGCCGGCCTGGCGGAAATCACTGGAGATGCTGTCGAACTGGCGCCAGCCGATCACCATGCGGGTCGCGTCGGTGGGATCGACGGCGATCGAAGGTTCGTTGGCGGCGTCGCCGACGATGTTGTCGCCGTTGGCATCGACGTTGACCTGCACACTGATGTGCCCGTCGCGCTCCACGGTGTGGCGAGGCGTCGTCCGATAACCGCCGGGCGGCAGGGGAACGTACCGGTCGCGGGGTACTTCGTGATGGCCTTGGCCGGTTCTCCCCGCGGCTCGGTCGGTCGGTTTGGCTTTCTTGGGAGCCTGGGCCAGGCCGGCGGGCACTGCCAGCGCCGCCGCGGCGATGAGCAACAGGAATCTCGCTTTGTTCATGTCATGTCCTTCGTACTTGGGAAGATGGGCCGGGTGTTCCGCCACCGGGGCGCCGGCTCATTCCGCGCACATGCGGATCGTGCCGGTCGCCGGGCCGCGACGAACACACGAGATGGGGCTTCGCAGGCTGAACGTACGGTTTCCCCTCCAGGGACGCCGGGTTCGCTCGCCGACACCCAACGAACCGATCGTAGCAGAAACGGCGCGGCCCGTGCAAGGGCAAACACGGGGCCATACCACCGGGCTGCGCCGGCGACGGATTCCCGCGGCTCCGCGATAGCAGGACCCGCTCGATGGCTAGTCGAAGAGCCGCGGTTGGCGCGGGTCGTCGGCCGTGCTGCGGAACTCGCCGTCGGCGAGCTCGGTGATGATGCGCTGTCCGTCGCGGATCTGCGCGATGCTGCGGATGAGCCGACGCGTGCGGGCGTCACGCGTGATGGTGTAGCCGCGCGCCAGAATCTGACGCGGGTGGGCCACCGCCAGCCGCTCGACGAGCGCGGCGAGCGCCGCTCGGCGGCGCTCCAACGCTTCGGCCAGCGCCGCATCGACCCGCCGGCACACGGCGGCCAGACGCTCGTCGTAGCGGGCCAGCCGGGCCGCCGGGGCCGCGCGCTGGACCCGCCGCTCGATGCCGGCCAGGCGGCGCTCGCCGAGATGCTGCAAGCCGTCCACGGCGCGGCGCAGCCGGTAGGTCTGCCGGGCGAGACGCTCACCCAGGCGGGCATAGTGACGGCCCGAGGCGAAACGCACGAGCTCCATCTGGCGGGCGAGCAGCGTTTCACGCGCACCGCGCAGCCGCTGCGCCGCGCCGCGGCTGAGCCGGTGGAGGCATTCGTCGATCTGCTGGGCGCGCTCGCGCAGCGCCGCTTCCGGGTGCGCGAGCGTGCGCCCGGCCAGCCGCGTCTCCAGCCGGCCGCGGGCAAGCTGCACCGCATGGATCGCGGCGCGGCGGGCGCGCAGGAACTGCTCGTCGAGCCGGTCGAGCAGGTCGTCGAGTCGCGGGGCCACCAGCTCGGCGGCGGCGGTGGGCGTCGCGGCCCGGACGTCCGCGGCCAGGTCGGCGATGCTTACATCCACCTCGTGGCCGACCGCGCTGACGATCGGAACGCGGCTGCGGACGATGGCCCGGGCGACGACCTCCTCGTTGAAGGCCCACAGGTCTTCGAGCGAGCCGCCGCCGCGACCGACGATCGCGACGTCGATTCCGCCCAGGTCGGCGGCGAAACGGTTGAGCAGGTCGATCGCGCGGGCGATTTCCGCGGCCGCACCCTCCCCCTGCACGCGCACGGGAAAGACGAGCACTTCGGCGGCGGGGAAGCGCCGAGCGAGGGTCTGGATGATGTCGCGGATCGCGGCCCCGCTGGGGCTGGTGACGACCGCGATGCGCTGCGGCACGAGCGGCAGCGGCCGTTTGCGGGCGGGATCGAACAGCCCTTCGCGTTCGAGCCGCTCCTTGAGCTGGCGAAACGCCACCTCGAGCGCGCCGACGCCACGCGGCTCGAGCTTGCGCACGATCAACTGGTACGCGCCGCGCGGGATGTACACTTCGAGACCGCCGGTGGCGATGACCTCCATGCCGGGTTCGGGCGCGAAGCGGAGCCGGGCGGCGGCGCTGCGCCACATGACGCAGCGCAGCTCGCTGGTGGCATCCTTGAGCGAGAAGTAGACGTGGCCGCTCTGGGGGCGTGAGAGGTTGCCGATCTCGCCGAGAACGTGGATCGTCGAGGGCACGTGGGCCGCGAGCGCTCCCCGAACGAGCTCGTTGACCGCGCGGGGCGTCAACGGGGCGGAAGGCCGCGGCGCGACGCGCTCCTCCGGCGGCACGCGGATGCGACCGGGATCAAACACGGGACGATCGGGCACTTGGCGTTCTCCCACGGACCGCCTGCGATGACGAATCGTCCGGCGCCGGATCGTGAATGCGATCGGGCGTCTGGGACCACTCGGCCTGCCACCCCGGGAGGGTGGGGCACCCGCATGCGGGCCGCGCTGCGGCATCGGTTGGCAACCGGTGGCACGATAACCGGGGCGGCTCAGCTTACCGGGATGTTGTACTTGGCCATCTTGTCGCGCAGCGTGGTGCGCGGGATGCCGAGCTTCTGGGCCGCGCGGGCCTGGTTGCCGTTGCACTGGCGCAAGGCCATCAGGATCAGGCGGCGTTCGATATCGGCGACGGTCTCGTTGAGCCCCAGCTTGCCGACTTCGGCCAGTTCGAGCCCCTGGCGCGGCGGACCGCTTCCCTCGCGCGCCAGCGGCAGAATGTGTTCGGGCCGAATTTCGTCGCCGCCGCAGAAGGCCAGGGCACGCTCGATCACGTGCTCGAGCTCGCGGGCGTTTCCGGGCCAATCGTGGCGAATAAGCTCGTCGATGGCGTGCGGACTGATCGTGACCTTCTTGTCGCTCACCAGCGACGCGTGTTTCTCGATGAAGTGGTTGGCGAGTACGGGGATGTCTTCGGGCCGTTCGCGCAGCGGGGGGATGGCCAGGCTGATGACGTTGAGCCGATAGTAAAGGTCTTCGCGGAAACGGCCCTCCTTGACCAGCAGCAACAGGTCGCGTTTGGTCGCGCAGATCAGCCGCACATCGACCCGGATGGGAGTCTCACCACCGACCCGCTCGAACTCCTGCTGCTCGACCACGCGCAGCAGCTTGACCTGCACTTCGGTCGGGATGTCGTCCACCTCGTCCAGCAGGATCGTGCCCTCGTTGGCGAGCTCGAAGCGGCCGGCCTTCTGGCGATGGGCGCCCGTGAAGGCCCCCTTGACGTGGCCGAAGAGCTCGCTCTCGAGCACGGTGGGCTGCAGCGCGGCACAACTGAACCGCACGAGCGGTTTGCCGGCCCGGGGGCTGTGCTCGTGGATCGCCTGGGCGAAGAGCTCCTTGCCGGTACCGCTTTCGCCGCAGAGCAGGATCGTGCGGTCGGTGTCGGCGACGGCCCGCAACTGGGCGAACAGACGTTTCATGCTGGCGCTGCGGGCGACGAGCGAGCCGAAGGTTTCCACATCCTCGTCGCGGTCGATCGGCTTGCGCGCGGCAAAGAGCCGGTCGAGCTTGGTCAGCAGTTCCTGCGTCGTGAACGGCTTGGTGATGTAGTCGTAGGCCCCACGCTTGATGGCCAGCACGGCCGTATCGACGCTGGCGTAGGCGGTCATCAGGATGACCTCGACCTGCGGCCGCGTCTGCTTGATGTGGGCCAGCAGGTCCAAGCCGTTCATGCTGGGCATGCGGACGTCGGTGACGACCACGTCGATCGGCTTGCTGTCGAAAATGCGCCGGGCGGTCAGCGCGTCGGCCGCCTCGTACACCTCGTAACCGTGCTCGGAGAGCTCGATCTGGAGCGTGATACGCTTGAGCGGCTCGTCATCGACAACCAGGATGCGACCTCGCATGCGGCTTCCCTCGTGAACGTCCCGTTCGACCCACTGCACCGGCGGCCGGACCACCATCTTCATCCTATCGTATTGCAACGCAAATGCCGCCACCGATCAACAAAAGCGGCGAATTGACGCGCAATTCGCCATTGGCCACTTGCGATCCGCTGCTCGTCCGGGCCGGTCCGCTTCGAGCGGGTATTGACAGCCGCGGACCTTGGTGGTGGAGTCCCGGTTATGCCGCGCCGCACCGATCCAGACCGCCTGTTCGTGGACCACGCCCGCATTTTCGTGCGCGGCGGCAAGGGGGGCCACGGCTGCGTCAGCTTCCGGCGCGAGAAGTACGTCCCCAAAGGCGGCCCCGACGGCGGCGACGGCGGCCACGGCGGGAGCGTCTATCTGCTCGCCCGGGCCGGCATCGACACGCTGCTCGACCTCGCCAGCAGGCACCACTGGTTCGCGGAAAACGGCCGGCCCGGCGAAGGCGGCAACCGCCACGGCCGCCGCGGCCGCGACATGATCATCGAGGTGCCCGCCGGCACGCTGGTCTACGACGATGACACCGGCCGGCTGCTCAAAGACCTCACCGAGGACGGGCAGAAGGTGTGCGTCGCCCGCGGCGGGCGCGGCGGACACGGCAACGCCTATTACGCCACCTCGACGAACCAGACGCCGCGCGAGTTCCAGACCGGCCGGCCGGGGCAGGAGCGGACGCTGCGGCTCGAACTGAAGCTCATCGCCGATGTGGGTTTCGTGGGCCTGCCCAACGCCGGCAAGAGCACGCTGCTCTCCCGGCTGACCAACGCCCGCCCACGCATCGCCGACTACCCGTTCACGACCAGGACGCCGCAGCTCGGCATCGCGGAACTGCCCGGCTTTCGGCGGATCGTGCTCGCCGACATTCCCGGGCTGATCGAGGGGGCCCACGAGGGAGTCGGCCTGGGCGACGCCTTTCTGCGGCACATCGAGCGCACACGCGTCATCGTGCACCTCGTGGACCTGGGCCCGCCTCCGGGCAGCCCGGCTCCCGACGAGGCGTACCGCACGATCCGGCGCGAGCTCGAAAAATACAGCCCGACGCTGGCCCGGCGGCGGGAAATCGTCGCCGGCAACAAGCTCGACCTGACCGGTGCGGAGGATGCACTCGACGCGCTGCGCGGCGCCGCCGGCAGCGAGGTGCTGGCGATCTCCGCCGTCACCGGCCGGGGGCTCCGCGAACTGACCGAAGCGATGTGGACCGCGGTCCAGGAGGCGCGCCGGGAAGAACGCGCCCGGCCGCCGGAGCGGATCGACTTCGGTGAGCAAGAGGACTGGGCCGAGCTCGACGAGCCGGCAAGCAGCGAACGGGCGGCCAGCCCCGGCGACGAGCAGCACGACGCGCCGGACGACTCGCGGCCCTAGGCGGCCTGGGCCGCGACGGACGCTTGTGTCAGCATGTTACGGGCGGGTGGCAGTGGCCGACCGAATGCGTGTGAACCGGAGTTTTCCCGTGGCTCAGAAACTCGATGCCGTGGACAGCATCCTGGTGGTGGACGTGGGCAACAGCCGCATCGGCCTGGCGGTCTGGGACGACGACGGCCTGCACGACGTGCGTCACGTACCCTCAGACAGCGCCGGTATCTGGCGCGGGGCCCTCGAAGAAACCTGGGCAACCACGAGCGGCGCCAGGCGGCGCGCGGTCGCGATTGCGAGTGTCGCGCCGGCCAGCGGCCGGCAGTTCGCCGACCTGATCGAGCAGGTGTGCGACGTCGAGCCGCTGTTCGTGCGAACCGACATCCCCCTGCCCATGCCGCTCGATATCGACAACCCGCGGCAGATCGGCGTGGACCGCGTCTGTGCCGCGGCGGCGGCGTTCGAGCGGCTGCGCGAGCCCTGCGCGGTCGCGTCGCTGGGCACCGCCATGACCGTCGATTGCGTCTCGGGCGAGGGCCGCTTCCTGGGCGGGGCGATCCTGCCGGGGCTCGAGATCTCCTGCCAGGCCCTGCACGAACACACGGCCCGGCTGCCGCGCGTCGCCCCGGACAAGCCCGGCAACATCTTCGCGCGCAACACGCACGACGCGATCGTCAACGGCGTGGTGTACGCCGCCGCCGGAGCGCTGCGCGAAATCGTCGAGCGGTTCGCCACCGAGCTGAAGGCGTGGCCCAAGCTCGTCATCACCGGCGGCGGCGCGCCGCTGGTGGCCGACGTCGTGGACTTCGTCGATGCCCACGTGCCGAACCTGTGTCTGATGGGCATCGCGCTGGCGTACCGCAAGGCGGCGGGCAAACCGTGAACGAACCTCATCGTCTCTCGCAAACCTACTGCGTGCTCACGAGTCCCGGACCGGCCGCCATCGCGGTGGTCCGGGCGCGCGGCAGCGGTGCCACGGCCTTTCTCGAGCGGTTCATCGAGCCGCGCGGCGGCCGGCCGCCGGCATCGTGGGCCGCGGGCGACGTGTTCCGCGCCGGCCTGCGCGACGCCGACGGCGAGGTGATCGACGACATTCTGGTTTCCGTGCACGGGGCCGGCCCCGCCTGGGACGTGCGCCTGCACCTGCACGGCAGCCCGTGGCTCGTTCGGCAGTGCTGCAACTTCCTCGAAGCGTGCGGCCTGCATCGGACCGACGAGTCCGAGACCACGCTGTGGACCACGCGCAGCCGCATCGAGGCCGAGGCGCTGGCGCGGATGCCGGCGCTGCCGACGCTGCGCGGCGTGGAGTGGCTCGCGGGGCAGGTCGCGCGGCTCGGCGCGGAGATCGAGCGGCTGATCGGGATGGGCGATGACCCCGAGGCGGCGGTGGGCTGCCGCGCACTGGCCGAGCGCCTGTGTGTTTTCGGGTGGCTGAGCCGGCCGCTGCGGGTCGCCGTGATCGGACCGCCGAACGCGGGCAAGAGCACGCTCGTCAATGCGCTGGCCGACCGCGAGGTCAGCCTCGTCTCGCCGCGGCCGGGCACGACGCGCGACTGGCTGGAGGTGCCGGCGGAGATCGACGGCTTGCCGGTCGTGTGGCTCGACACCGCCGGCGTTCGCGAACCGGGCGACGCGATCGAGGCCGAGAGCATCCGCCGGACGCTGGCCGAGGTGCGCGCCGCCGACGCGGCGCTGGTGCTGCTCGACGCCGAGGCCGGCCGAGGCGCCGCCGCGCGCTTTCTCGAAGCGGTGGCGCCGGAACTCCACGCGGCGGGCCGACCGGCCGTGATGGCGTGGAACAAGACGGACGCCGCACCGGCGCCGCAACGGTTCGCGATGCCGGAAACGCTCCCGGCGCAGGACGCCGCGCTGCGCGTCGCCGCCGGCCGGCGGGAGGGGCTCGACGCGATCGAACGGGCGATCCTGGCGTGTGCGGGCTACGACCTGGCCACGCTCGCGCTGCCGGCGGCGTTCAGCGAGCGTCAGGCGAACCTGCTCACGGCCGCGGCCGGCGCCCGGGGCGGCGAGCGCCGCCGCCTGCTGGAAAGATGCCTCGGGGTCGGCGTCGCGGGCGATCGCCGCGGTATAATCGACCAGTGAGGCCGGCCATGGCGATTCGTCCGCTCGAAAAACCCTCGCGCGATGCCGCGCTGCGGCTCGATCCGTTCGACCCGCGCGGTGCGCCGATCGTGGCGTCGTGGGTGCGCACGCGGCGGGAAGCGTACTGGCTTGCGCCGCAGACGGCGCCGCCGATCACCGCGGCCGACGTGCTCCGCTGGCGCCGGCCGCGGGGCTGCCCGCTCGAACTGCGGCGCGCCGGTGACGATCGGCTGCTCGGCTACGGCGAAGTCAACCTGCTCAACGCCGATCGACGCGCGTACTGGCTGGGGCACGTCATCGTGGCGCCCGACCAGCGCGGCCGCGGCCTGGGACGGCGACTGACGCACTTGTTGCTCGCCCATGCGTTCGAGGTCTGTGGTGCCCGGCGGGTGTCGCTGGTCGTGTTTCCGGAGAACCGGGCGGCGGTGGCGTGCTACCGGGCGGCGGGAATGATCGACGAGGGCGTTGAGACGCACTACTTCGAGGCCTGGGGACGCAGCGAACGCCTGCTCCGCCTGGGGGCCTCCCGGCCGCCCGCGCTGTGGCGTGGCCGCGGGCGGGCGGATCAGGCGATCCCGTAGCGTGGGCACCGCCCACCGGTCCGGCGCGCCCATCTCGGCACCGCGCAGGCTCGAGCCCGCGGCCTGCCGGGGGACCGGCAGTGCGAGAAGTGGGCTAATTCGCTTCGGAAGCGGGGATGACCGAAACGAGCCGCCCGCGAAACTCGACGACGCCGTCGGTCAGGGCAAAGAGCGTGTCGTCCCGGCCGCGCCCGACGTTGCGACCCGGCTTGAACGGGGTGCCGCACTGCCGCACGATGATGGAGCCGGTCTTGGCCGTCTGGCCGCCCCCCAGCTTGATGCCGCGATACTGCGGGTTGCTGTCCCGTCCGTTCCGCGATGAACCTTGTCCCTTCTTATGTGCCATGACAACTCACCACTCGTTGGGTACTCGTGTCTGATCCGG
>CAYRXN010000356.1:0-16122 GCA_964428275.1 uncultured Planctomycetales bacterium | reverse complement strand
GGCCACACGGCGTACGTGCTGACGATGGAGCTCTGGCTGGGTCGTACCGTGGGCAAGACGCTGATGGGGCTGCGCCTGCTTTCGGAAAAAGGCACACCACCCCGGATCTGGCAGGTCATCGCACGCAACGGAATGCGGCTGATCGAGTACCTGCCGCAGTTCTGGGTCTTCGCGCTGCTGGTCATACTGTCGCGCAATCGGCAGCGCATGGGAGACATCTTCGCGCGCACGCTGGTTGTTCGCGGGCGGCGACTGACGCCGGAGCACCCGGTCGAGACGGCCGAGCCCGGTCAACCAACGGCGAAACACGAGCACGCAGAACCTGACCACACGGATGAATCGCGAGGACCCCAGTGATGGTCACGTGGCGCCCGTTTCATGTCGTTGAGGCAATGGTCGTACTGGCGGCAGGACTGTCTGCGGGTGTGGCGCGCGGGCAGACAACCGCCGCGCGGGACTGCCCGGCCACAACGATTCCGTTTGTCGACAAGACCTTCGGCTTCTCGATGCGCCTGCCCGCGGGCTGGACGTACGATCGCACGGGATTCTTCGGCCCGGGCGGTTCGCTGGGGGCGCTGCGCGGGGCGAGCCCGGACGGTCGGGCCACGCTCCAGATCCTGGTGTTCCGCGAGCTCAAGACACCGGTTTTCTCGGAGTGGGTCGAGTACTTCAGCAAGCAACTCGGGGCGATCAACGGAACCCAGCGCGTGCGCGTGCAGGGCACTACCGTGGCAGGACGGCCGGCGGCCTTCGTGATCGTCGACGCACGGCTCGGGATCGACCAGACGCGTACCACATACTGCTGCGTGCGGTTCGACGAAGGCACGATCTGGGTCTTCTCTTATGCCCAGGTCCTGGGCAAGGCGCTGGCGGATCGGTCGCCGGCGCAGGGGGACCGGACCGTGCCGGTCTCCCCGCGGATCAAGCGACTCACGGACTCGCTGCGGGTGATCTACAACGCCCCGCTCGCCCGGCAAATGGCCGTGGCACTGCAACGCGGCCGGGCCTACCTGGCAAGATTCGCACTGCAGGACGCGATTCGCAGCCTGCGGCTCGACACCGCCGAGCGATACTACGAAATCCGGATCAAGGGCCGGGCGGTCGGCTACATGACGCGACGCGTGCAGCCGGATACCGAACCGCTCCAGGACGCCCGCCCCGGTGTGCGGGGCAAGGAGGGGCTGCACATCCGCGAGCAATCATACGTCTTTGCCGACGATGGAAGCGTGGATTACGCGCGCATCGACCTGTTCTCCAGCCGCGACGGCGAGACCGACCTCTACGAGATCTGGAATGCGCAGATCGCCCCGCCCGGCGCCGACAACCAGCCCGTGCGCATGACGCGCGACCAGTGTATGCGCGAACAGGACACGCTGTTCTCCACGTTCACGACCAACGCCGACCGCGGTCTGCCGGCGCCCCGACGGCCGCTCAAGCTCGACAAGTCGTACCTGGGCCTCGCCTGGGTGCGCGCACTGCCGGGACTGCTGGGAACCAGTCCGCAACCCGCGCTGGGATTCACGATCTACGATACCGAAACGCGGACGCTGGTCACGCACGTCATCACGGCGCTGGGCAGCCGCCCGCTTCCGGAACACGCCGGGCAGACCGCCTATGCCTACGAAACCCGCGCAGGCTTCGTTGAGACGCCCGGCATCGTGTACACGGATGCCTACGGCAACCTCCTGCGCTTCGAAGCCGGCGACTTCGTCTTGCGGCAATCCACGAAGGCCGAGATCGAACGGCGGTTTGGTCAGCGCCGCGATGAAGTGGTCCGCCGGTTGGCAGCAACCCGGACGCGCCCCGGCGGATAAGCACGCCGCGAGGAAACGCCGCCCGCGGCGCGCCGGAGCGACCGCCCCGCTTGCCGGTCTCTCCGCTCTTCACCATCCGGCCAGACGCAATCGGCGGCTTGATGCGCTGGGGTGATTGCCCTAGGGTAACGCGACGTGGACTGGCCGCGCCGGCGGCGCTGCATCGTGGCCCGGCGCAGAATCCAAGCTGCTCCTACGGAAATCCCGCAATGGCGCTCAAACACCTCACCGACGAGCAAATCCGCACCATGACGGTCGCGGAGAAGGACCGCTGGTGGCTGGAAAACGTCTACCAGGGCGACGTACCCCAGATGACCTGGCGGGTCGTCGTCTCCGGTTTCCTGCTCGGCGGGCTGCTCTCGATCACGAACCTGTACGTCGGGGCCAAGTCCGGCTGGTCGCTGGGCGTCGCGATCACGGCCGTCATCCTCGCCTACGTCATCTTCCGCGCCCTCTCGCAGGTGGGGCTGGGCCGCAACTACCACGTCCTGGAGAACAACATTCTCCAGTCGATCGCGTGTTCGGCCGGCTACATGAACGGCCCGCTGATCGCCAGCATGTCGGCCTACATGGTCGTCACCAACACGGTGATCCCGTGGTGGCAGATGGTGATGTGGCTGATCGGGCTGGCGGTGCTGGGCGTGCTGTTCGCGTTTCCGCTCAAGCGGCGGTTCATCAACGAAGAGCAGTTGCCGTTCCCCGAGGGCCGCGCCGCCGGCGTCGTGCTCGACGCGCTGCACGGTGAGGACGAGGACGGCAACAAGAACGTCCTGCCGGCCAAGCTGCTGGTGGTTTTCGGCGTCATCGCCGGCGTGCTCAAGCTGGGCCAATCGCACAAGACGATGGAGTGGCTGCGCAGCTACAGCCTGCCCGCCTTCTCGATCCCGGAAATGCTCGATGCCTGGTACTACAAGTGCGTCGCGAAGTACGGCTGGTGGATGCCCAACATCATGGGAACCCCCTGGCGCGAGCTCACGCTGCGGCCGTCCTTCGACATCGCCATGATCGCCGCCGGCGGCCTGATGGGCATTCGCACCGGCGTCTCGCTGATGATCGGCGCGATCGTCAACTTCTGCGTCCTGGCCCCGATCATGATCCAGCGCGGCGATATCGTCGGCACGGTCGGCAGCGACGGCGGGTTTCACGTCGGTTTTCGGGCCATCGCCACCTGGTCGCTCTGGGGGGGCGTCGCGATGATGACGACCGCGTCGCTCTATTCGTTCCTGGCCAAGCCGCAGATGCTGCTGAGCGCGTTTTCCAAGCTCTTTTCGGGCAAGAAGGACCGCGGCGAGGATTGCCTGCGGCACATCGAGCTGCCCCTGTGGGTCTCGCTCGTGGGGGTACCGGTCGTGGGCGGCTACCTGGTCTACATCGCCCACGCGTTCTTTCACGTGCAGTACTGGATGGGGGCGATTGCCGTCCCGATGGTCTTCGTGTTCACGCTGATCGCGGTGAACTCGACCGCCCTGACCTCGATCACGCCGACGGGAGCGCTGGGCAAGATCACGCAGCTTTGTTACGGGGCCATCGCGCCGGGCAACATCACGACCAACATCGCCACGGCCAGCCTCAGCGCCGAAGTCGCCGGCAGCGCGTCGAACCTGATCCAGAACATCAAGCCGGGGTACATGCTGGGCGGCAAGCCGCGGCTCCAGGCCGCCGGACACGTGATCGGAGCGTTCGCCGGCGCGCTGGTGTCGGTGGCGGTGTTCTACCCGCTGTTTCTGCGCAACAACCCCGCCGGGCTGATCTCGGAAGAGTACCCCTATCCGGCGGTCACGGTGTGGAAGGCGGTGGCCGAACTGCTGACCAAGGGCATCGACGAACTGCCGACCACCGCGCTCTATGCGGTCATCATCGGCGGCGTGCTCGGGATCGTGTTCGAGCTGCTCAAGCAGTGGACCAAGGGCAAGTTCCCGATCTCCGCCGTCGGTATCGGTCTGGCGTTCATCATTCCGTTCGATATCTGCCTGGCGATGTTCTTCGGGTCGTTCGTGTTCTGGCTGATCGGGAAGGTGTGGCCGCGGCCCGAGCAGAAAATGAACGAGGTGTTCGTGCAGAACCAGGAGTCCATCTGTGCCGGGGGAATCGCCGGTGCCGCCCTGATCGGCGTCGCGGTCATGGCACTCGAATTGTTCGTGTTGTAGCCGACCCGGGCCTGGCCGCCGCGCGCGGCACGCGGCCCGGCCCACGATGGCGGATGGCGGAGGTCGTATCCGTGAAACCCATCACGAAGGCATGCGTGCTGGCGGCGGCGCTGGCCGGCTGCGTTCTCTCGGCCGGTTGCGGGAGTTCGTACCCCCGGCCCAGCGAAGACGCGGTCTACTACTTCCTCGCGGGTGCCCGGCTGCACGGAAACGTGCGGGTCTGCTGGCCCGAGGGACAGAAGTACGTGACCCGCATCACCAGGGCCGACGCGAAGCTGGCCGAACAGCTCGCGCCGCTGCGGGATCTCCTCGAACCCGGAGCGCTCTGGCCGCCCGACGATCCCCGCTGGCAAGACAAGAAGGCCGTCAAGGACCGGGCCGCCGCGCTGGCCAAGCTCCTCAACGACAAGGCGATCGGCAAGCGGCGAAAGGCCCTCGAGGCGATCGAGAAGGAGATCGAGGACGTGCCGCCGTCGCTCGGCCTGAGCGACGAAGCGGCGCGGGAGGCGTTCAGGAAGCGGCTGCTGGCGGCCCTGGCGGTAGATGGGCGGCCGCTGGGCGATCACGTCGCCGCGCTGGAGTCCGTCGCGCGGGCGTTCCGCGATCTCTATGCCAAGGCCACCGAGTGTGTCGAGAACGTCGAGCCCGAGCTGCCGGCGTTCGGCTATGCCGACCGAGCGTGCCGGCAGGAGGTCGCGCGGCTCTACAAGCTGGCCCGGGAGGCCGTCGCCGCCGAGCACGAACGCTTTTTCCGCCGCGCGGCCGAGCGGATGGCGGCGATCCGGGAAACGATCGGCTCGCTCGACAAGAAGAAGCAGCGCGACCAGTACACGCTGCTCGACAACGAACGTACCTACTACAAGAGGGCGTTCGAACGCCGCATTCGCAAGATTCAATCGCTGATCCGCAGGGCCGAAGATGCGTTGGAAGGCGCGCGCGAGCAGACCGACGCCGAGAGCAAGCGTCGCGCCGCGTTTCTCGCGAAACAGATCGAGCGTTACCAGGCGCTGGTCGCCGAGATCCAGAAGCGCGCCAAACTCATTCTCGGCGAACAGAACGCCGCAGCGGGTAACCGTTAGAACGCCTCCGGCCCCGCCCGGAACAGCGGGCCCAAGGCCCGTTCGTCATGATGTCATTGCGCCTCCGGCGCATCGGGCCCGCCACCGTGCCCGTCAGTTTCTGCACCTCGCGTGATCGCCTCCAACTCGTCGTCGAGACGGGACTGCACGCGTGGCCACGTGAACTTCTCCACGGCGCGGATCGCAGCCGCCGCCGGAAGCGGCTCGCCGCGTCGCACGCTTTCTGCCCACGTCACCAGCTTCTGCGCCAGCCCCTGCGCCGTCCCGTCGAAGAAACACCGCTGCGCCTCCGCGGGTGAGAGGTCTCCCAGAATCTCCGGGTACGACAGCCGCCGCGGCAGCAGCGGCATGGCACCGGCGAGAATCGCTTCGACCACGCTGAGACCGAAAAACTCGTGGTCAGCCGTCGAGACGATCACGTCGGCCCCGCGCAGCGCTTCCACGTACGCCGCCCGACTCTCCTGGTACCCCCACCGGTCGATCCGGTCGGCATAGGCCTGGCGGGCGGCGGCGAACACTTCCGGCACGTCGCGGAAACGCTGGCCGATCACGCTCAGCCGAAACGCCACGCCCGCGCGGGCGAGCCGCCCGATCGCCTCGAAGAACAGCTCGGGGTTCTTGTCGTGTTCCCACCGCGCCGCCCAGAGGATGCGCAGCGGCCCCGGCCGTCGCGGCCCGCGCGGCGGCACCGGGTCCACACCCGGCGGCATGATGCGCGCCTTCGCCGCGATCCGCTCGACGACGCCTTCCGGCCGGTCGTCGGGCATCCGCCTGAGGAATCCCGGCAGGGCCGCCAGAAACGAATCGCGGGCAAACGCGGAGTTGAACCATACCGACGCCGCCGCCAGCGCCGTCGTCATGTTGGTATAGCCGAAGTGGTAGTCGCGTTCCTGCTCGTGGCGCACGGGATAGGTCAACTGGTTCTCGTGGAAGTAAGCGACGGCGGGCAGGTCGGCCACCGGCCGCGGCGCCAGCCCGCGCAGCGCCGCCAGGTCGAGCATGTCCGAACACCACAGCACGTCCCAGCGCTGGCCGGCACGGACCCGCGCGCGGAGCGCGTCGGCGAACGTCAGGGCGGCGTTGCGCATCCGCCACTTCCACTTGAACGCCGGCAGCGTCAGCAGCGTCCACCGGTGCCGGCTGCGCGAGCGCCAGCCGTCGAGAAACGCCCGGTGGCTGCCGCCGAAGTAGGGTTCCAGGGCCAGCACACGCAAACCGCCATCGCCCCGACCGGCCGGTTTCCGGCCCTCGCGGGATGGCTCGCAAGGAATGGCGGGAACGGACATCGGTGCAGCCCGAGTCGCAAAAAAGCGGGCGCCATCACCCGACGGCGTCCGCCTCGCAACAGACACGAATGCCTCGCCAGGGACTCGAACCCCGGACCCGCTGATTAAGAGTCAGCTGCTCTGCCAACTGAGCTAGCGAGGCGATCTTGGCTGCCGGGCATCTGCGCCGGCGGCCAAAATAGTACCATCCCTGCCGCCGCTGACAAGACGGGCGATGAGGTCAATGGCGGAAAAAGTGTTGACCCACCGCCCGAACGCAAGCACGCCGGGCGGCCGGCCGCGGGGATCCCCGGTCAACGCTCGGGTCGCAGGGAACCTCCCCAAAGGCATTGCCGGGCAGAGCCCGGTCTTGCAACTGCTCCCCCCAACTTGTCGCCTCATCACGACCTTGAGACCCCCCCCCGGCAACGCGGCCGAACGTGCCCGCAGGCGCTCCTCCCGGTTTGTCACCTCATCACGCCGCCCCGCTTTACTTCTTCCCCCGCCCGCGGTCTGCCAGGCGGCGCACGGCCTGGCGAAAATGCTCGTGGGCGGCCCGAACCTCGGCGAGCGTGTCGCCGGCGAACTTGTCGAGCCAGGCCCGGGCCACTTCGAACGCGACCACGTTTTCCACGACGACGCTGGCCGCCGGCACGGCGCAGATGTCGCTGCGTTCGTAATCGCTGCGCCCGGCTGCGCGCGTTTGCAGATCGACGCTGTCCATGCCCATAAGCAGCGTGCTGATCGGCTTCATCGCCGCCCGGACGATCAACGTCTGCCCGTTGGTCATGCCGCCCTCGAGTCCGCCGGCGCGGTTGGTCTTGCGGAAAAAGCCCGCGGCCGGCTCGTTGCTCCGGGCCGCATCGTAGTAGATCGCGTCGTGGACCTGGCTTCCGGGGCGCGTGGCGCAGCCGAACCCGAGCCCGATTTCCACCCCCTTGATCGCCTGGACCGCCCCGACCGCGCCCATGATCCGCCCGTCGAGCCGCTGGGGCCACGAGGCACACGATCCGAGCCCCGGCGGCAGCCCGAATACCCGCACCTCGACGATGCCGCCGAGCGTGTCCTTGTCCTGCCGGGCCCGGTCGATGGCCGCGACCATGGCGCCGGCCGCCTGGGCATCCGGCGCATACACGTCGTTGGCATCGCGGGCGGCGCGAAGCTGCCGGGGCGTCAGGTCGTCGGGAACGGTCCCGCGGACGCCGCCGATCGCGGTCACGAATCCGACGCACTCGATGCCGAACTCCGCCAGCAGCCCGCGAACCAGCGCACCGGCCGCGACGCGTCCGGCCGTTTCGCGGGCCGAGGCCCGTTCGAGCGTTCCCCGGCAGTCGGTCGTGAGCCACTTCATCGCGCCGGCGAAGTCCGCATGCCCGGGCCGGGGACGCGACACGGCGGGGGCCTGGTCGATCCGGTGGTCACGATTCTCGATCTGCATCGCGACGGGCGAGCCGAGCGTGCGCCCCTGGCGGACGCCGGCAAGGAAGGTGACCGAGTCGCGCTCGATCCGCATGCGTCCGCCGCGGCCGTAGCCACCCTGTCGGCGGGCCAGCTCGGCGTCGATCCGATCGGCCCCGGCGGGCAAGCCGGCCGGCAAGCCCTCGACGAGGGCCAGCACGCAGCGGCCGTGTGATTCTCCGGCGGTCGTGTACGTCAACTCTGCCATGTCGTTTCTCGCGTGCGCTACTGGGGTTACGGCGATCCGCCGCAACGGCGTTCCGGCGGCGGACGTGAGTATAGGCCCACCGCACCGTTCACAGAACACCCCGCTTCGCAAAACGGTCTGGCGGCAGTTTTTCGCGTCCCTCGCGGGCCCGCGCGCTTGACGCCCGCGGCGTGGTTCTTATACTACCCTGTTCTCGACCGATGCCGGGGTTGGTGTCGGTCTGCATCCGCAGAGGATGGCCATGAAGACTGCAAACAAGTGTTATCTGGCAACGGCTGAAGACGCCCGCGCGCAGCGCGCGTGGTACGTCGTCGACGCGACGGACCAGGTGCTCGGGCGACTCGCCGTTCGAATCGCAACCGTCCTGATGGGCAAGCACAAGCCGACGTACACCCCCCACGTCGATTGCGGCGACTTCGTCGTCGTCCTCAACGCCGGCGCCGTCAAGCTCACCGGCCGCAAGAACGAGGTGAAGGTGTACCAGAGCTACAGCGGCTATCCCGGCGGGCACAAGATCACGCCGATCTCGCGCGTGCTCGAGCGCCACCCCGAACGCGTGCTGCGCGAGGCGGTGCGACGCATGCTGCCCAAGAACCGGCTCGCCCGCCACATGCTCAACAAGCTCAAGCTCTACCCCGGAACCGAACACCCTCACCAGGCCCAGCAGCCCCAGCCGCTTCCACTCTAGACCGCGGGAGAATCGGACGTGACCGAAACTGATCAGCCTGTTAGCGAAGCCACCCCCACGCCCGAGGCCAAGGAACCCGAGGCCCCCGAGGTCACGGCTCCTGAAGGCACCGACGCCGGCGTTGCCGTCGCCGAAGAACCCCAGCTCCCCCCCCCACCGACCAGCGGCGTCTTCTGGGGTGTCGGCCGGCGCAAGTCGGCGGTCGCCCGCGTCCGGCTGATTCCCGGCAAGGGCAAGATTCTCATCAATAAACGCGAAGTCGAGGCCTACTTCACCCAGCCGCAGGACCGAACGGCCGTCTACGACGCGCTGGTCGCCACCAAGACCGAACGCGCTTTCGACGTGTTCGTCAACGTCCGCGGCGGCGGCACCACCGGCCAGGCCGGCGCAGTCCGCCTCGGCGTCGCCCGGGCCCTGGTCCAGGCGGACACGCGCTACGAACCCGTGCTCCGCGAAAAGCGCTACCTGACACGGGATGCGCGCGTGGTCGAACGCAAGAAGTACGGACGGCGCAAGGCCCGCCGGCGCTTCCAGTTCTCCAAGCGTTGATCTGGAGACCGCGCCGCGCCTGCGGCCGGCAGACGTCTTCGCGCCGGGCTCGCCGAGAGCCCGGCGTTTCTTTTTGCACGCGGGCGACGGGCGCATTTTCTTCGCCTCGGGAACCCATAAAAACGCGTATGCGGCAACGCAAAACCAAATCGACCGAAACCACCTGCCACGGCACGAAAAAGTATTGACAAAGCGTCACGCAACGCTCCTAGCATGAGGTGATGTGGAAAGTGGCGGCGATATCTCTGATGCTTCTCGCAGCGCTGGGTTGTGCCTCTCCCCGCGGCAACGTGCTGTGGAGCGAGCGCGGACGCCCCGCCCCCAACCTGGTGCTCGGACCCTACGCCGACACGACCGGGCTGGCGGAACTGCACGCTCAGCGTTCCGCCTGGCCCTCGACGCCGGCGGGGTACATCTTCGATGACGTCTCGACGTACAACGTCGTGATCTACGACGACCAGTCGTACTATTCGCCGACCTGGTACGGAGGGGGTTTCACGCACGAGTCGATTTCGGTCCGGTCAGCCGTATTGGTCCGGTAATACTTGCGGGCCAGGTGGGAACCACGATAATGGTAACAACTTGGTACGAAAGCGAGCAGCCGGTCCTGCTCGTGACGGGCCGCGTCTTCCGGTGTTTTCGGACGATTGATTGATCGCTCTTTTTTCTCGCTAAGCGGTGGAGTATCGGCAGGTTACTGGCGTACAATGAGCAGCAGGCAGGGCTGCTTCTCAAAGTGTCAAAGCGTTTTCTGACCCAACCCGGGGAGTCCGCACGTTTCGCACGGACACCCCAAGGGGAGTGATCCGAGGAGGTCATCTTATGAAACTGCGATCATCGGCGATTTTGGGATTTTTCTGTTTTGCGTCCATCCTCGCGATGGACGTCCGGCTCGACTGCAAGGACATTGCGGTTTCGGGCCTGATGGACGCCATGTGGTACAGCGCTTCCGTGGCCACCACGCAGCAGCTGATCGACGAAAACAACCAGAACAACCAGGGCCAGCAGGGTGCCCCCGGCGCCCCCGGCGCCGACGGTATCAACTGCTGGGACCTCAACGGCAACGGCGTCAACGACCCCGAAGAAGACATCAACGGCGACGGCGAGTTCAACGCGCTCGACTGCCAGGGGCCCGCGGGACAAGACGGACAGTCCTCGCAGGGTGCCCCCGGCGCGCCCGGCGAGCCGGGTGAGGACGGTGCCGATGGCATCAACTGCTGGGATCTCAACGGCAACGGTGTCGGCGACCCGGCCGAAGATGTCAACGGCGACGGCAATTACAACGCCCTCGATTGCCAGGGCGCTGCGGGTCAGGACGGCGCCGACGGGCAGGACGGTGCCGATGGCGCCGACGGCATCAGTTGCTGGGATCTCAACGGCAACGGTGTCGGCGACCCGGCCGAAGATACCAACGGCGACGGCAACTTCGATGCCCTCGACTGCCAAGGCGCTGATGGCGCCGACGGCGTCGACTGCTGGGATCTCAACGGCAACGGCATCAACGATCCGAACGAGGACGTCAACGGCGACGGCGTGTGGGATGCCCTCGACTGCCAGGGCGCTCCGGGCCAGGATCTCACCGGCGTGGTCGCCCGTGCGATCATCCCCGGCGCGGACATCCCCGATCCGAACGATCCCGGCGGACCGAACTGGGTGCCCGCCGCGGGCTCGGCCACCGGCATCCTGCGGGTCTACCGTCCGGCGAATCCTCCGGGCGCCCCGCCCACCCGCGGCCGCTACCGCGTGATCGTCAAGCTGCCCGACAGCAGCACCGATTACGTCCCCGAGCAGATCGTCACGCTCGTCAGCGTCCAGGCGCTCCACACCGACGGCGGGCCTCCGGGCTCCGGCGGATCGACCGCCCAGGCCTTCGGTTTCTGGGAAGTCATCAGCATCGACAACGCCGCCGATGAGGTGGAGCTCGAGGTGATGATCCGCACCGCGCCGCTCAACTTCTTTACCGATGCGACGTTCAGCCTGATCGTGCTCGTGCCGTAAGCGGAACGCGACTGGTCAGAGATGACACCGACGCAAGGCGATGTCGGCCCCGGCCGGCATCGCCTTCCTGTTGCGCCCGCCGAACCTGCCAGGGATTCGGCCGTTCGCACTCGAACGCCGCGCGGCGTGCCGGTCAGGGGGACTGGTTATAGCAGGGGCTCTGCTCGACCGCGGCGCGGTCGAAGTAATTCACCACTCCGTCGCGATTGACGTCGGCGCGGGGATCGAGCGGCGGATCGTCGCTGCACGTGTACTTGCCCCAGTTGGCACTGTTGATCACGACGATGACGTCGAACACGCTCACCTCACCGTCGCAGTTCACGTCCGCGTCCGGGCAATCGGGATCAGGCGCGGCCCCCTCCGCGCACTCGTAGATCTCGCACTCGTCCGGCACGCCGTTCTCGTCGATGTCGCAACTGGCGCCCTCGGCGATGTCGATGGCGTCGTCGATCCCGTTGTGATTGCAGTCCAGCGTCGCGGGCACGACGATCACCGTACCCCACACGCCGTTGTCGCCGGCCATGGTCTGATCGCCCCCGTTGCCGCACGCTGCCGGCGAGCCCTCGTAGCCGCGCACGAGCACGCGGTAGTCGAGGCCGCGATCGTTTTCCGGCAATTCGGCCGTGATCGTGTGCTGGCTGGAGGGCGTGCAGTCCCGCTCGATGATGAAAATCTGCTCACTGCCCCACGCATGATCGAAGCTGTAGCGGTTGGGGTCATCATAGACCACGCGGATTTCACCGTACGTGATCGCGTGCGGCGTGGCGAACTCGACGGTAATGGTGTTGACCGTGGTGGAAGCGGACACGTCCGTGTCGGGATCGAGCGCGTGGTACCACGCCGGCGGCCAGTCGTAGGCCATGCTGAAATCGCCACCCGCGAGGTACTCGGCCTGCCTGGTGCGCCAGTGCTGCAAACCGTGATCGGCCCAGAAGGGCTGATTGGCCACGACCCAGGCGTTGTCGGCGTAGTAACCCCACAGGTTCTGCTGGAAGAGCCGGGTGCTCTCGGCGATCGTCATCGCGGCACCGTGGCTGCGGACCTTCTGAGCAGCCAGCACGCCGCTGTGCGCGGCACAGATATCGGCCAGGAACGGATCGTCCGGACCACGGACCTCTGCGTTGGCGCCGACCTCGCCACGCAGCGTAAAGTCCTCCCAGGCTTCGAGCGGCGTGAATACGACGTCGCTGCCGCGTCCGCCCCAGATGTCTACGGTGCTGTGGTGGTAGATGATGCCCTCATCGCCGACCTGCCGGCGCACGGCGCGGATGAACGCATAATTGGCGGGCCAGTCACCGCCGGGGTAGGGCTCTCCGCCGTCCAGATACCAACCGTCGAGGTCGTGGCGGGCCTGGAACTCCCCCATCCAGCGCAAGGTGTCCGCGATGTCCTGATCGTCCGTCGAGAACGCGCCCGGCAGCATGTACGCCAGAACCTTGAAGCCGTGACGATGGGCGGCGCGGATGAAACGCGCCGTTCGTTCGGGATGCGCAAAGGCATAATGCAGCCGCGGATCATCCACGGAGGCATGCGGCCAGTATCCCCAGGGACGATCATCGTAGAAGCCGTTGAACAGGACGATGGTCCCGAACCCCTCGCCGGCAAGCTCGTCGAGCGTGTCCGGATCGGTAATGATCTGCCCCCAGGAGGGCCAGTCGGTAAGCGAGATGATGACGTGCGGCCGGGCGTCGGCTCCGTAAAGTCGATCAAGATCGATCGGCCGTGACGGAAATACGGCCAGCGCCGACTGCGCCTCGGGCGGCAGCGTCACGTGAATCGGGTCCGACAGGCTGCCGCCGATGACCTGCGCCTCACTGTCCGGCGGAACAAGGTGGATCGTACCTTCGCCGAGACGGGCCCACATGCGATTGCCTTCGTCTCCCGGCGCCGCCGGCTCGCTGGGGGCTTTTCGGGCAACCCAGGTGGGATCGCTGAGCAGAGACTCATACGTGTAGCTGATCGTGTCGCGTATGGATGCGGTGAGCATCACCAGGGAATCCGCGCCGATCCGGATTCGCAAGCCGCCAGCGGCCCGCAACTCGCACGACTGGGCCGTCTGACAGTGAACCGTGATTTCACCGAGCGATGCGTCGAATGACAGACGCGCCACGACGGGCGCGTTCGGATCGACGGCCTGCGTGGCGGGGTCGATCCGCCGGCGGACGTCGATGTGCGACGGGAGCACGTCGAAAATGCCGCCGGTGGTGGTCACGCGATAGCCGTCCGCACCGTTCTCGCTCACCGGCAAGACATCCTCGACGGTGAGACCGAACTCGACGCAGTCGTCGGGCACACCGTCGGCGTCGCAGTCCGCCGCCGTGCCGGCGGCGATATCGCAATCGTCGGGCACACCGTTGCCGTTGCAATCGCTTGCATAGTGCAGGGCCAGCTCGAGATCGTCGGGCAGACCATCCCCGTTGCAGTCCGCCGGATTTCCGCCGTCGAAGAAGCGCGCGAACCTGGCGAAATCCCGCATGTCGATGGCGCCGTTGTCGTCCCAGTCGAACGCCAGCCGGCAAGGTCCGACGGTGTGCGCCTCGTGCGACCGGGCAGACGCAGCGTCGCCGGGATCATCCACCGACGTGCCGCCGATATCCCCCGTCTCGACACCGCCCCCGCCGGCAGCCGTCACGTCGAACGCTTCCACAGGGGACGTCTGACAGGAAACGAACTCGACATAGTCCGCAAAGTCGATATCGCCATCGCCGTCGTAGTCGAAGACCGGCAAGCCGGCACGGGCAGCGGCAGCTATCAGAACCACAAGCAACAAACCAGGCGCGCGTGTACGAACGTACATGATGGGACTCCACCAGGATCGGAATTGGCCCGTCGGCGTCGCCGACATCTGTATCCGCGCCCAGTGTAGCGCGCGGTGCGCACAGGTTGCAAGCAAAAAATGGCACTGCGGACCCGGCGCCCCGACCGGGCTCCATCGCGGAGCCCACATCCCGGAATCGCCGGCGAGCCACCCTCGCCATCGCGCTCCGCCCCGCTGATCTCCGGGGGGTTCAGCAAGAGTTGCCCAGGCAGGCTGCCCACGCGGGGCCACTGACCCGCCGGCGAGGTCCTGCCATCACGGCGTCAGCCCGGGCGGCGGATGTACCAAGCGCGAGCGCCCTCCCGTCACGAAGCAGCAGAGGCATGGTCTTCAGCGCAATGGTCCGCTCGACCCACGCCGGGCCGCGCAGCGTCCGGTCCGTGAAGGCATCGTGCCAGTCGCCCGGCGGCACCCAGAAGCGAACCACGCCGTCGGGGCGGGTCACGGGGACGACGAGCAGCGCGTCGCCGAGCATGTACTGGCCAAGGCACTCGTAGGCGTCCTGGTCGTCGAACTCCAGCCACATCGGCCGGAGCAGCGGAAGGCCCGTCTCGTGCGCCTCCCCCACCAGCGCGTACAGATAGGGAATCAGCCGCATGCGCAGATGCATGAATCGCCGGCAGATCTCCAGCGTCCGGGGCGCGAACCGCCACGGCTCGCGCACGCCGTCGAAGCTGTGCAACCGCATCGTCGAGCTCAGGCAGCCGAACTGCACCCAGCGGATGAACAGATCGTCGGGCGGCTTGTTCTCGTCGCGGTCCTCCGGGTCGTGATAGAAGCCGCCGATGTCGTGCGACACGTAAGGCAGCAGCGCCCCGGCGGCGCGGATCGACGTCTCGACCTCGAACGCCAGCGACTCCCATTGCGAGCAAGCGTCGCCGGTGAACACGATCGGATCGCGGTGCGCCCCGAGCCCGCCGGCGCGGGCCAGCACGATCGGCGTACACCGCGGCTGCGCTGCGAGGTGCCGCCGGTAGATATGGTTGAGCCACGTACACTCGCCGCGTCCGTCGGGCCGGCGTTCCCAGCCGTCGATCCACCAGAAGTTGCAGGCGTCCCGCTCGACGGCGGTGTGGAAAACGTCGAGATAGGCACGTCCCTGGCGCAAGTCGCGGATGTCGATCTTCAGCAGCGGCTCCTCGTGCGTGACCTGCCAGTCGGGTTCGGGCTCGACCGGTTTTCCGGGATGGCCGGAACGCAAGACGAATTCGGGCGTGCGCGGATCGTCGAGGGGAACATAGAGCGGGTGTACGTTGAGCGTTGCGCGGAGGCCAAGCTGCGCGAGCCGACGGCCGAACGCGGGCGGGTCGGGAAACAGGTCGCGGTTCCAGGTATACCCATGCCAGCGCCGCCCGTGCCAGTCCATGTCCACGCAGAGCACGTCGAGCGGCAGATCGTACCGGGCGAACCGGCCGGCCAGGGCGTCCAGGTCCGCCGCTCCCAGACGCGAATAGTTCGAATACCACACCCCCAGCAGAAACGGTGGGATTTCCGGCGGTGGACCGAGCAACGCCCGCAGCTCGCTCAGGGCCAGCCGCCAGTCGCAATCGTGGTACACCAGGTAGAGAACGACCGGCCGCGGGTCGGGAGGCGGCTCGATCCATTGCGCGTCCGCGTTCCACGGCCAGGTGGCGTCGCGAAAGATCGACAGCCCGCTGCGCGTCAGCAGCCCCGGCGGGCTGTGGCGGACGATCTCACGGGCGCGCAGAACCTCGGGCGGCCAGCAATCCAGGCGCTGCGGCGCCGCGCCTCGCAGAAGCAGCTTGATTTCCTCGTTGCGCTGCCGCCAGTCCATGAAGCGGCCCGTCTGCGCGCGGTAGGCGTTTTCGACGGTGTGCGTGAGGATGGCGACGTTGTGGCAGTAGTCGTCGAGCGGCCGCAGCGGATCGTGCGGATGTACGCCGGCGGGGATCAGGTCGCGCCAGAGGTTGTCGAGCGCCAGGAACGGCGCGCCGAGGTTCTCGCGGTCCAGATCGCCAGGGCGCCATTGTCGCCGCGTGCCGCCGCGCACCCAGGTAATCTGGAGGTTATCGCGGTGAGGCGGGCGACCGTCGTCGGCGACCCGGACCGTCACGGCACCGCCGCAAATCTTCGCCTG
>CAYRXN010000355.1:0-6940 GCA_964428275.1 uncultured Planctomycetales bacterium | reverse complement strand
ACGACCTGGGCGTGCCCGACGCGTTGTTTCTCTTCCCGCGCGAGATCATCTGCTTCGACCACCGCGACAAGCTGTTGCACGTGCTGCTCTATCAGGACCGCGGCCACGACGCGCGGCTGGGCGAAATCAGCGCCGCCGTGCGCGCCTGCGAGCGGCTGCGCACGGTGACGTCGACGCCCCCGGCGGCGCCCGCCGAGCCGCCGCCCGGCGACCAGGCGGCCGCGCTGCGCTCCAACCTCACGCGGGCCGCGTTCGAAGCGATGGTCGCGCGGGCCAAGGAGTACATCTTCGCCGGCGATATTTTCCAGGTCGTCCTCTCCCAGCGGTTCGAGTTTCCGCTGACGGTCGCGCCGCTGCGGCTGTACGAAGCGCTGCGCATCACGAATCCCTCGCCGTACATGTACTACCTGCGGCTCGAAGATCTGCACATCGCCGGCTCGTCGCCCGAGATGCTGGTCACGCTCGCCGGCCGGAAGGTGGTGACGCGGCCGCTGGCCGGCACGCGGCGGCGCGGGCGGACGCCTGAGGAGGACGAAGCCCTGGCCCGCGAGCTGCGGACCGACGAGAAGGAACGGGCCGAGCACGTCATGCTCGTGGACCTGGGCCGCAACGACCTGGGACGCGTGTGCGCGTACGGCTCGATCGAGCTGACCGACGTGCTCGAAATCGAACGCCATTCGAAGGTCATGCACCTGGTGTCGAACGTCGAGGGCTGGCTGCGCGAGGACTGCGACGCGGTGGACGTGTTCCAGGCCGTTTTCCCGGCGGGTACGGTCTCGGGCGCCCCCAAGGTCCGGGCGATGGAGATCATCGACGAACTGGAGCCCGTCCGCCGCGGCGTCTATGCCGGCGCGATCGGCTACTTCAGCCTGCTGGGCGACCTCGATCTGTGCATCGCGATCCGCACGATCGTGATGCGGGGCGATCGGGGGTACATCCAGGCCGGGGCGGGGATCGTCGCCGACTCGGATCCCCACCTGGAATACAAGGAAACGCTCAACAAGGCCCGGGCGCTGATGCACGCCGTGGCGCTGGCCGATGCGGCGAGAGAGGCCTGACTTCCGCCCGGCTCACAAACACCGGGTATCCTGCGGCAATCACCGGGCACCTGGTGCGTTAGGCCCGTATGAGAGGTGAGTGTGGATCAGGCAGGTTTCGACCGACTGCTTCGGCGGGCTCGCCGGCGTGACCCGGAAGCGCTGCACAAACTGGTCGATTTGTACAGCGCGCGTCTCTACGGGTTGCTTTATCGGCTCACCTCGTCGCGTGAGACCGCCGAAGACCTGATGCAGGAAACCTTTCTTCGCCTCGTGCGGACGATCGGGGATTATCAGCACCAGGGGAAGTTCGAGTCCTGGCTGTTCCGGATCGCCGCCAACCTGGCCCGCGACCACGCCCGGCGACGGAAACGACGCGGCCAGACGGCTACAATCGACTGCTCGACCGGCGCCAAGGATTCCGGGTCATTCGACCTGGCCGACCCGCGGCAGCCGGACCCGGTTCGCGAATCGGAGCAGTCGGAAATGGAGCAACGTTTGAGCGAGTCGCTTCAGGGCTTGAGCGAAATCGACCGGGAGATCATTCTCCTGCGTCACTTTTCGGACCTGCCCTTTCGCGAGATCGCCGACATGCTGAACATCCCGCTCGGAACGGCGCTGGCCCGCGCCCACCGGGCGATGAAGCACCTTCGCGGTGCACTGGCTGACGGGACGTGAACCATGAGCACGGATTTTGAACAGATTGAACAGGATGTGGAACACACGCTCGGCGCGCTGGCCGACCGGATCGACGCGCCGCCGCCGCGTGAGGTCTGGGTCGCAGCGGTCAAGTCCGCCGTCACCGACGAAGCGCGGCGCTGGCGCCGGCGGCGGCGGCTGCACGGCGTGCTTCGGCCCGCGGTGGGGATCGCCGCCGCGGTGGTGCTGGCGATCGGCGTGCAGCTCCCCGGTCGGCCGGATACGACGCTCGACCTGCGCGCCCCCGCGGGCGACCCGGATGCGGCGGTCGCCGCGTGGCTCGGTGCCCTTGAAGATTCGGGTGACCGGCTGACCGCGCTGGTCGATCAGGATGCGTTCCTGGATGCCCAGGGCAACGGCGGCGATTCGGGATCGCGTGAGGCCGACCCCCTGCGGCTGATCGAAGAATCGCTCGATCATTTCGAGTCGATGATCGGGGCGTGAACGTCCGATGAGGCATGACGGTATGCGATTGCGGCAGTTTCTTCGGATTCTCTCGTGCCTGGCCGTGCTGACGGCGGCGCCGCTTGCGGCGCGCGCACAGCCCGCCGGTGCTGACGCGCCGCCTCAGGCCGGTGGGCGCCAAGGCGCGACGCGCGCCCGCCCCGCACCATCACGGCCGCGGCCGTTCCTCGACGGGCTGCCCGGCGCCCGGTTGTTCCGCCCGCGGCCGGAAGACTTCCGGCCACTCGACGAGCAGGAGCGCGAATCGATCCAGCAGTTCATCCGCAAGTACGCTCCCGACCTCCATCGTCAGTTGCGCAAGCTCCAGCGTGAGAACCCCGAGCGATTCAAGCAGCGCCTCGACGAGAGTGCCCCGCGCCTGCGGGCGCTGCGCCGCATCTTCGAACGCGATCCCGCCCTCGGCCGGGCCATCCTGCGTTACGCCGAGAACTACCAGCGACTCATGCGCGCCCGGCGTCTGTGGCGTCAGGATACCATCACCCCCGACGTGCGGCGGCGCCTGCGGGCCGCGGTTCGGCGACTGGCCGCCGACAACCTGCGCATCGAGCGCGACGTCCTCAACGACCACCTCACGCAGTTGCAGGCGCATCGCCAGGACCGCCTCGAACGCGAACTCCAGCGCCTCGCCGACCCCACCACCGACCTTTCTGGAGAATCCCCGGAAATCCGTGACCTGGCCGAACAGCTGCGACAGGCCGTCACCGAGAAGGAGCGGGCCACCCTGCGAGCGCAACTGGCCCCCCTGGTCGAACGCTCGATCGACGAGGAAATCGAACGTACCTACCGCCGTGTGAAGCGCATGCGCGAGCACGCCCCTGAGGAGGTGGACCGCCGCGTGAAGCGGTTCTTCGCCCGCAGCGAGCAGACCAAACCGAAGAACCACGCCCCGCGGGACGGACGCCCCCGGGCCGGGCGGCGCGACCGCCGGCACACCCCACCGGGACAGTCGGGCAAGAAGCCCCCCAACAGACGGCCCCGCAAACACCGGCGACCATAACGGGGCCCCACGACCAAGTGACACAAGGCGCCGGGTCGCTCATCCCGCCTGCGCGCAAGACCGACGCCGCCGCAGGCGACGGTCATTCGTTCCCGGCCAGTTCGCCCCGCCCCGCCGTCCGCCCGGGGTATCGGCCGGCGCGCCCGGCCTTCCCGGCCTGTGCGCGCGGCCCGAGGCGCGGCACAATACACGTGGCCGGTGCCGCTCGGCCGATGAAACCCGGACAGGAGGTGCGCCCATGCGCTCGTCGCTCTCTATCGCCGTTTGTCTGACACTCGTCGCCGCCCTCGGCGGCTGTGACCCCGCGCTACGCCGGCCCGCCCAGTGGACGCCGCGCGCCGCCGCCGAGCTCACGGCAGAACAGGTCAAGCAGATCCAGCGCGGCGAGCAGGCCCGCGACGCGCTGCACCACCGACTCCAAAAGGCACTCGCCCAGGCGATGTCGGCCGACGATCCCGCACCGGCGATCCGCGTCTGCCACGAGATGGCCCCCAAGATCGCCGCCGAGGTGTCCAGGGAGTTCGGCGTCCGGATCGGCCGCACGTCGCACAAGCTGCGCAACCCCGACAATGCCCCGCCGATCTGGGCGATGCCCTACATCGACCAGCGGGTGGACCATCCGGTGCATCTCGCCGGTCCGCGGGGCGAGGTCGCGAGCCTCTATCCGATCAAACTCAAGGCCCGCTGTTTGCTGTGCCACGGTGCGCCCGAACAGATCCCGCCGAAGGTGCGGCAGGCCCTGGCCGCGAGCTACCCGTCGGACAGGGCGACCGGGTTCAAGACCGGCGACCTGCGCGGCTGGTTCTGGATCGAGGTTCCGGCCCGTTAGCGCCAGCCGACCCGTCCGGGATACTCCGGGGGTTCAGTGGATAAGCGCTTTGGAGGGGAGCGCTTTGCGTCTACGGCCCGGTGTTACCCGGCGACCAATCGGGATCCGAGGCCGGGGGAACGGCGTCGCTGACACTGAATACCCGACGGGCGCTACCCGCGCACCAGCAAGGCGCCGGCGCACCGGAAACGCTCGATGCGCCGGCAGTCCGGGTCAAGAGCCGCAGCCGACGTTTTCGCCCGCGTGTGGCCGGCACAGCCAAGAAACTACTCGCAGCCGACCTCGTAGTTCGCCAGCAGGATCGACAGGTCGGTCAGGTCGGTGTCGCCGTCGCGGTCGAGATCGCCGCCCGCGTCGATGTCGTACGAGGCGAGCAGGATCGCCAGGTCGTGGAGATCGACGCACCAGTCGGCGTTGAGGTCGCCGGCGGCCCGGGCCGCGGCCCGCGCGATCATCCACCAGAACGCCCGGCCCTTGCGATCGCAGTTGAGCGAGCGCGAGTGCGCGCAGCCGCACGACGAGCACTCGCCGGGATGGGCGGCGCACCACTCGTCGGCCCAGTTGCGGCGGGTGCCGTCGAGCCAGTAGTAGCACCCGTCGTCGGCATGGAGCGAGAGGAACTCGTTGCCGTCGGGGTCATAGCTTTCGATGTCGGCGAAATCGAACAGGACCTTGCCGTTGGCGACGCAATAGGCGCGAATCTGGTTGTTGCGGACGTTGAGGTTGCCCTCGACGCCGGTGCCGTCGAGGTGGCCGGTCATGTAGATGAACGTGACGTTGGGGTAGTCGCGTTCGAGCGTGTCCATCGCGTTGAGATAGGTATTGATCCCTTCCTCGGTGTTGTCGGAGCAGCCGCCGCACCACGACCACATCACCATGGTCCGGTCGCACTCGGGATCGTCGAGCATGGTTCGTGTGAGGTTGTACCAGGTGAGATCCCCGTTGTGGCCGAGGTCGCCGTTGGGCCAGCGGTCCCAGATCGAGAGCCCGCCGTCGGTGCCGTCGTGGTCCCACCAGTAGAGCGAGCCGGGTGGGTTCTTGAACACGTCCATGCCGCTGATGAGCTGGCTGCCGTGCGAGGTGTGCCCGTAGGAGAGGCGGTAGACCTGCTTGGCCCGCTGGACCCAGAACTCCGGCACCTGGTTCAAGTCGGTGCAGTTGTGGTCAGCGATGACCGGATCGATGGCCCGCGCCGGGGGCACCGCCGCAATGGCCATCAGGGTCGTCCACGATGCGATCAGCAGGATTCGTCCGGGTTGTGGCATGGTGTTCCCTCCGGGCCCAGCGATGGGGGTTCGAGTTCGCGGCGTGCAGGTCTGCACGCGACCGATTCCGGCCGCTCCTTCCCGGGTAACCAGCGATCGTAGCACTTTTCCCACCGCTGCCCCGTAGCCCCGGGGGAAGCACCGCTCGAGCAGAAAAGCGGCCTCAACGAGGCCATACTAGCGGATCGCCGCATGCGATTGCAATCCAAAGATCTCCGGCAGAATCACTCAACCGCGGCGGACCGGTTGGATGCCGAAACCACCCGCGCGCAGTCCGGTCGCGAGCGCGACCAGACCATCCCGGGCCCCGCGGGGGGCCCACCGGACCTTTCCTGCGCCATGTCATCAGCCCGATGCGCGCAGCCCTCGAAGGCGGGGCGGCAAGCCCGTCACGGCGGACCGCCCCGTGCCGGCGCAAGCATGCAGCCTTGCCCCTCGGTCGCAGCGCCCCGCCGGGCGTCTGGCCAAAGAGCAAGGCTGCACGAATCACGCGTTTGCGCGGGCGCGGCCCTTAGCGCGAGGCGAGCTTCTTGCCGCCACACTTGGCGATTTCATCCAGGGCCGCTTTGATGCGCGCCACCTGAAGCTGGATCTTCGCGACCGTTTCCGAGCTCGTGTTGAGTTTGCCCACGGAGTAAGTCACGGGTTTGCCCTTGAGCTTGGCCACTTCGGCGGCCTGGGCGGGCGAATCGAAGAGCTGGTCGCCAACCATGACCTTGATCGCCACGTTGTCGCCCTTGGCGCGGGCCATCCTGGCGGCCTTCTCGGCGGCCTCGCGATCGGCGAATCGGAACGACGCCACCTGGTAGCTGACCTTCGCTCCCTTCTGCTTGGCCAGTTCGGCGGCCGCATTCGGACAGGCCACGCACCGATCTCCGACGGCATACTGCACCGTCAGCAGCTCGTTGTAGAATTTCTCGAGCCGGGCGGCGTGGGCCTCCAGCGCCTCGGCCTTGTCGTCGAAGCTCTGCTCACCGACGATGTACTTGATGGGCAGGTTCTTCTCCTTGGCAAGCTTGACAGCCGAGCGGGGGCAGGTGAGCTTCTGCTCGCCGACCTGGTAGACCAGCCGCGGCAGAACGACACCCTTGTAGCGCACCTGCTCACCGACACAGTTGGTGTCGCCACATTTCTCCTTCTTGCCTTCGTGGCTGCAAGCTTCCTTCTTGTCGGCGCAGGCGGCCTTGGCCTTGTCCTTGCAATCCGCCTTCTTCTTCGCGTCGCAGCAATCGGCCTTTTTCTGCTTCGCGGTACATGCCGCTTTCTGCTGGCCTTTCTTCTGAGCGCAACAGGCCGGTTTGTCGGATTTCCTGGGCTTGTCCTGGCCGAGCACGGGGGCTGCGGCGAATACGAGCATGGCGAGTGTGGTGACTGTGATCTTGCGGATCATGCGCTGTCCTTTCCAACGTTAACTGGGTATTCCCGAATGCGAGGAGCGGCCCGGTCCCGTCCGGGCCGGGCGGAGAACCTAAACAGAAGGTTTCAACCGCGCAACCCTACGCCCGATTCCCCACTCTGCGGGTTTCTTCGGCTCGGCTCAGATTATAGCAGCGGACCGCTGCGATGACAGCATGAAATGAAGTTCCCCCCGGACAAGGCGCCAGACCTCGAGCAGCCAGCCGAAACACACGCAAACGCACGCCGGGCC
>CAYRXN010000354.1:0-2960 GCA_964428275.1 uncultured Planctomycetales bacterium | reverse complement strand
GGAAGGCCATCAAATCCTGCTGCATTCCTGCACGAAGGCGACGAGGCGCGAGCCGCCCGGTTCACGCGTACACGGCGACAGCGAATGCCGAATCGCGGTTGCGGTTTTCGAAGCAAGTTTCGCCCCGGCTGAAGATCGGCTGCGGGCCCCGGTTGTGCGGGGGGACCGGGCGGTTGGGCTCGCCGAGAGAGTCAGAGAAGCGCGATGCGTGTGGGGGCTCGGGCGGTCGAGGATCGCCACACACCACCGGGGCGGGACTTCCTGCTGGGCAAGGTAACCCCGAGGAGGGACGCTGTGTAGGCGTCCGGGCTCGTGGGGGAGTCGGATCAGTCCGGAAGGGAGTGTGAGACGATGACAGGGAAATCCGCTTTCCATTGGCATCTGAGGGGGGAAAACGGCGATTGGCATGGAGGATCGGGGGTGCGAAGTGCCGCCCGCAAGGGCATCGCGATGGGCCTGTGCCTCGCTTTGGCCGCCGGCGTCGCGACGGGGCAGGTCGTGACGAAGTGGGACCAGCCCCCCGTGGCGGGGACCGCGGACAATCTCTACTACGGATGGAACGAAACGAGCGTCTACGGCGCCGACCAGATCGCCGCGGACGACTGGGTGTGCCAGGGCACCGACCCCGTGTCGGACATCCACTGGTGGGGATCGTTCGCCGGCTGGACGGAGGCGACGCTTCCGCCGGACGCCCCCCAGCGGTTCCACCTTGCGATCTGGACCGATGTACCCGTGTCCTCGCCAGAGGTGCCGTTCAGTCATCCCGGCCGGCTGGTGTGGGAGTACTGGTCCAGCGACGTCACGGCGGAGTTTGCGGGGTGGGATTACGACCCGCGCACGCAGTCGTGGGAGGCCTGTTTCCTGTTCCACTGCGATCTGCCGGAGGATGCCTGGTTCATCCAGCCCGGCGGGCAGACGATCTACTGGCTCAGCATCGCGGCGGGCTACGCCGGCTATATCCCCGACCATCCCTTCGGCTGGAAGACGCGCCCGCGCGACGATGCCTCGCCGGCCCCGGATGCCGCCGTGCGCATGTTCGATCCGACGGCGCCCGGTGCAGGCAGCTCGTGGGGCAGCGGCGAGCCGATCTACTGGCCACCCGACGATCCGAGTACGGCGTGGGACCTGGCCTTCTACCTCACGACGGTGGGCCCGGGGGACCTCAAGTGGGACCAGCCGCCGCTGTACAACCCCGACTCGCCCTATACGGACTGCTACTGGGGCTGGAACGAGGTCTCGGACTATGCGGGGATGATCGGGCCGATCATCGCCGACGACTGGGTCTGTACCGACCAGCGGCCGGTGACGGACGTGCACTGGTGGGGTTCGTACCTGGGGTGGGGGAATCTCGAACCGCCGCCGCAGACTCCCGCCGGCTTCTACATCGGGATCTGGACGGACGTTCCGGCGGGGGTCGATAAGCCGTTCAGCCACCCGGGGCAACTGGTCTGGCAGCAGTACGTGGACTACATCGACACGCACGAGGTGCCCGTCGGTTGCGACTACCACCCCGATCTGTGTCCCGTGCCGGAAACGTGCTTCTACTACACCTATCAGATTCCCGAGGAGTTCTGGTTCCACCAGCCGGGCGAGCAGGTCATCTACTGGATCAGCATCTCGGCGGTGTATCCCTTCGGTCCGCCGGACAATCCGTGGGGCTGGAAGACCCGCATGCGCGATCCGGACAGCATGGCGCCGGACGACGCCGTGCGCATCTTCGCTCCGCCGGCACCCCAGCCCGGACAGATGTTCGAGGACGGCGAGCCGATCTGGTGGCCGACGCCCGAAGATTCGTGGGACATGGCGTTCCAGTTGACCACGCTCGGCGGCGAGCCGCAGATCAAGTGGTACCAGCCGCCCGAACCGTTCAACCCGCCCGACGGCTACACCGGCTGGAACGAGCTCTCGTGGGTCGGCAACGTGCAGATCGCCGCGGACGACTGGGTGTGCACCACCGACGATCCGGTCAGCCGGATCGAGTGGTGGGGCTCGCTGATCGGCTGGAGCCAGGCCGAACCGGAGCAGCTGCCCGACGCCTTCCATCTGACGATCTGGACCGACGTGCCCGCGGGGCAGGATGAGCCGTTCAGCCACCCGGGCGAGGTGATCTGGCAGTACGACTGCTTCGACTTCACGTGGGAGTTTGCCGGTTGGGACTTCGATCCGCGCGATCCGACCGCCCCGCCCGAGGCGTGCTACCACTTCGTCTGCGATCTGCCGCAGAGCGCGTGGTTCTACCAGGATCCCGGCGAGCACATCTACTGGCTGAGCGTGGCGGCCGACTACGTGGTCGGTCCGCCGGAGACGCACCTGTTCGGCTGGAAGGTACGGCCGCGCGACCCGGCCAGCCCCGCCCCGGACGACGCCGTGCGCATCTTCAGCCCCACGCAGCCGATGGTCGGTATGACCTACGTCCACGGCGAGCCGATCTACTGGCCGACGCCGGAAGATTCGTGGGATCTGGCGTTTCGCCTGACGGGTACGCACGTCCAGCCCGGCGAGCTGGAGCCGAAGTGGCAGCAGGAGCTCTACCCGCCGTTCGAGGGCTTCGATGCGGTTTCGAACGTCTGGCTGCCGGCGGTGGCGCCGCCGGAGCAGGTGAACGTCGTCGTCGCGGACGACTTCGTCTCCGACGGGCGCGACATCCTGGCCCTGCGCTGGTACGGCAGCTACTGGGACGATCGGTACGCGCCCGATACGCCTTCGATGGAGCCCTACGTGCTCGATGGGTGGCTGATCGCGATTCACTGGGCCAAGGACGAGATCCCGGGTTGTCCGCCCGACATCATGGTCGATCCGCCGCCGACGGTGCTGGCGATCTACTTCGCGCCGGCGGAGGCGGTCCAGATCGCGGCGCTGGACTGTACGGACTGCTTCGGCCACGCGCTGTATGAGTACTACGTTGATCTGAGCGCGTGCTGCCTGATGTGCTCGAATCCCGATCCGCGGACCGGATTCCC
>CAYRXN010000353.1:0-2895 GCA_964428275.1 uncultured Planctomycetales bacterium | reverse complement strand
CGGCATCCTCCCCGGCAGAACGCACCCCCTAGCGCCTGCCATGAGAAGCTGGTCGAAATCCTGGGAACACTGGTACCGGCGGGCGCTACCCACGTACTGGGTCTACATCTTCTGCGGCACGCACCTGCCGGGCCCGAAGATTCCGACCGCGATTCCCAACGAAGACAAGTTCATCCACTTCGTC
This sequence comes from uncultured Planctomycetales bacterium, assembly GCA_964428275.1. Lineage (GTDB taxonomy): Bacteria > Planctomycetota > Phycisphaerae > UBA1845 > Fen-1342 > JALSRY01. The sequence continues at coordinate 2,711 of CAYRXN010000353.1, read as the reverse complement.
ATCTATGCGCTGCTGGCGTTCCTGTACTGGCGGTTCGGCGAGACGTTTCGTCGGCCGCCGGCGGCGTGGTTTTTCTGGCTCGGGGCGCTGGTGCTCGTGGCCTATGGAGGCATCGACGAGTACTTGCAGGGTTTTGTTCATCGCGGCCCCTCCTGGGGAGACTGGATCGCGGACTCGACTGGTGCACTGATCGTCCTGATCATCTTCGAGGTACGCCGACGAAGACAGGCGTGCTCGGGGACGCCGACGACGAAAACACGGTGCGCGTGAGCCGGGCGCGGGCCTCGGCACGCAGCGCTTTGCAGGGCCAGGAGACTGCTCCTTTCCGATCGGCGCAGACCGGGAGACCAACGTTGACGCACGAGACGACACCCGAGATGGACACGCCGAACATCCGGCCACTGCGCCCCGACGACTACGCCGGGCTGTGCGCGGTTTGGCAGGCGGCGGGGCTTTCCGTGCGGCCCCAGGGGCGCGACGCCGAGCCGGAGTTTCTCAAACAGCTCGCACGGTTTCCGACTTGCTACCTCGCCGCAGAACTGGACGGCCGCATCGTGGGCGCCGTGCTGGGAACACACGACGTGCGGAAAGGGTGGATCAACCGGCTCGCCGTCCTGCCCGAGTACCGCCACCGCGGCATCGCCCGCCGGCTGATCGAGGCTTGCGAACAGGCTTTGATGGCCGAGGGAATCGAGATCATCGCCGCGCTGGTCGAAGCGGGGAACGAGCCGTCAGCGCGGCTGTTTGCCTCGCAAGGCTACAGGACCGACGTTCCGGTCTACTATTTTCGCAAGCCGCGCCGGCCGGATATCTGATCCCCGTCCGCCGTGACGGCTCCCGGACGGTACGATAAACGCACCGGCGCGACCGGCACCGCCCGCCGGACAATACCGGTTGCGAACCGGGAACGCCGGCGGGCGGCGCCAACCGCTTGACACAGGGAGTTGCCGACATGTCCGAGAAGCCCGCAGCCGCCGCCCCGACACTCGTCTCGCTGCTGGTCTGTGACCAGGTCATCGATGATCGGCTCACGAACAAGAAGAGCGCGATCGGGCTGTTCAATACCGTGGTCGTGCCGTCGTTTCCGACGCGCATCCAGCAAATGGCCGTGATGGCGACGCTGACCGAGATCGGGGGGCGCACACCGCTGCAACTGCGCCTGATGCGCGACGAGGACAATCACGTGCTCATGACGACGCGGGGCCACGTGGAAGCGCCGGACCCGCTCAGCATGGTTGACCTGGTCTTCGCGATGCAGGGCGTTCCGATCGAAAAGCCCGGACAGTACGCGTTCGAGCTGCTCAGCGACGCGGAGCTGCTCGGCCGGCGCCGGTTCCACGTTCTCAAGGGAGGCGCCACGCCGCCGGGCTGGCACATCGGCGGCGGCGCCGGCCAGTAGGACCACCCGCCCGGCGGAGTTCGACCAGGTGGCCCCGGCGGCTACGTCCCCGCGCCGTAATCCGACAGGAGAATCGACAGGTCCTCGAGCGTGACACAGCCGTCGGCGTTCACGTCGGCGGCCGCGTCGAAGGCGGGATCGCCGTCGCAGGTTCCGAAAGCCGCCAGCAGGCGCGCCAGGTCGCTCAGGTCCACGTCGCCGTCGTTGTCGATGTCTCCAGGCGGCGAGCACTCGTCGGGGATCCCGTCGCGGTTGACGTCTTCGCTGAGGGGGCGATACAGCATGCCCGTAATCATTCCGAGCAGGGTGTACGGATGGAGCACGCCCCGGGCCTCTCCGGTCTGCGGGTCGATCGACGTGATCTCGCGGTTGCTCGTCGCCCCCAGCAGCGTCGCGCCGCTGTGGTCGAACGTCAGGGCCATCCAGACCGGTCCCCCCGACGAAACCAGGATCGTCCGCGCGAAGGTCTGCGGATCGATCGTTTCCAGGGCTTGATCGTAAGCGTGATACAGCAGGCCGGTGGCGGGATCGGCCGCCAGGGCGTGTTGGCCGTAGGTTCCGCCGTAGCCGATGCCGAGCATTGCAATCGTTACCGCCCCGGTGCCCGTGTCCACGATGCCGAGCACGCCCAGCCCGGCAAACGAGTACGCCACGTACAGCGTCCCGTCCGGCGCGAAGACGATATCGCCGAAACGCTCGTCGGGCGGAAGCGATGCGCTGAGCGGACCGATCAGGCTGACCGCGGCCGTGTCGGGGTTGAGCGTACCGAGCTGCTGCTGGCCGTCGGCGTACGCCAGCACGTACCACTGTCCCGTGGTCGGGTCTTCGGTCAGTCCACTGACGCTCGCAATACCGGCGCCCATCTCGCCGATGAGTTCCCAGAAATCGCCCGTGTGGTTCGGATCGAGCGTTTCGTACAGACCGTCGCCGGCGTCGGTCACCGCGTAGACGCTGCCGCGCACGTCAACCCCATCGGGAATGCCGTTGCCGTTGCAGTCGGTATCGCCGGGGCCGACGGCGAACACGAGGTCGAAGCCGCCGCTCTGACCCTCGCTGCTGTAGCCCGACGCCGCCGAGTCGGCGAACGCCTGGATCGTCAGCGTGTAGGTTCCGGCCGTCAGCAGAAACGACTCCTGGATATCCTGCCACCAGAACTGCGACTGCACGAACCCGTCGAACACGACGCCGCCGGGACCGGACAGTTGTACGCCGGCCTGGCCGAAGCTGTCCGAGACGATGTGCCCTCGCAGCGACGCCGAGACGAAATCGTCTTCGATGACGAAGGTGACCTGGAAGTACGATTGCGCGTCCG
>CAYRXN010000352.1:0-3617 GCA_964428275.1 uncultured Planctomycetales bacterium | reverse complement strand
ACGGCGTGCGAGAACTCCTCGGCGTGCGAGTCGGTGAGCTCGGCGGAAGAGAACGTCGCCCCGTGGATGCCGTCGCGGCCGGTGCGGCCGCCGATGACCACCACGCGGTCGCCGGGCCGGGCGGCCTTGGCGATGCGGTCGCGCGGAATCAGCCCGACGCAGCCGCAGTAGACCAGCGGGTTGCCCAGGTAGCGCGCGTCGAAGTGGACCGCCCCGTTGACGGTCGGAATACCCATGCGGTTGCCGTAGTCTGCGACGCCGCGCACGACGCCCTCCAGCACGCGGCGGGGATGGAGCACGCCCCTGGGCAGCCGCGCGCGCGGCCAATCGGTCGGGGCGACGCAGAACACGTCGGTGTTGGCGATCGGCCGGGCGCCCAGTCCGCAGCCCATGATGTCGCGGATGCACCCGCCGGCTCCGGTAGCCGCGCCGCCGTAGGGTTCGATCGCCGAGGGATGGTTGTGCGTCTCGACCTTGAAGGCGATGCCGAACCGTTCGTCGAAACCGATCACGCCGGCGTTGTCCTCGAAGATCGAGAGACACTCGGGCCCGCGGCCGGCGGCGATCAGCTCGCGCGTCGCCCGCGCGATCGTGTCGCGCAGCAGGTTCTCGTAACGCAGCTCGACCGCGGGCGCGTCGGCCGGGGCGCGCCCCATCGGCGCGCCGCGATAGGTGACCTCGGCCTTGAGCGTCTTGTGTACGCAGTGCTCGGACCAGGTCTGGGCCAGCGTTTCGAGCTCCAGGTCGGTCGGGTCGCGGTCCAGGCCGCGGAAATGCCGCTGGATCGCCCGCATCTCGTCGAGCGAGAGAAACAGGTGCCCGCGCCGCGAAAGCTGCGTGAGCCCGGCGTCGTCCAGGTCGCGCAGGGCCACGTGCCGCAGCTCGAAGGCGCCGGCCGGCGGCCGGGGGGCGGGCGCCACCCCCGCGGTTCCCGACACGATGCGCTCGATGCAGTCGTTCGCGATCTCGCGGGCGACCGCTTCGACGACCGCGTGCGGGTCGCGCGGTCCCTCGAACACGTAGCGCCGGGCGGTGCGGACGCTCTCGACCGCGAGCCCCTCGGCGCGCAGCTCGGCGAGCGTGCTCTCGGCGACCGGGTCCATCACGCCCGGCCGCGGGTGGACCTCGATCGCGACGCCGTCGATCGGATCGGCGATCTCATCGTCGCACGCGGCCACGAGGGCGGTCTGCGTGACCGGGTCGGCGAGCAGCCCCCGCGCGACGCGCTCGGCGGCCGCGCGGTCCAGGTCGCCTTCGATCAGGTAGAGGCGGGAGACGAGCACGCGACGCAGTTCGGACAGTCCCGCCTGGCGCATGCGCTCGGTCAGGGCGGTGTCGGCGGCGAACTCGCCGCGTTGCCCGCGCGGATGGACCTCGACGCGATAGATCGGCATGGGGTTCCTCTGTTCGTGGAGATCAGCCGGTGCCACCTGCCACCGGGCGCGAATCATAACGGCTGGCCGGCGCTTCGTCGCCGGCGGGTACTGGAGTCCGGGCCCGGTCCGGCCGATAAGAGAGTTGGAGCCACGGGCTGCGGTCCGCCGCAGCGCGCTCCACACAAGCGGCCCCGACGTCCGGTCCCGCGCCGCTTCGCGGGCGCCCCGCCGCACGCCGAGGCCGTGTCTTGTCGAAGTTTTTCAGCAACCGACCGGTCCGGGCCTTGCGATGATTTCTGCTGCGTCGATGCAACCCGCCTGTTCGCCGCCACCATCCCAGGCGCCGCCGCGCGCCGCGCGCGAACTGACGCTGACCTGCTTCGAACGCCAGCCGCTGCTCGCTTCCGACGCGCGTTGTCACGAACTGGCCGATATTCTCAACGACGTCCTGCCGCGCCACGGCCTGACGCTGGCGGCGTTCGTCTTCCTGCCCGCCCAGGCCCGGATGCTGGTGACCCACCCCGTTGACAGCCGCCCGCGTCTGGCCTGGGTGGGGTACGTCGTGAAGCGCGTATTTGAGCAACGGGCCCGCGAAGCCCTGCAAACCCGCAACGTTCCCCTCTTGCGCACGCTGGTGCAACGGGAAGGCCGCGGCCGTTACGTTTTCAGATTCTGGCAGCCCGGCGAGGTGCCCGTCCACGCGCTCGACGGCCCCGATGAACAGATCGCCGCGGTACGCTCGATGCACCTGGCCCCCGTCCAGGCGGGATACTGCGCCCACGCCCGGCAATGGCGCTGGTCGAGCTGGCACGATTATCACGGTCCGCCGCCGGCCGCAGGCACGCTGCGCCCGCACGTCGAACCGCTCCCGCTTTCGTCCTGATCGCCCCCGCGACAGCCTGCCAGCGACCGGCGGGCGCGCCCCTCAGCCTTTCGCGGGCTCGATCCGCTCCATTCCCGCCATGTATGGCCGCAGCGCCTTGGGGATCGTCACGCTGCCGTCGGCGTTCTGGTTCGTTTCCAGCAGGGGGATCAGAATGCGCGGCGAGGCGACCACCGTGCTGTTGAGCGTGTGGCAGACCTGCACGCGGCCGCCTTCGTCGCGATAGCGGATTCGCAGCCGGCGGGCCTGGAAGTCGTGGTAACGGCTCGCCGAATGCGTCTCGCTGTACATCTCGCGGCTGGGCATCCAGGTTTCCACGTCGTACTGGCGCACCTTGCTCTGGCCCATGTCGCCGGTGCAGACCTCGACCACGCGGTAGGGCAGTTCGAGCGCCGTCAGCAGGTCCTCGGCGTTCTGGAGGATGACCTCGTGCCAATGGGCCGATTCGTCGGGGTCGGCCCGGCAGACGACCACCTCTTCGAGCTTGTCGAAGTAGTGGATGCGGTAGAGTCCGCGCGTGTCCTTGCCGGCCGCACCGGCTTCGCGGCGGAAACACGTGCTGCGGGCGACGTACTTGCGCGGCAGGTCCTCGAGATCGAGGATCTCGTCGCCGTGCAGGCCGGTGACGGGCACCTCGGCGGTTCCCACCAGGCACTTCTGGTCGCGCTCGACCAGGTAGACTTCCTCGCGGTGCAGCGGAAAAAAGCCCGTGCCGACCATGAGCTGCTCGGTCACGAGCACGGGCACCGTCAGCGGTGTGAAGCCGCGCTGGATCATCATGTCCCAGGCCAGCCGCAATACGGCTTCGTGCAGCATGGCGCCGGCGCCGGTGAGCACGTAGTTGCGGCTGCCGGCCAGCTTGACGCCGCGTTCCAGGTCGAACAGCCCCAGCGCGGCCCCGAGCTCGACGTGGTCCTTGAACTCGAAGCCGAAGTCGGCCTTGCGGCGCGGCGCGCCCACGCGACGCACTTCGACGTTGCCGGATTCGTCCGGGCCGATGGGGGCGTCGGGGTGGGGCAACTGGGGAACGAGCAACATCAGCTCGCTCAACTCCGCTTCGGCGGCGGCGCGTTGCTCCTCGATCTGCTTGAGCTGCGCCTTGATCTGGCCCATCTCCTTGCTCAGCTCGGCCTTGTGCTCCCTGGGGGCCCTGGCGATTTTTTCGCCGGCCTGCTTCTGCTGGTGTCGCAACGTGTCGAACTGCGCGGTGAGCTCGCGGCGGCGGGCATCCACCGCCAGCACGCGGTCGATGTCTACGTCCATTCCCTTGTCGCGCACGGCCTTTTTGACGGCGTCGGGGTTTTCACGAATGACTTTGATGTCGATCATTTCAGGCCTCGAAGCGGAAATCGTTGTCC
>CAYRXN010000351.1:0-3140 GCA_964428275.1 uncultured Planctomycetales bacterium | reverse complement strand
CTCCAGCCGCTCTTGTGCAGCTTGTGCGGCACGTTGCCCACGTCGGGATAACCGTTCTCGTCGGCCGCGGCCTGCTCCCAGTGTTCGAACAGCCGGCCCCAGGGGCTGTCGAGCACCTGCTCCATCATCTTGCGCGCCCGCGTGGGATACCAGAAGCTGTCGTGGTAGATCACGCTGGCGATGTACGCCCACGGCGCCAGCACGGTCTTGAGGCTCCACTCGATCGGCTTCTTGAGCGGGCCCCAGTAGATCTTGTGCTGCATCTTGCTGGCGAAGGTCATCTTCTTGTAGGGACCGACGAAGTGCCAGTTCTCCTCGGCGGCCTGCTTATCGCCGACGATCTCGATCTGCCGCGGGTCGCCGCAACCCAGGCCGCGCTCGTGGGCCAGCCGGATGTACTTGATGCCCAGCGGGTCGAAGCCCATCAGCCTGGCCGCGACGGCGTCGATGGCAACCTGGTCGGCCGAGGCCAGTATCACGTTCTTGACATGCGGGATCATGCAGCGCGGGCCGGGGCCGTCGCCGGCGAACGTGCCGTCCATCACGGCGAACACGCCGCGGTGGATTCTTTTCTGGATCATCAGCAGGTCCACCAGCGTCTCGTGGATGACCGGATGGGTCCAGTGCCGGCGTTCGTTGAGCAGCCCGCCGAAGGCGTTCTTCATCGCCCCGGTGGTGGTGGTGAAGACGTGGGTCTTGACGGTCGGCAGGTGGATGATGTTCTCGCCGATGAAGCGCCGCGGGATCATGAACCCGCGCGGGTACACCTCGTTGAGACACAGGAACTGTTTTGCCAGATCACCCACCGCGTCCTTGATGCCGATCCACTCCTCGCCTTCGTAGATGTGGACATTGCGCAGGCCGTGGGCCTCGATGACGTGGATCTGCTTGTTCTCGCGTTCGCCGAAGTGGGCGTCGATCACGACCGTGCGGTTGTGGCAGCCGTGGATGAGATCGGGGTCGTAGCCGTCGCGTTTCATCGCCCGGATCACACCATCGAGCTGCCAGGGCGTGGTGCTCGAACCGGGAAAAAAGAAATGCCACGAAATGTTGATCTTGAGCGCGGTGTCGGCGTCCTTGGCGACCACGTCCTGATAGCCGGCGAGGTTCATCAACTCGTGGTAATCGCGCAGCACCGTCGCCGGCGAGGTACGCAGGATCGCGACCTTGGATTTCGACATTCAGTTTCCTCCGGAGAAGACTACCTCATGGTATTTCGCCGCGAGCGGGGCGACAACTCGGCGGCGGGTCGGGCAAACGCCTTGTTTGCGCCAGGGCCAGGCGATGGTATCATATTCTCGGAAGGCAAATCTGCGTCGCAGCGTGAGAGTATGGCGATCTGCGAAGACCGACCCGCACGACATTCCGACGGCTCCCGCGACGGGTTCGACTGGCCGCGTCTTTACCAGCGCGCCGCGGTCGCCTTGCTCCGGCGGCTGAGAGCCGAGCGGGCGTTGCCGCCGCGTGCTGTCGCCGAGACCGTTGCGGCCCAGTTGCCTGCCGATCTCGCGGAGTGGTTGCTGCACACGCTGCGATCGCTGGGCTGGCTCGACCCGCAGGCCCGCATCCCGTTCGACCTCTTCGACCAGACCAATGGCCCCGTGCGCTGCACCGGCGGGCGGCGTGAGCTCCTGCGGTTGGCGACGCTGGGCATTCCCGGCGAGGGTGCCCGCTCGGAATCGCGGCGGCGCGAGGCCATCTTCCAGCAGCGTTGCAGCGAGATCATGCGGGAGGCCCGCGACCCCGAATCGCTCGCGTACGTCGGCGGCCGGGCGCTGGCCCATCCGGAGGTGCAGAGCGACCCCGTGCTGACCGGGATGTTGCGGGCCTTCATCGCCGAGCGCGAGGCCGAGCTGCGGGCGCGCGCGCACCTGCCGCTGGCCGACGGGGCCACCGTTCCCCGACACCGCACGAAACCGGTCGAGTACCACGTACCGCTGGGCGAACGCGTGCGGAGATCGTTCGGCAAACTGCGCATCGAGCTCGAACAACATATCGCCGCCTTCAACGAAGCCGGGACCAACGATGTTCTGACCCGCATGCGCGATCTGCGCCGGCGCTACCCCGGTCAGGTGAAAGCCGAGGAAGTCGAACGCTGCGAGAACCGCGTGCGTGAGATGATCGTGCGGCGGGACCAGTTCCGCCGGCAGCTCGACGACCTGGTGCGCCACGCGAGCGAGGCGGCCCACAAGGGTGATCTCAAGACGGCCAACTGGGTGCGCCGCCGCCTGGAGGCCATTCACGACAGCCTGCCCGCGATCCTGTCGAAGCAGCAGTTGCAAAGCCACTGCGAGGCGCTGCGGCTGTGCGCAGAGCGGTTCGAACGGCACGAAGCCGCTCGCAAGCTGGTCGAGCGTGAGCGGGCGATCGGCGCGGAAGTCAAGCGCGTGCGGGCCGTGATCGATGCCTACGCGGCGCAGGTCGCGGCGCTGCCCGACGGCGGAGAGGTCGATCCCCTGACGCGTCAAGCGTTCCAACGGGCTGTTTCCCGCGTCGAGGAGTACGACGACGACTGGCTCGCCGACCTGATGATCGAGTTGGATTGCCTGCTCGACGACCTGCGCGGCTCGGAAGAAGCCTATCGCCGCGCCGCGCGACAGGCCGACGCCTTCCTTCGCAATGTGCGCGCGGCGATCAAGCAGATCCGGCGCAAGATTACAACGCTCGAAGCGACCGGTTAGGCGTGCGCTTCCTGGACAAGCTGCATGATCGCCTGGAGCAGCGCGCCCAGAAACGCCGTCGAGGACGAGATGATTCCGTTCTCGACCGTGGCCCGCAACGTCGGATCACACCCGCCGAGAATCAGGGTTGAACCGGCGGCCAGGAACGACAACCGCCACCACCACAGCGTCCGTCTGTTGAACCGGTACATATCACGCGGCTCCCTGGATAACACGGGGGCACTTGCTCCAGGCACACTGCCTGGTTTCCGAATCGCCGGCGCGACCCCTGTCTTGTACCCGCGGAGCAAGTCACGGTCGCATCGCTCCGCACACGCTGTCATCCTATCGGCCGGCCAAGTGTCCGACCACCACCGGCACATGCCCCCTGGCACGAGAACCGCGCGGCGCCGACCCGCACGGGAACATCTTCCAAGACCTCCCGCCATTGGCGGCGCACAATCCCCCAGGGCCCGCTCA
>CAYRXN010000350.1:0-3649 GCA_964428275.1 uncultured Planctomycetales bacterium | reverse complement strand
TTTGCGGCCGGCGAGGTGGGCCGGCTCGACGTGAACCTGGCCCGCGCCAACGTGCTGGAAGTCGAGCGCGAGTTGCTGCTGGTCGAGCGTGATCGCCAGCTCGCCCGCGCCGACCTCGCGCACGTGCTCGGCCTGTCCCGCGGCGCCCGCGACTGGACCATCCGCGGGACGCTGCCGAGCGACCGGTTGCCCGGACAGAGCGACGACGCACTGCTTCTGGCGGCGCTGCGGCGGCGGCTCGACGCCCGCGTGGCTGCCCTGCGCGTCGCGGCTGCCGAGCAGGAGCTGCGCCGGCAGGTTCTGGAAGCGTTTCCGGACGTCGCGGTGGGCTTCGAGCTCGAACGCGGCGAGCAGCGGGCGCTGCCGGGGCGCCACGTGCTGGCCGATACGGCGCGGGCGAGCATCGCAAGCGGCCAACCGACCGCGCCGGACTTGCAGTCACGCGGGCAGCGCCGCCTCGACCGCAGCCAGATCATCGACGCGGTCCTGGGGCCGACGCTGGAGATCACGCTGCCGATCTGGCATCAGAACCAGGCGCAGATCGCAAAAGCGAAATACGAGGCCCGGCGGCGACGCAAAGAGTTCGAATACCTGCTCGACACGGTGGCACGCGAGGTGTCGCGGGCGCTGATCTCCGCGCGCAGCGCCCGCGATGTGGTCGCGCTGATGCGCGATCGGTCGCTGCCACTTGCCGAGCAGAACGTCGAGGCGGCCCGCCGGGCCTATCGCGCCGGTCAGCAGGGGATCATCGCCCTGATCGATGCCCAGCGGGCGCTCATCGCCCAGCGCCGCCGCTATGTCGAGCTCCGGCGTGATTACGCGCTCGCGCTGGCCGAGCTTCGTCAGGCGGTGGGTGGTGAACTTCCCCCGGCGCCTGCTCCGGCTTCCGCGCCGGTTTCGACCGACAAGTGAGAGGAAGATGACACGCAGCGCTCTGAGAAAACGCCTTGCCCTCGCCACCGCTGTTTCGCTGATGCTGGCGTGGTGGGGATGCGTCCCGGCGATCGGTACGCCCTCGACAGCGAGCGAGCTTGGTACGCAGGTGCAGACCTTCGCGACCGACTGGCTTGGCCAGATGCTCGCGGCGTGGTTGTTGTGAGCCGTCTGCGCTGCGCAGCGTCACCGGGGGCAGGGTTTGGGACTCCGCAAGAGGCCGCCAATCGTGGACGGTAGGGACCTGAATCGGGAAACGTTCGCCGTTTACCACCGCAAGGGCATCCTGTTCGTGGCTCTGGTGGTGTGTCTGGCGGGCGTATACAGCGCGTTTCGGATGCCGGCCTCGGTGTTTCCGCAGACCGACTTCCCGCGGGTCGTGATTCTGGTCGACAACGGCGTGATGCCCGCCGACGAGATGATGGCCACGATCACGCGTCCCATCGAAGAGGCGATGAAGAACATCCCCGGATCGGTGAACATCCGATCGGCCACCGGACGCGGCTCGGCCGAGATCAACGTGTTCTTCGACTGGGGCACCGACATGGTGCAGGCCGAGCTGTACGTGCTCGGCCGGCTGTCGCAAATCCGGGCCACGCTGCCAGCGACCGCCACCGCGGACGTGCAGCGGCTGACTTTCGCCGCGTTTCCGATCATCGGCATCAGCCTGACCAGCCAGTCGCGCGGCGTGACCGACCTGTGGGAGATGGCCCGCTACGACATCCAGCCGCGGTTCCTGCGCATCCCCGGCGTGGCCCGGATCGCCCTCGTGGGCGGAAGCGTGCCCGAGTATCACGTCGTACTCGACCCGCTCAAGCTGGAGGCGTTTCGCCTTGCGCCCCAGGATGTCGCCGACGCGATCGAGCGCGGCAACCGGTTCGTGCCCGCGGGCATGCACGAGGAGGACCGGCAGCTCTACCTGACGCTGGTGGACGGCCGGGTCGCCAGCCCCCGGGAGCTGGCGGACTTCGTGATCGGCTGGGCCGGCGCCTCGCCGATCCGCGTTCGCGATGTCGGCGCTGTGCGAAGGAGCGCTGCGCCACGCTTCAATATCGTCACGGCCGACGGTGTGGACGCGGTCCTGCTCAACGTGTACAGCCAGCCCGACGGCAACACCGTCGCGATCGCCAACGCGCTGCAAAGGGAGTTACGCGAGCTGAAGGACGAGCTTCCGCCGGACGTGCGGCTGGCGTTTTTCTATGACCAGTCGCAGTTCGTGCGTGAAGGCGTGCGCAGCGTGTGGGAGGCGATCTTCATCGGGCTGGCCCTGTCGATCGTCGTGCTCTACGCCTTTCTGCGCACAGTGAGCACGACCGTCGTGGCCGCCCTGGCGATTCCGGTCACGGTGCTGAGCACGCTGGTCGGCATGCACATCTTCCACATGAGCTTCAACCTGATGACCCTCGGCGGCATCGCGGCCGCGATCGGACTGGTGATCGACGACGCGATCGTCGTGGTCGAGGCGATGTACGCGAAGGTGTGCGCGGGGCATTCGCGCACGCAGGCGGCGCAGCTGGCGATTCACGAGGTCGGCCTGCCGCTGGTCGGCAGCACGCTGACGCCGGTGGTCGTGTTTCTCCCGCTGGCGTACCTGACCGGCGTGTCGGGCGTGTTTTTCCGGGCGCTGGCGCTGACGATGGTGGTGGCGCTGCTCACGTCGCTGGTAATCGCCGTCACGTTGACGCCGACGCTGGGAGCGCTGTTTATCCGCCGGCGCGGACAGGCGGTGCAAAGCGAACTGGAGCAGGGCGGCCCGCTGCTGCGCCGCCTGATCGGGCTCTATGAGTGGGCCGCGCGCCACATTCTGCGGCATCCGGTGGCGGGGCTGGCCGCGGTGGCCCTGGTCGTGGCGGGCGGTGTGGGGATCTACGCGCAACTGGAGACGGACTTCCTGCCAGAGCAGGACGAAGGCGCGTTTGTGCTCGATTACTACACGCGGCCTGGCACGAGCCTGGCGCAAACCGATCGGATGTTGCGGCACGTCGAGGAGATCCTGCGCAGCACGCCGGAAGTCGAAAGCTACTCGCGCCGCACCGGCGCCCGCCTCGCGTTGGCCATCGCCGAGCCGAATACGGGCGATTTTCTGGTCAAGCTCCGCCAGAATCGCACACGCAGCACCACCGAAGTCATCGACGAGCTGCGCCGGCGCATCGCCGCGGCCGAGCCGGCGCTGAATACCGAGTTCCCCGGCGTGCTCAGCGACCTGATCGGCGACCTGACCTGGTCGCCCGATCCGATCGAGATCAAGATCTTTACGAGCGATACGGCCCAGAGCAAACGGCTCGCGGCGCAGATCGCAGCCGAAATCGAGCAGGTTCCCGGCGTCGTGGACGTCAACGACGGGCTGGTCGTGGCGGGACCGTCGTTGCGGTATCGGATCCGGCAGGCGGCGGCGGCCCGGGCCGGTCTGGACACGACCGCGATCGGCGCGAACCTCGAAACGGCCATGCTCGGCACGCCCGCTTCCTACATCCTGGAGGGCGATCGTACCAAGGCCGTGCGCGTCGTGCTCTCCGGCGCCCAAAGCGCCACCCGGCAGCGCATCGGCGAAATGCCCGTGCGCGCCGCGGACGGGGGGCGCATGACGCTCGACGACGTGGCTTCGGTCGAACTGAGCCCGGGGCGTCTGGAACGTCATCGCGAGGATCTGCGTGAGCTGATTGCCGTCTCCGGCCGTCTTTCCGGCCGCGATCTGGGCAGCGGGATCGCCGCGATC
>CAYRXN010000349.1:0-26638 GCA_964428275.1 uncultured Planctomycetales bacterium | reverse complement strand
CATGTCGTTGAGCTTCTTGATCGCGTCCTGGAGCAGATCGAACGCCTCGGCGGCCCGCATGTGCTTGAGCGGCACAATCTTGACCTGCGTGTCCTTGAGCGTGTCGATGTCGAGGCGGGCCACGATCTCGGCGATCAGCTCCATGTTCGTTTCGGAGGCGGACACGATCAGCGAGTTGCTGCGCGCCTCGGCGACGATGCTGAAATTGTCCACGCGGTCGCCGCCGCCGCGCGTCTGGATCAGCGCCTGCATGGTCTGTTCGAGCACCGGGGCAATCGCCGCCGCCTTCGTATTCTGGAGCGTGAAGACTTCGATCGTCGGCCGCGGCGTCGAGCGCTCCATCAGCGCGAGCATCTGGACGATGAAGTCGACGTCGTCCTGGTCGCCGGTGATGATGATGCGCTTGCTGTCGATCGGCGTCGCGATCACTTCGCCGCGCAGCTGGCCGCTGATGCTGTTGAGCAGCGGCTCGGCGGCCGGTTGCGTCTGCCGGTTCGATGCCGGTGGCTGCGGGCGCGCCGCCGGCGGGACCGCGCCGGCCGGCTCGGGCCGATCCGCCGCGCGCGGCGGCGCCGACCGATCCGCTTCGACCGGCTCGTCCGCGGGCTCGTTCGCGTCGGCGACCGGCGCCGCCTGCTCGTCACCGCTGACCCCGGCGTCATCGGCCGGCGGCGTGCGATCGGGCTCGGAAGCCGGAGGCGCATCCTCCGCAGCGGTCTCGTTCGGGTCGTCGAGCAGCAGCAGGGCCGCCACGCCCGGCCCGAAGACGCTCGCACCGATCAGCGGCAGCCCCGGACCGGCGCCGGGCGCTGAATCCGCCGCCGCCAGCCGCAGGCCGTCCACCGACAGGTCCACGTTCCAGCTGCGCCGCCGCGGGCGGTTGCCGCTCGAAGGCCGCCGGTAGCTCGACCCGCGCGAGCGGCTCGGCGAGCGGCGATAACCCGACCCGCGCGAGCGGCCGGGCGAACGGCGATAGCTCGACCCGCGGCCGCCGCTGGGGCCGCGCCGCTGCTGCATGTCTTCGATCAGCGCCTGGGCCTCGTCGGAAGAGAGGTTGACCAGCTCGATGATCCGCGTGACCGGCTTCTCCGGGCGGATCTCCTGAAGCTGCGACACGACCGTCTTGACCAGCGCGGTCTGGGCCGGGTCGCCGAACGCGATGATGGCGTTGCTGTGCTCGTCGGCCGAGACCGTCACCAGCCGCGGCTCGCGCCCCGTCCGGGCGGCGATCTCCTGCTCACTGCTGTTGACCAGGTCCTGCACCAGCGAAGCGAGCGCGACCGCGTCCTGGCCCCAGGGGATCGGGATGATCTCGTGCTGGTTGAAGCGCGTGTCCTTGTTGTCGAACCGCTGCACGAGCATCCGCACCTGCTCGATCTGGGCCTGCGATCCGTAGACGATGATCGTGCCGACGTTGTCGTTGCCGATCAGCCGCGGGCCGGGATTGGTTGCCCCGCCCCGGCCACCACGACCACCGCGACCGCCGCGCGCGTCCCCCATGCCGGTGGTCTGGTCGATGAACGGCTGGATGTAGCTGATGAGCTCGCTGGGCACGGCCTCCCGGACCGGGATCGTCGCGAACTGGAGGTGCGCGCTGACGGCGCCTTCGAGCTCGCGGATGAACTTCTGCTCGACCAGGGCCACATCGTCCGGCCGGCCGTAGACCATGACGGCGTTGCTGGACGGCTCGGCAACCGCCTGCACGTCGAGCGTGCCCGCGCTCATCGCGCCGGCCATCATGCCGCGGCCCCGCCGTCCGCCCCGCCGCCCGGCGGCCGCCCCCCCGCCGGCGGCGAAACTGTTGATCGCGTCGGCCACGGTCTGGGCGTCCGCGTTGTCGAGCACGAACATGCGGAACTGCTTCTGCTGGTCGGCCGGAATGGCGCCGTCCACCTCGTTGATGATCTGATCGACGAACACGAAGGTTTCCTTCGAACCGACGACGATCACGCTGTTGGTGCGCGGGTCGGCGACGGCCGTGAAGGCGTCGATGTTCATTTCGCCGCCGCCGAGCTGGCGCTGAAGCTGCATGTACTCCATCATCGCGCTCTTGACCGAATCGACCACGGCGGTGGCGTCGGCGTGCTTGAGCGCGAAACGCTTGACCTGGAGCTGCTCACTGGGCTGGTCGAGCAGGCTCACGAGGTTTTCCATTTCGTCGTAGATCTCGTCGGGCGCGCGGATGAACAGACGCTTGGTGTTGTCGTCACCGACCACCACGATGCGCCCCTGGATCTGCGCGACCGCCGAACGGCCGCGCCGCCCGCCGCGGACCGAACGCCCCCCCGCCGAACCACCCGAGCCGCCGAAAATCTGAATCAGCTTGTCGGCGACCTGCTGCGGCTTGGCGAAGGCGAGCTGGAGCTCGTGGATTTCGTAGCGGCTCTGCCGGTCGAGCTTCTCGATCTGCCTGAAGATCTCGTCGCGCCGCTCGTCCGGAGCGCGGACCAGGATCGTGTTGGTGCCCGGCTCGGCGGTGATCCGCAGGTCGATGTTGGCGCCGCCGCCGGCCGCCGCGCGCGGACCGCGCCGCCCGCCGCCGCGCGGCGCGGTGCCCATGAACATCTCGCCGACGGCCTGGGCGATCGCCGCAGCATCGCCGTACTTGCAGACGTACATCTCCACGTCGGCGATCGCACCGGCGATGTCGAGGCTCTCGATCTGCTCGCGGACCGTGTCCACGTCCTTGGCCTGCGACACGAAGATGATCGCGTTGGTGCGCGGGTCGGCCGAAATCGTCACCGGGCCAAGGTTCGCCGGCGAGCTGACCCGCCGGCCGCCGCGCGGCCCGCCGCCGGCCGCCGCGAAAATCTCCTGGAGCAGCGGCAGCACGTCCTCGACGCGGGCCCGCTCGAGCACCACGTGCTTGATGACGACCACGTCGCCGCCTTCGAGGTTCTCCATGTCGGCGATCACCGACTTGATGATCTTCATCACGTCGGGCGGGGCCGAGACGAGCAGCGAATTGGTGATCATGTTCGGGACGATCTCGACCGACTCCACCTTGGCGCTGGCCTGCCCCCCGACCGAAACCATCTGCTGCTGGAGCATCTGCATGAGCTGCTGCTGCGGGCTGCGCCCCTTGGGAGCCGGCGCCCGCGTGCTGCGCGACTTGCTGATGCCCAGCACGTCCTTGATGTTGGCCGCGGTCTCCGACGCGTCGAGGTTCTTGAGCTGGATGATCTCCACGTCCACGTTGGCCGGCGGAATGTCGAGTTCACGCAACAGCTCGATGATGTCGGGCAGCAACCCCTCATCGCACTTGACGATCAGATAGCTGTGGCTGGCGTCGGTGGCGATGCGGATCTGGGTCCCGCCGGTGGTCTTGCCGCCGCCCCCCTTGCTGCCGAGCATCTGCTGGATCTGGGCCATCATGTCCTGCTGGCCCTTGGCGCCGGCTTTTGCGCCGCGCTTGCCACCGTTCTGCTTGGGCTGGGGCCGCTGGGGCATGCGCACCTGGCGGGTGTTGAACATCATGTCGAGGATGCGCGAGGCGGCGTTCACGTCGCCGTGACGGAAGTGGAAAATGCGGATCACCTCGCCGCGGCTGAGGTCTTCCTCGAACAGGTCGATCGCGTCCTCGATGTCCTCGACGTCGTCCTGCGGACCGCGAATCAGCACGCGGCCGTCCGGCAGCATCTGAACGGTCGTGCGGATGCGGCGCATCGGCCGGTCAGACGATGCCGCCGGTGCCGACCCGCCGATCGGCGGCGACGAAACGCGCTCGGCCGCCGCGGGGGCAGCGCTGCGGTCCGGCGCAGCGGCGCGCGGCGGTTCCGCCGGCCGGCTGGCCGGCGGTTCGTCGCCGAACACCGCGGCCAGCACCACGCCACCCAGGCCGGTGCGCAGCGGCGCCTGCGAGCGGGCCCGGGGCACGCGACCCTGCCGGTCTTCCTCCGGGTGCAGGTCGATGATGATCGACTCGGTCTTCCGCATGTCGCTGGGCGGCTGGACGACCTCGAACTCGAGCTGCCGCGCCTGGAGATACTGGAGCAGCCGCTGCTGATCGCCCAGGAACTTGCGCGCCCGGATCACGATCTTCGGCTTGGCCCGGCGGTCGAACTGCTGAATCAGCCGCTCGATCCGCGGGTATTCCGCCGGCCGGCACACGACCTTGATGTAGTCGCCGAACAGGTCGGCATCGACCGTCGGACCGCCCTGCTCGGCCGGCGGCAGCAGGTCGCTCACGTCCATCGCGATCTCGAACGGATCGCCGCGATAGACCTCGACGAAATAGATGTCCTTGCCGCCCGCGAGCCCCAGCCCCTCGCCGTCCTTGGGAGCCTGGTCGAGCTGGGCGACCACGGCCTCGATCTGCCGCATCGTCCGCTGGTTCGCCGTGACCAGCACGCGGTTGTAATACTCGTCGGGCGTGATCGTGACCGCCGCGCGCTGCGTGCGACCGGAGGGAAACATGCCGGCCAGCACGTCGGCCACCTCACCGGCCATCGCGTAGTTCAGATCGAAGTAGTGCAACTCGGGAATGGCCTCGTACTTGACCTCCAGGTCCTTGACGATCTTCTCCACGTCCGCCACGTCCTTGGGCAGTCCGGAGAGCACGATCGAGTTGCTGCCGGCATCGGCGACGATCTTGACCCGCGCCGCCGCAGCGCGCCCGCGCGGCCCGGCGCCCTGCATCGTCTGCGTGACGGTCTGGGCCAGCGAGGCAGCGTCGGCGTTCTCCAGGCGGATGATGTGCACGATCTCGCCGGTGTCCACCTGCTCGTCCACCATCTTGATGAGCTCGGCGGCCAGCTCCTGGTATTCCTCGGGAGCGAACACGAACAGCCGATTGGTGTCCGGGTCGGCCATGACGGCGGTCAGTTGCTGGGTCCGCCGCCCGCGCACGGCGCCCTCCTTTTCCGCGACCTTGACGCGCAGCATCTGCTCGACGTGCTGGCGAACCTGGTCGGCCCGGGCGTTCTTGAGCACATACTCGCGGCTGACGGCGGTTTCCGGCGTGCGCGCCTCGATCTGGCTGATCAGCGTGTCGATAAACGGCAGCTTGTCGGCCGGGGCCATCACGACCAGCGTGTTCGTCGTCGGCTCGGCAAAAGCCCCCGGACGCATCTCGCCCCGGCGGTAGTTTCCGCCGATCCCCGCCAGGAACATCTGCACCTGCCGCGAAACGTCCTGGGCGTTGAGCACCTTGAGCTCGTAGAGCCTGATCTGCAACTCGTCGGGGTTGGGCGCGTCGATCCGGGCAACGAACTGCTTGACCTGCTCGAGCTTCTTGGGCGGGGCCTTGACGATCAGCGTGTTGTTCGACACCGTCACGTAGACCTGCTCGGTCTGCGACTGCCCGCGCCGGCTGCCGCGGTTGCCGAACATGTCGTTGATGACGTTGCGCGTCTCCCACGGATCGGCGTACTTGAGCTCGATCGTGGTGACGCCGGTGTCTTCGACCTCGACGTCGAGCTCTCTGACGACCTCGCGCACGTCGGGCAGGATCGTCTCCGGGGCGAAAACGATCAGGCGGTTGGTGCGCGGGTCGGCCGAAACGCTGAAGTCCTGCGAGCCGCGCTTGCCGCGGGCCTGGCTGCGCTTCTGGACGAGGTCACGCACGAGGCCGACGATCTGGTTGGCGTCCACGTACTTGAGCTCGAAGAACTCCGTCTTGCTCCTGGCGACCTGCATCAGCGGCCGGAGCTGCTCCATCATCTGCTCGACCTGCTCGAACTGGTCGCTGCGGGCCGCGACGATCAGCGCGTCGGCCGGCGGGTACGCCGTGATCGAGATGCGCTGCTCGCGGCCGCTGCGCTGCCGATCGAGCGCCGTCTGAAGCTGGCGGGCGAACTCGTTGATCCGGCTGCCCAGCCCGGCCAGCTCGTAGGTGCGCACCTCGGCCTTGTTGGCCCCCACCTCGTCGAGCTGGTGGATCAGGTTCTCGATGTCCTTCATCTTCTCGGCCGGCGCCATCACGACCACGCTGCGGCCGCCGATCACGTCGAAGCGAACCTCCTTGCCCCCCTGCCGGCGGCCGCGACCGCCCGAGAGGAACGTCGTGTTCAACACGTTGCGCACTTCCCACGGACTGGCGTTCTTGAGCTCGAAGATCCGCGGCGGCGAAACGGCCTCGGCCGCGGCCTGGTCGAACTTCGCCACCCAGGCCTTCAGGTCCTGCATGTCCTCGTCGTTGGCCATCACGATCAGCGAGTTGGTCAGCCCCTCGACGCTGATCTGGATCTTGCCGGCCCGGATCTTGGGCTGGAGCACGCTGCGCAGCGCGTTGTAGACCGCGTTGGCGTCGCCGTTCTTGAGCGTGATCGTCTCGATGCGCCCGGGCTTGAAGATGCCTTTGAACTCGTCCATCGCCTTGGCGATCATCTCGAACTGGTCGCGCTGGGCGGTGACGATCAGCACGTCCGCCGGCGGGTAGGCCGCCACCGAGATGCGCCGGTCACGGGCCTGTACCTGCGAATTGACCGCGCGCTCGATCTGCCGGGCGAAGTCGTTGAGCTTGGCACCCATGCCCGCGACCTTGAACGTGCGCACTTCGGCCTTGTTGGAAACCATCTCGTCGAGACGCTGGATCAGGTCTTCGATCTGCTTCATCTTGTCGGCCGGCGCACGCACCAGCACGCTGCGCCCGCCCACCACGTCGAAGCGGATCTCCATCCCGCGCCGGCGGCGGGCCGCCCCGCCCTGGAGGAACGTCGTGTTCAGCACGCTGCGCACTTCCCACGGGCTGGCGTTCTTGAGCTCGAAGATCCGCGGCGGGACGATCGCCTCGGCCGCGGCCTCGTCGAACTTCTTGACCCAGTCCTTGAGGTCTTTCATGTCCTCTTCGTTGGCCGAAACGATCAACGAATTGGTCATGCCCTCGACGCTGAGCTGGATCTTGCCCGCCCGAATCTTCTGCTGGAGCACGCGGCTGACCGCCTGGTAGACCGCGTTGGCATCGGCGTTGAGCAGCGCGATCGTTTCCATCTTCTGCGGCTGGTAGATGCCGCGGAACTGCTCCATCGCCTTCTCGACCGCCGGCAACTGCTGCTGGGCCGCCGTCACGATCAGCGTGTCCGCCGCCGGCAGGGCCGTGATGCTCACCCGCTGCTCGCGGGCCTTGACCTGGCTGTTGACCGCGTTCTGAATCTGCCGGGCGAAGCCGTTGAGCTGCGTGCCCAGCCCGGCGAGCTTGTAGGTGCGCACGACCAGCGCGTTCTGTCCGATCTCGTCCAGCTTGGCCGCCAGCTCCCTGATCTCCTTGAGCTTGTCGGCCGGGGCCTGCACCACCAGGCTGCGCCCGGCGACGATCTCGATCTTGATCTCCTTGCCCGGCGGCTGGCGGCGACCGTAACCCTTGCGCACGAACGTCGTCTGGAGCACGCGGTACACGTCCCACGGATTGGCGTTCTTGAGCTCGATGATGACCGGCGCGCTGACCGCCTCGGTCGCCTTGGCGTCGAGGTTCTCGGCCCACTGCTTGATGTCCTCGAAGTCCTCCTTGGTCGCGCCGACGATCAGCGAATTGGTCAGCGGCTCGACGCTGATCGACAGCGTGCGGGCCCGGATCTTCTCGTTGAAGATCGTCCGCAGGATGCCGTAGACCGTGTTGGCGTCGGCGTTGACCAGCGGAATCGTCTGGAGCTGGCTCTGGGCCGTCGGCGGCTGGTCGAGCTCCTTGACCAGCGCCTCGGCCATCTCGATCGCGAACTTGGGCGCGTTGAGGATCACCCGGTTGAGCCGCGAATCCACCTGGATGTTCACGCGGTTGGCGATGTCGCGCCCGCGCCGGCTCGAAATGCGCACGTTCAGAATGCTGCGCATCTGGTTGGCGATGTAGTTGGCGTCGGCGTTCTTGATCTCGATGAACTTCTGCTCGGGCGTCATGCCCTCGGTCTCGGCGACGAACTTGGCGATCAGCTCGTCGATCTCCGCCATCGTGTCCTTGGGCGTCGTGACGATCAGCATCTCGGTGAGCCGGTCGTAGCCGAAGGTGGTGCGCAGCTTGTCGGCCCGGCTGCGGTCGCGCTCGCGCCAGGCCCGGTTGAGCTGGTTCGCCAGGTTCGCCACGTCGAGCCCGGGCAGCTTGCGCGTTTCGGTCACCATCGGCGAAACGTTCGCCAGCTCCTTCTGCGGCACGTCGTACTGCTTGAGCAGCGGCTCGGCCGCCTGCACCGCGACCTGCGGCGCACTGATGATGACGCGGTTGGTGCGCGTGTCGGCCGTCACGCGGACCTGCTGGGCCGCCGCCCGCCCGAACTTCTTGGTCATCAGCGTGACCAGCTCGTTGCGCAGCCAGCTCGCCACGTCGCTCGCGTTGGCGTTCTGAAGCTGGTAGAACGTCGTCTGGTTCACCAGGCCGGCGCTGGCCTCCTTGTATTCCTCCAGCAGCCGGTTGGCCTCGTCGGCCACGTCCTTCGACACCGTGACGAGGATCGTTTCGGTCGAGGCGTCGTCGGAGAACTGGGCCGTGACTCCCTGCCGCCGGACGCGCTCGCGAAACGCGTCGTTGAGCTTGCGGGCGATGGCGCGGACGTCGGCGCCGGGCATCTTGACCAGCAGCGTGGTGATCCCCTTGTCGCTCAGGTCATCGAGCTGCTGCACCAGCGCTTCGATCTCCCGCTGCTTGTCCGCCGGCGCATCGACCACCACCTGGTTGCCCACGATCACCGTCTTGACCTGCGTGCCGACCGGACCGCGCCCGCGGCGATATCCGCCGCCGCCGGAGAACAGGCTGTTGATCGCGCTGAGCACGTCGCGCGGCGCCGCGTTCTTGAGCGTGTAATAACGCCGCTGCGGCTTCTGGGCGGCGACCTTCTCCTCCATGTCGCGGGCGAAGTCCTTGATGCGCTGCACGGTCAGCTTGTCGGCCTGGACGATCAGCGAATTGGTCACCGGGTCGGCCGTCAGCGTCGCCCCCGGGCCGGCCGCCCCGCGGCCGCGCCGTCCGACGCGCGTGCCGGGCGGCAACAGGCTCGAAGCGTACTGCACCAGCTGCGTGGCGTCGGCGTACTCGAGCGGGATGATCACCAGCGGATTCTCGGTCGGCGCCACGTCGAGCGACTTGATCAGCGCGGCGATCTCGTCGAGCGCCGGCCGCACCCCCTGGACCACGAGCTTGTCGCCCATCACGTCCACGAACGTCCGCGACCGCCCGAGCACCGGGTGCTGGTAGTTGCCGTAGAGCTGCTGGATCGTCGCCGCGATGCTCTGCACGTTGCCCCGCTCGATCGGGAAGAAGCGGATCTCCGGCCGGATGCTGACCGCGTTCTCGTCGGCGATCTTGAGAATCTTCTCGACCTTCTCCCATTCGGCGTCGGAGCAGATCACGATCAGCGTGTTGGCCTCGTCCAGCGGGATCGTGGTCGAGGTCGCCGCCGCCCGGCCGCCGCGCCGGCTGCGTCCGAAGCGCGGCCCGGCCGGACCGGCCCCCTGGAGCATCGGCGCCACCATGCCGGCCGCCTGGCTGGCCGTGATGTTCTTGAGCTCGACGAAATGCCAGTGGTCTTCGGCCCCTTCGATGTCCAGGTCGCCAATGACCTGTTCGATACGCGTCATGTCTTCGCGCTCGGCCAGCACGTGCAGGGCATTGAGGCCGGGGTCGGCGATGATCGACGGCGCCCGGCCGCCGCGCCGGCCGCCGATGCCGGTGATGCTGCGGGCGATCTGCTCGAGCGTGGGCTGGATCTCCTCGGCCCGGGCGTGCCGGAGCTTGAAGGTCTTGAAGTTGGCCGGCACGGGCTGATCGACCTGCTGGAGGATGTCGCGGACGCGCTTGAGCCCGTCGTCGTTGGCATAAACGATCAGCGTGTTGGTGCGCGGATCGGCGACGATGCGGACGGTCTTCTTGGCCCGCTCGTAGAGATCCTCGACGATGATGTCCTCGGGGGCCGGGGTGTTGGTCGCCGTGCGCGTGGGCGTCCGGCCGCGTGTGCTGCGCGAACGGGTCGGGCGGGTCGGCACGCGGCTGCGCCGCCCCTGTTCCTGCTGGAGAATCTGGTTGAGCAGGTTGGCGATGTCGGTCGCGCTGCCGTACTGCACCGGGATCACCGTCGTCTTGAACTCGCCGATGTCGGGCTTCTGGTCGATCTTCTTGACGAACTCCTCGATGCGCTTGAGCTCGTCGGGGGTCGCCTTGACGATCAGGTTCTTGGTGCGCTCGTCGGGGATGATGATGATGTTGCTGCCGCCGCCGACGGTCTCGAACTTCTTGGTCTCGCGGTTGTAGCGCCGCTGGGCCTGCGTGACGCTGAACACCTCGCGCACCATGCGCTCGACCTCGCGGACGTTGGTCTCGACCTTGATGAACTTGGTCGTGCGCGGGTCGTATTTTTCGGCCTTGACGATCTTGAGCAGATCGAGGAACCGCCGCACGTCGCGGGCCAGCCCGGTGATCTTGATCTTGTTCGTGTTCCCCACGACCACCGGCAGCGCATAGTCGGGCATGCTCGGGCTGAGCATGTCGCGGATGTCCTTGGCGGGCCGATCCTTGATCTGAATCAGCACCTCGCAGAACTCGAGGTCGCGCAGGTGGGCCCGGTCGAACGCCTCGACCGAATCGAAGTAGCGATCGAGCGGAAGATACTTGTCGATCTCGCTGAGCGGGATCAGGTAGATGTAGTCGGTCGTCTCGACGACGAATGCGTCCTGGTCGATCAGCAGGAAGTTCAGCTCGTCGAGCATCTCCTCCTTGGTGAAGCGCCGCTTGCTCTCGTACGTCAGCTCGCCGCTGAGAATCACGTCGGTCGGCATGAGCGGCTTGCCGACGAGCTTGGCGTAGTAGCTGATGACGTCTTCCCACGGCATGCCGTCGAAGGAGATGAAGTAGTCGCGTCCGTCGGCCCGCTTGGGCGGCTCGGCCACCTTCACCTCGGCCTCGGCCTTGCGCACCGCCGCCGGCTTGCGCGTCACCGCCGGGCGGCTGGTCACGCCGCGCGGGGCGGCGGCGACCGGCTTGCTCGCGGCCCCGGGCCGCGAGGCCTGCTGGCGGCGGCGGGCCAGGGCCCGTTCCATCGCCGCCTTGCGCCGGGCACGCGCCTCGGCGAGGCGCTTCTCGCGCTCGGCGCGCGTCAGGTGGCGGGCCGGCGGCGGGGTGGCCGGACGGCTGTGGGGCGCCGAGGCGGCCGGTTTGCTCTGCTGCGAGGCGGCCTGCTTGAGCGCGTGGAGCCGCGCGAGCCGCTCGCGCGCCTCCTGTGTCGCCGGATAGGTCGATGGATGAGGAGATAGGTGGCTGCCCGGACGGCTGACCGGCTGCGAAGCCGCCGGTCCGCCAGGCTTGTCTGCGACGGCGGCGCTCCGGGTCGGCGTCGGCTGGGCCTTGGTGGCCGGAGGCTGCGGCTTGGCCGGGGTCGCCCGGCCGGCGGCGTGCTTGTCCTGGCTCAGGACGATTCCGGCCACGAGCCACGCGAACATCACCACCGCCAGCGGCGCCCACACACGGCGCTGCGAATCCAGGGGCGTCATGCTACCACCTCAATCCGATCAGGATCCGGGCCGCCCGCGCACCGGGCCGCCCACCTAATTTGTCCTACGATATACTTCATCCGGCACTCTCGTGCGGAGTTGGCTTGCCAGCCAAAGACGACGACCGATCCTGCCCGCGCCGCCACGCGTCGAAACGACTCGCCGGTCCCGGCGGCCTCGACGACCGCGGCCGGGACGCGCCTTTCGGCAAGCCGTCCCGCCGCCCGTGTTGTGTTATACCCGCTTTTGACCAAAAGGTAACGGCCCCGGCCGGGGGAATTTGATTTCGCCGCATCACGCGAAGTGCCCCTGGCAAAGCGAGTTAGCGCCCCGGGACCACCCGCGCCGTTCGGGCCGGGCCCGGCGTGGCCGGCGATCGGCCCCGCCCGGCGACCCTGCCCCCCCTTTTGGGGACGCGGCCCTCGCAACGGCGCGCCGCGCCGCCGGCACTGCCGCCGGTGGGCGTTGCGCGGCGTCGCGCCGGCTGCGCTTGCCCCGAGACCGCGCCGCAGACGGCCGGCCGCCGCCTATTGCCAGACCGGTCCCGGCGCGCCCCGCGCGGCGCCCGCGCCGGCGGCGCCGGCGGCCGGGCGTGCCTCGCACCTATCTCAACATCATCCCGGCCAATATGGCCCGCTTGATGAGCAGGGTCATCTGCCGTGCGACATGACTGACCTACTTGTCACTTCGGAGAACCAACCTTGTCCTTCACGCCGCGGCTCAGGGCCAGGCGCAACATGCGGTGGATCTCCGGGTGCTTGTCCGGGCGAACTTCGACGCGCTCCTTGAAGCTCTTGCCCAGCGCGTAGAAATAATCGTGCGTCGTCGTGCGGCGGCCGACCTTGCGGCGCACGCGCACCACCATCCCCTCCGGCACGATCAGGACCAGCGTGCCGTCGTCCACCTTCGCGTTGAGCCGGTACTCCCGCAGCGGCGCGGCCAGATCGTCCTCGTTGGAGACGTAGGCCACCGGCCGCCCGTCGCTCGCGGTGCCGACCAGCACCCACTTCTCCGCGTTGCGCCGCGGCGGCGGCTTGGGCGGGGTGTGTTTGGGTTTGGGTTCGGTGCGCTTGGGGGGCTTCTTGGCGACCGCCTTCGGACGCGGCGGCTCCCAGATGCGGAACGGGTTGACCTTCGTGATCTCGCTGTACGCCTCGGGCCGGGACGACAACCGCCGCGCCGACGCGAGCAGCTTCTCGGCCTTCTCGGGGTTGCGCAGGTCGGCCAGGTCGAACGTGGGGTGCGCCACCTTGGGCAGCTTCGGCAACACGAGCGTCGAAAGCGTCATGCTGATGTTGAGCCGCGGATCGCGGTTGCCGCCCGCCGCGCCGGCCTTGGAACCCTTCTTTTTCTTCTTGAGCTCGGCCTGCACGCTGAGCTTGTCGACGCGCACCAGGTACGGCCGCTGATACAGGTCGCGCAGGAAGTTCACGAGGTCGGAGAGCTTGCCCGTGACGCGCACCGCGATCGGCACCTCCACGAAGCCCCGGGCCGGCCCCTTCTTCTCGCGCCGCTCCTTGTACGCGGCGATCGAGCGGTCTTCGGTGAGCTTGTTGCGGTCGAGCAGGACCGCCACGTCCTCGCGGAAACGATCCTGGGCGATCTTGTAGTCGGCCCCCAGCGTTCGCGCCGTCGCGCCGGTCCACTGCGCGACGATCTGGTCGTGCTGCCGGCGACGCGCGCGGCGTTTCTCCAGGCGATCTTCCGCCCGCGCGATCGCGCGCCCGAGCTCTTCCCGCGGCACGACGATCATCGAGTGGACGATCTTGTAGCCCATGAAAACCGCCAGAACGGCGACCAGGCAACCGGCCAGCGTTTTTTCGCTTTTCTTCATACCCGTGTTCTCCGCGGCAGCCGCGCGCGTCAGATGCTTCGCTTGAGTTTGTTGTATTTCGCCTTGCGGGCCTTCTTGTCCGGCCGCTGGCTCAGTTCGAGCAGCTCGATGCGACAGTCCACTTTCAGCTTGAACTTCGGATCGACCGTCTTGGTCTTCGTCCAGGCCCCCTGGTCGGCGCGGTAGATCCGGTGCCCCTCGGGCGTGCGAAACTCGTTGAGCTTCTTGGCGAACTGGTTGGCGACCTCCCAGTCGCTGCACAACAGCTTGACGGTGATCGAGGCCGTGGTCGCGTTGAAATCGATCCCGGTCATCACCATCTTCTTCCCCGGGTCGATGGCCTGCCGCGTCAGCCAGAGCAGGTGGTCGAGCCAGACGCTGGCCCGGGCCACCGCATCCCACTCGGCGGCCTCGCGGGCCTTGATGTCGATCTCCGTATCCGCCAGCAGTTGTTTCTTGAGCCTGGCGTTTTCCGATTCGATCGCGGCCAGCGCGTCGCTGCGCTGCACGTAATCGGTGATCAGGTAGGCCCCCAGCCCCACGAGCAGCACCGCCGCCACGACCGCGCCGATCCGGAGCCGGCGCTTGAGGATCGCGCCGGGCGGTACCGGCTCCTTGGGGTTGAGGAAGTCGAGCTCCAGTGTGCCTTCCTTGCCCAACCCCCACGCCAGCCCGAGCACGGCCGCGAAGCCGCGAAGCTTGGTCGCCTCGTCGGCGGCGACGCCGAGCGCCCCGGTCGGATCGAACAGCGTCACCGGCTGGTCGAAACGCTCCTCGACCGCCTCGAGCAACCGTTCCTCGATCCCGGTGCCGCCGCCGATGATGATCTGATCGATCGCGGCGGCGGCCTCCGTGGCCCGGTAGGCCTGGAGCGTGCGGGTGATCTCCAGCAACAGGTCGCTGATCGCGCCCGACTCGACCGCGTGTCCGTGTTCGTCGTCAGCGCCGCCGCCGCCGGTCTCGGCGCCGGTTTCCTCGATCATGTGCCGGGCGCTGCGGAACGGAACGCTGACGTTGGCCGCCCGGGAAAACGCCAGCTCACCCTCGCGGGTCACGTCGATCTCGGTCATCGCCGGGCCGACATCGACGAACAGCACGCTGCGGTCGAGCATCGCCGGCAGGTGGGCCAGGCTGACAATGCTGCCGTAGGGCCGCAGCCCGATGCGGGCGGCCGTGAGGCCGGCGGCGGCGCAGACCGCCTGCAGGTGTTCGAACACCTCGTTGCGCACCGCGGCCAGCAGCACCTCGGTCGCCAGCCCCTCCTCGTTGCGGCTGGTGACCAGGAAGTCGATCCGGGCCTCGTCGAGCGGAAACGGCAGCTCGCGCAGCGCCTGGAACCGCACCGCCGCCGCCAGTTCGTTGTCGGGCGTGGGCGGCACGGTGAGCCGGTTGAGCACCGTCCGGTCGCGCGGCACGTTGACCAGCACGCGGCTGAGCTTGATGCGATGGCGGGCCAACTGGCGGGCGATGAACGCACCGAACGCCTGGGCGTCTTCGGCGTCCACGCTGTTCGGGATCAGGTGGGCGTGGGCGTCTTCCAGCTCCATGCCGTCCCCGGTCCCGATCCGCGCGACGACGATCCGCAGCACGCGTTTGTCCCAGTCGAGGCACAATACCTTGCGGGCGAGTTTGATCACGGTTCTCTGTCCTTGGCCGGCAGCGCGGCGCCGGCGGTCCTATTGCGAAGTCACCAGGACGTTCTCGCTGTCGATCGGCCACGCGAGTCCCAGCCGGGTCAGGTCGCGATGATACTTGATCTGGGCCATCGGGCCGATCATCTCGATGATCCATTCCAGACGCCGAAACGTCTTGAGGTGATCGGCGTAACCGAGCACCTCCACGTGAAACTGGTACGCCTTCGTCGTGATATACGGTGCGATCCGCCGGAAGGTCGCGGCATCGACCGCCCCGGTCATCAGCGGCCAGGCCGGCGTGCGCAGCAGGTCGGCGCCCGCCTCGGCCCGCCCGGCGACGATTGCCGCGGCCGCCTCCTCGCTCATGCCCGGAATCACCCGCAGCACCCGCAGCGGTGCCGCGTTGATGTTGATGAGCCCCTCGATCGCCTTGCTGGCCTCGGTCGGCGGACGCACGCTGAGGCGGTCCATGATATAGGGCATTTCTTCGAGCGTGACCGGGCTGGCTGCCAGTTCGGCCGGTAACTGCCCGCCGGTCGTGGCGTTGGGATCGTTGGGATCCGCCCCGCCGCCGGCGGTCTCCTCTGCCGCCCCCGCGCCGGCGTAGAGATCGGCCACGCTGTGCATCTGCTGGAGCACCGCCTGATTGCCGGCGATGCCGGCGATGAACGCCGCCGACGCCGCCGAGAGCGGCGGCTGGTCGGTTTCGCCGGACTCTGCCGCCGCCGCCAGGTCGGCGGCGATCGCCGCCTGCACCGCCTGCCCGCTCCAGAGGTTGATCCGCGCCCGGTTGTCGAGCGAGGTGTCCACCTCACGCGAGAAAACGGTCAGAAACGGCGCGATGCCGTAATCGAGCTCGCCGTCGCCGTCGTCGTAGGTCGGGAAACTCGCTTCGCCGTCGTCCTCGTTGGCATCGAGGATGCCATTGCGGTTGACGTCTTCGCCGTAGAGCACCGCGGCGGTGACTCCCTTGACCAGCAGCAGCTCCTCGACCGTATCGAAACGCCCGTTCTTGGCGTTGTAGGCGGGTTCAAGCGTGTTGTAGTACTCGTTTTCCGCTCCGCCTTCGCGCGGCTCGTTGTCTTCGTCGCGCCAGTCGAGGATCGCGTTGATGATGTCCTGCGGGTTGTCGATCTGGAGCTCCACCAGCAACGGCGTCAGCAGGGCGGTAAGCTGCTGCTCGCTGGCGGTATTGAGGTTGAGCTTGGCACTTTCCGGCGTGATGCCGAACCGCATCGTGTCGGGCGGTCCGTCGTAGCGTGGCGCCACCACGCTGAACCGCCAGGCGGGCGATACGTTTCCTTCCTCGAGCAGGTCGCGGCGTGAAGTGCCCTCGCGCACCGGATCGCCGTCACGCTGGTAGTCGCGCGCCCAGACCAGCACGTGCCGGAAGCGGTTGGGATCGTCGAACCAGACGGCGGCGTTGTCGCGCTGCGCGCGCAGCAGGACGGTGATTTCCTCGAACCCCGACTCGGCCGCGAGCCGGGCCTGGTGTCCGTCGGCCACCGCGTGGAT
Source organism: uncultured Planctomycetales bacterium (assembly GCA_964428275.1). Lineage (GTDB taxonomy): Bacteria > Planctomycetota > Phycisphaerae > UBA1845 > Fen-1342 > JALSRY01. The sequence continues at coordinate 10,249 of CAYRXN010000349.1, read as the reverse complement.
ACCCTCCCCCTCGGCCCGCGTAAAGAACAGAAAGCCGGCCATCGTCAGCGCCAGCAGCCCGATCATCAGCAGCACGACCACCAGGATCATGCCGCGGCGCCGCGATGCGCGTGCGCGACGGCTCATTGCAGGCCCTCCACGCCGAACTGCTCCGACACCTGTTTGCCGACGCGCTGGATCCGGCTGGAAAAGAACTTGTCCGCCGCCGGCATGCGGACGATCACGCTGTAGCGGTCCGGGTGGGGCAGGTCGTCGCCGTAGGGGTATTCCTCGATCGGGTACTCGTCGAGGTCGTTGTTGGCCAGCTCGTCGGAGGTGATCGGCTCGAAGCCGATCGTGACCTGGATGAGCTGCGGCAGCGAGTCGCCCTGCGTGACGTCCCACTGGGTGGTCCACTCGACGCCGTCGAAGTAGCGGAACTCGAGGTAGCCGATCTCGGGGGCCCAGATGTCGTTGCGCACGTCGAGCGGCTGATCGAGCTCGACCAGATACTGGTTGAGCGTTTTCTTCTCCGTCCGCATCAGGCCGCCGATGATCGGCTCGCCGTTCTCGTCGGTCTGCTCGGGATCGACCCACAACCAGTAGCTGACTTGCGTCAGATCGTGCTGGGCCGGCGGCTGGTCGGCCCCGTCCTCCCAGAACTCGTACTGGTGTCGCGCCGGCAGGCGGGCGGTCAGGAACGTGATCGTGCGGCGGTCGCCGACCAGCAGCGGCACCTGCTGCTGCTGGGCCATGACGGGCTTTTCGCCGGTATCGTCCCGGGTCGGTTCGAGCATCTCCTCTTCGACGATCGGCTGCTCGATCGGGAAGCCGATCGTCTCCAGCCCGACCACGCTGCGCAACTCGGCCTGCATGTGGGCAAGCACCTGGCGGGCGACCTGGAGCCGCCGGGCGCGGGCGATCACGGCGTCGCGGGTATGGATCACCTGCCAGAAGAACGTCAGCATCGCCCCCAGCAGGATCACGATCAGGCTGATCGAGATCAGCACCTCGAGCAGCGTCAGCCCCCGGCGACACCGGCACCCGCGGCGGATCATCGGCCTTTTCCTCCGCCGCGGAACCTGTTGTACCGGGCGTTCTCCGCGTCGCGCTGGGCGTCGAGGTTGCGGATGCCCTGACCGCCGCCCCCGCCGGGACCGATGCTGCTCAACAGTTGGCTGAGCTCCTCGTCCGAGAGCTGATCGCCGAGCGTGGACTTGATCAGCTCGCGGATCGCGCCCAGGTCTCCTCCCCCGCCGCCGCCGGCCCCACCCGCAAGTCCCGGAATCGCCGGCAGCCCGCCACCGCCGCCGCCGCCCATCGTCGCCAGCAGGCTGGAGAGGTCGCCGAGGTTGCCGCCGGCCAGCTGACTGAGCATTTCGGGCGAGATGTTGTTCGGCAGGTTGACGCCGCCCAGTTGAAACTGCTGCAACAACGGCAGCAAGACCGGCAACAGTCCCATCAGCGTCTCGGGATCGAGCGACACCAGCGCCTGCGGATCGAGCGCCTTGGGATCGAACCCCTCGATCGGAATGAACGACGCGAGCATCTCCAGCTGTTCCTCGGGCACGCCGAAGTCTTTGGCCAGGTCGATCTTGGCCGGGTTGGCCTTGAGCATGTGCAGCGTGCGAACGATGCGGGCCCCGTCGATCGAGTCGCGTTGTTCGGAGTCGGTCTGGTGCAGGATCTCGATCGTCACCATGCCCAGTTGTTCGTCATCGTTGTCGCTCAGCGGTTCGACGGTCGCCCGCCAGAACCAGCCCGGATACTGCTCGTCGAAATCGCCGTCCATCTCCTTTTGCTCGAAGAACTGCTGGACGGTGTTGGGCTCGAGCTCGACCAGCGCGAGCATCCGGTCGGCCAACTGGCCGGCCTGGGTGATCTCCTCGGCCTGGGCCGTGGTGCGCATGCCGCTGTAGAGTTGCGCCCCCAGCACGGCCATCGCAAAGACCATGATCGAGAACGCGATGATGACCTCCAGCAGCATCGCGCCGGTTCGCCGGGTTTGCGGACGGTCGGCGTTCACGGGCGTTCCTCCAGCGGTTCGAGCTCGTCCTCGTAGGGGATCTCCTCCTGCTCCTCCACCGCTTCCGGCCGCTCGAGCCCCTCGGCGTCGAGCGACTCGACCGGCTTGACGTCCACGCGTCCGAGTCGCCCGTCGAGCGTCATCTGCACGCCGCGCCCGCCCGCGTCGCGGAGAATCCAGCGGGCGCTGCCGCTCGTTCCGTCGGTCTGGAAATCGAGATCGAACGCTTCGTCGAGTTCCTCGATCGGCGTCGGCTCCTGCCGGAACTCCTCGAACTCGACCATGTTGTCGTCCACGTCGATCGGCGGCGGCCCCTCGGGCAGCGGCAGCAACGACTCCACCCACACGTGCTCGAGCAGAAACGTCATCTGCGCCCACGGCTCGCGAAACTTCACGAACTGCTCGGGAGCGTAGAGCGGATCGCGCTGGCGCGTGACCCGGATGGTGCCGTCGGTGCGAAACGTGATCCGGTAGGCCCGCCCGTCGTTCATCGCCCGCGCCCGGCACATCTGGATCAGCGTGGTCATCCGCCGGACCGACTCGTCGAGCTCCTGCGACCGGCGGGCCTGGCCGAAGTCGGGCCAGACCACCGCCGCCAGTACGCCCAGCAGCACGAGCACGATCAGGACTTCCAGCAGCGTGAACCCGCCGCCGGCCCCCGCCGGCACGCCGCCCGGTCGGCGCAGCCGCGGCCCGCTGGCGCTGCCTGGCGGTTGCTGAAGGCTGGCGGTGTCGAACACGTCAATTCCTCGCCGCCGGACGACAGCGGGGGTACCGGTTCCCCGCGGCCGGCCCGCGGATACGCACGCGAACCCCGCGGCGCAATCATGGCCCGGCCGTCTGCGCCCCGGGGTTCCGAACGTACGCGCGACCGGATCGCGCCGGTCAGGTCTTTTCCCAGTTCGTGATGTCGTCTTCGGTGCCCTCCTGGCGGTCGGGCCCCTTGCTCGACAAGTCGTAGCCATCCTCGTTGTACTGCCCGGGCTGTTCGTAGATCAGGTCCTCACCCCAGGCGTCCTTGGGGGTCTTCTTGAGGTACGGTCCGGCCCACTTGTCGGCGATCTCCTCGTCGTCGGGCTTGTGGACGAGGGCATCGAGCCCCTCGTCGGTCGTGGGATAGCGCCCGCAGTCCATCTTGAAACGCTCCAGGTCGTTGTCGAGTCCCTGGATCTGGATGCGCGTGCTGTCGATCATCGCCTTCTTGCGCGTACCGCTGAACTGCGGCACGATCAGCGCCGCCAGCACGCCAAGAATCACGATCACCATCAGCACTTCCAGCAGCGTAAACGCGCTGCGCAATACCTGTTTTCTCCCGCGCTGGTCCATTGGATACTCCTGCATGGTTCGCAAGCCTTTCTACCTACATCTGTCCGAATCCGCTCGTCGCCATCCGCATGATCGGCAACAGCAGCGCTACCGCGATGAACATCACCGCCATTCCCATCATCAGCAGCATCATCGGTTCGAGCAACCGCACGAACAGATCGATCTGCCGGGCCGTCCGGGCCTCCTGGGTGTCGGCGATCCCCACCAGAACCTTCTCCAACGTGTTACTCTCCTCGGCCACCGCGATCATGTCCATGATCGCCGGCGGAAAAACTTCGCTGCGTGCCAGTGGCTCGGCCAGCGACTCGCCCGAGGTGACGCTGTCGGCCGACTTCTCGACCGCCTCGGCCAGAATCACGTTGCCCATCGAATCCTTCGAGATGCGCAGGGCGTTGATGATCGGGATGCCGTTGGCCAGCAGCGTGCCGAAGATCCGGCAGAAACGGCACAGCGCCACCATCGTATAGATCTTTCCGAACCCCGGGGCCCCGAGCTGAACCTTCGCCACCAGCCGCCGGCCCACCTGCGACTGCAAGAACCCGGCGATCGCGATCACCACCACCGCCAGCACGCCGAGCACGTGCATCCAGTAGTGCGAGAGCACGTCGCTGATGCCGAAGACGATGATCGTCGGCAACGGCAGGTGCTGGGTTTCCAGCAGGTCGCGGATCTTCGGCACCACGAAGATCATCAGCCCCGTGATCGCCGCGACGCCCGCCGTCAGCAGCACACAGGGGTAGATCATCGATCCGAGGAACTTGCTGCGCAGCTCGTCCTGCCGACGGACGAAGTCCGACACCCGCGAGAGCACCTGTTCGAGAAAACCACCTTTTTCGCCGGCCCGGATCATCGAAACGTGCAGGTTCGGAAACGCGTAGGGGTGTTTGTCCATCGCGTCGGCCAGCGTCATGCCTCCGGCCACGTCGTCGCGCACCTCGCGCAGGATGCGTCCCAGGGCCGGGCTGCCGGCCTGCTGGCTCAACACCGTCAGCGCCCGCAGCACCGGCACGCCCGCCCCGAGCAGATCGGCCAGTTGTTCGTACAACACGCCGACCTTCGAGAGGCTGATGCGCCGATGTCCGCCGGTAAGCCACGACCGCTCGGCGGCCTTGACTTCGGAAACCTCGACCGGCAACAGGGCGCGCTCGTCGAGAATCCGCGCCGCGGCCGCAGCCGTGTCGGCCACGACGGTGCCGGAAACCTGGTCGCCGGTTTCGCTGCGCGCCTTGTATGCAAACGTCGCCATATGATATCGTTAACCTCAACAGGCGGAGGCAGTTACGAACGCGCTGCGCATCTCGACACCGCCGCCGACCGCCTGCTACCCATTTTATACGGCTCGCATGCGCCGCGGATGCAGGGCCGCTTCCGGCCGCCGGGCGGTCGCCAGGGGTCGCCCGCCGCCGCACACCTGCACGCCGATCCCTTGTGATTCGGCGCGCTTCCGCTAGATTATGGCACCGCACAGAGCAATTGGAAAGAGACCCGCGAGCGGGCCCCATGCGGCTGTGTACGGCCCGGCCCGCGGCCAGCCCCGGCGGGCCCGCCACGACCGCCGGATTCGCCCGCTCCCGAAGTTTAGGACAGGCAGACCGATCGATGAACGATTTTGCCACGCAGACCGAACAAACTTCGACCACGACCTTTGCCGACCTCGGAATCAACGAATCGCTCCGCGCCGCGCTCGAACGGCTCAACATGGCGGTACCGACCGATGTCCAGATCAAGATGATTCCGCACGCGCTCGCTGGGCGCGACTGCCTGACCCGGGTCTCCACAGGCGCCGGCAAGACCAACGCCTACCTGCTGCCGATCCTCCAGACCATCACGCCCGGCGGGGGCATGCAGGCCCTGATCATCCAGCCCACCCGGGCCCTGGCGCTTCAGCTCCAGCGGAATATCGGCCGCTTCAGCCCGGATTGCGAAGTGACGACCGCGGTCGCCGGCGGCGGCCGACGACGACAGCCCACCAGCGAAATCCTCGCGGCCAAACCCGACATCCTCATCGCGACCGTGCGCGGGGCCGAAGACGTCACCAGGCACGCGGAGGCCGACTGGTCCCATCTGCGTTGCGTCGTCATCGACGAGGCCGACGCCATCACCGAAGATACCGACCCCGACCTGCTGCGCGACATCGTCGAAGCGCTGCCCGCGCAACGCCAGGTCCTCATCCTGGCCGGCGTGTGGACCGCGGCCGTCGAGCAGCTCGCGAACACGTTGCTGCGCGACCCCCAGCGGCTCGAGGCCGCCGCCGCGCCGCGGACCGGCGGCGCCAGGCAAACCTGCTTCGAGGTTCCGGCCGGCAGCAAACTTGACGTGCTGATCTCCTACTGCAAGCAGGAAAGGCCCAAGCTCGCGATCGTGATGCTCGGTTCGGACGACGAGGCCGACGACATCCTCCACCACGTCGAGCGGGCCCGCATCAGTTGCCGCTGGATCGGCCAGCGCCCCCGGTCGCGCTCCCGCGATGCCCGCGGGCGTTCCGGCCGGCGTCCCGAAACCGAGCTGATCTTCGCCACCGACCCGGCGCCGCGCCGCCTGAGCACCATCCCGGCGACCCACCTGATCCACTACGATCTGCCCGCCGACGCGGACACCTACGTCTTCCGCCTCGAGCAGGCCGCCCGGCTGCGCCGCCGCGGACAGGTGATCGCGTTTGTCGAACCGGACCAGCGCGACCTGCTCGACGAGATCGAGCGGAAGCTCGGGGCCCCGATCGAACGGGCCGAAGCTCCCAAGCCCCGCCAGCGCACGCGCCAGCGCGGCGACGAGCGCCGCAAGCCCGACGCGCGCCGTGATCGGGACCGGTCCGAACCACGTCGCGAGCGCGGCGGTCGCCGCGAATCGCGATCGGCGCGGCCCGGCGACGCGCGTTCGCAACCGCAGGCCGGCGCCGAGGCCTTTCAGCCGCGCGGACGGCTGAACCAACTGCTGTACCGCGACCCCGAACTGGAAGCCCGCGGCATCCGTCCGCCGCGTCGCACGCTGGGGGCGCGCTTCCGCACGGCCCGCCGTCCGCGTCCGCTGCGCCGGCCCGACTGAGAGACGGGCGCAGTCCCTTTCGAAACGAACCATGCCTCTGCGCGCCCGGCTCTACGGGTGCGTCGCGGTCTTCACAAGAACCGACCACGTGAACGGATGGCGTGTGCGCACGCGGACGCCGCGGATGGCGACGACACTCCCCGGTTCGACGCCCTCCAGCGCCAAGCCGACCTCTTCGAGTGTCTCGGTGCGTATGCGGTTCAGCGCCACGATGACATCACCGGGAAGGATCCCTGCGTCGTCCGCCGGACCGTAGGGCACGACACGCCCGACGGCGACCGCATGATCCACGTCGAGCCGCCAGCGACGGCACGCGGCCGGATCCAACTCGCTCAGTTCCATGCCCAGCAGGCGCAGCGCCAGCGCCTTGCCGTCCGGCGCCGGGATGGGGCGCAGCCGAATGTCCGCCCGGCGGGTCTGTCCGCCCCGCCGAAGCTCCAGATGAACCGTGTCACCGGGCCGGGTCTCGAGCAGGCGAACGTAGAAGTCGATCGCGTCGCGCACCGGATGGCCGTCGAACGTGACGGCGCGATCTCCCGGGCGCACCTCGGCCTCGGCCGCCGGGCTCGAAGACTCGACCGCGGCGACGGTCGCGTCGCGCCCGCGGACCTCCATCCCGAACCGGACGCGTTCGCGCCGCTCGATGTCGAGCATCTGCGGCAACAGTTCCCAGAGCCGCGCCACGGGAATCGCAAAGCCGACGTTCTGGGCGTCGCCGCGGATCGCGGTGTTGATCCCCATCAGCTCGGCGTTGACGTTGAGCAGCGGACCGCCCGAGTTGCCCGGATTGATCGCGGCATCGGTCTGGATCAAGCCGCGGTAAGCCACCTGGGCCTGGTAGTCGATGTCACGGTTGAGCGCGCTGACGATCCCCGCGGTCACGCTGTGCCCCAGACCAAGCGGGTTTCCGATCGCGACCGCCGTTTCGCCCACCATGATGTCTCCGGCGCGCGCCAGACGCACGCGGGGCAGCGGGTGGCCGGCGTCCACTTTCAGGATCGCCAGGTCGTGCTCGGTGTCGGTCGAGATCACCTGCCCCGGCAACCGGGTCTGGTCGGTGAAGATCACCTGAATGTCCGTGGCCTGATCGACGACGTGTTCGTTCGTTACGATGTAGCCGTCCTCGTGGATCACCACACCCGAGCCCACGCTCGTGACCTTCCGTTCCTGCACGAACGGCCGCCCCACGCCGAACATCTCGTCAAACAGCGATCCGTAGCGCAGCAGCCGAACGCGCTGCACGCGCGTCGTGCTGATGTTGACCACCGCGCCGCGGCAGCGCTCGAATACCTCGACGACCGGGGTCCGCCGGCGGGCGCGGGCGGCCGCTTCGTCGTCCGCGCGGGCAGTGGGAATAGTCAGAACCAGGGACAACAACAACGAAAACGAAGTCAGAAGCCGCATGACGATCTCCACGGGGACGCGTAAGGGCTCTCAGGCCAGGACACGATTGGACACCCAACGTCAGGGATTCTCAAGCATCCCTCGGCTCAAAGGCGCAAGGGGCCGAGGGATCAAGGTGCTGAGGGTTGAGGGACCAGGGGACGAAGGTAACACGGAAACGACTGCAAATGACGCGCCGCGGGCTCCGACCCGGGCCGCCGCGCGCGACAGCCACGCGCCTACGGCACCGGCGGTCGCGGTTCGCCGTCCGTGGGTTCGCCAGCGCCGGCCGTCGCGGTGTCGGCCGGCTCCGGTGTCGCGGTCACGCTGACGATCGCGGCGTCGCTGGTCACGCTGCCACATCCGTTGGTGATGACTACGTCGTACCGGCCGGCGTCGCCGAGCGCCGCCGCGGAAATCGCGAACGTCGAGCCCGTGGCGCCGGCGATTTCGGTTCCGTTCTTGCGCCACTGGTAGCTGGCAAGACGGTCCACGGTCGTCAGCCGCTGGTAGTAGACGTTGTTCGACGCGGGCACGGGTTGGGACGGAAGGCTGCCGGCGTACGAGGTGGCGAACCCGTGGACCGTCTCGCCGAACGCGGTCGGCTGGGGGTGGGCCCCGCCCCAGTAGTACGTGTGGTCGCCGGCCCACGCCGCCCCGATGATGTAGTAGCGTCCGGCCTCAAGCGTCACGTCGAGCGCGTTCGAGCGGCAAAAGCCCTCGCCCGGGCTCGGGGCGCTGACGGTGTCTTCGAGGATGAGCGTGTACGGTCCCTGCTCGCTGTCGGTCGCCTCGTACACATAGAACACGATCGGCCCGGGCGTGGTGATACTCAGATACTGCTCGATACGCGTCAGCGTCGTGGTCGTGGCCACGCTGTACGAATTGCCGCGCAGCCGCGGACCGGTGCTCGACGACGCCGGCGATCCGATCGTGTCCACGTCCACGGGGAAGCTGTTGGGGTCGAGCGTGACCGCCAGCGTCAGCGGATCGCCGACGTGCAGATCTTGATCGGCGGGTTGCGTCAGGATCCCCGGCCCCGGCTCGACGTCGAGCGTGACCAGCTCGCTCGTGACGGCGCCGCAGGCGTTGGTGAGCACCACGTCATAGTCGCCGGCGTCGTCGAGTGTGGCGGCCGCGAGAACGTAGGTGTCGCCGGTCGCGCCGGGGATGTCCTCGCCGTTCTTGCGCCACTGATACGCGATGTTCGTGCCGCTGGCGAGAACCTGGAGCGTGACCGGCGCGCCGATGCAGACGAGATCGCCCGCCGGCGGCTGCGTAATCGCAATCGGCTCGTCGATCGTGACCGTGGCCGGCTCGCTCTCGATCGAGCCGCAGCCGTTGCGCACGACGACCACGTACACGCCGGCGTCATCGACCGACGGGGCCGCAACGACATACTCATCGCCGGTGGCGCCGGGAATGTCCTCGCCGTCCTTTTGCCACTGGTAGCGCAGATTCGCACCGTCGGCCACGACGGCGAGCGCCAGTTCCGTGCCGACACAGCCGGTCTGATCGACCGGTGGCGCGGTAATCACCGGGGCGAGCTCGGACACCGTAACCGCCGCCGCCGCGCTGGTCACGCTGCCGCAGGCGTTGGTCACGACCACGTCGTAGCTGCCACCATCGTTCGGATCGAGCGCATCGAACAGGAGATAGGGGCTGGTCTCGTCCGGCAGATCGGTGCCGTCCTTGCGCCACTGATAGGCCAGGTCCGGGCCGTCGGCGGCCACGACCAGCACCAGCGGATCGCCGGCGCACCCGTCGTAGTCGTTCGGGTCCTGGGTGATCGTCACGCCCTCAGCCAGCGTGACCGTCGCGGTGTCGCTGACGACCGAGCCGCACGCGCTTGTGACGACCACGTCGTAGTCCCCGGCATCGTCGGCGGACATGCTCGTGATGGTGAAGCTGCTGCTGGCCGCACCGGGGATGTCCTCGTCGTCCTTGCGCCACTGGTAGGTCAGCGCCAGGTCGGAGGTGGTCAGCCGCTGCAGGTACGCCGCCCCGTTGGTGTTGGCCGGCGGCGGATCGGGCAGCGGATCGGACCAGTTCAGCGCAAAGCCGGCCAGCGAACCGCCGAACGAGGTCGCCTGCGGGTGCGTGTAGCTCCAGGTGTACGTGTGCGCATCGGGCCAGGCCGCTCCGATGATGTAATAGCGGCCGGCTTCGAGCGGCACCGCCAGAGCGTTGGACGAGTAGTACCCGGCCCCGGTGGCGGTGTTGTGGACCGTGTCCTGGGCGATCAGGGCGTAGGGGCCGGAGTCGTTATCCGCCTCGTACACGAAGAACACGAGCGTGCCGGCCGCGGACACGTCGAGGTACTGCTCGATCCGCGTGAGGGTGGTCGCCGTGTCGACGCGGTAGTAGTTGCCGCGCAGCCGGGCGCCGCTGCCCGAGTTGTTCGAGCCGCCGACGGTGTCTTGCTGCGTCGTGCCCTGGTTCGCGAGCGTTACCGAAAGCGTCAGCGGTTCCCCCGGGCAAACCGACCCGCCG
>CAYRXN010000348.1:0-7727 GCA_964428275.1 uncultured Planctomycetales bacterium | reverse complement strand
CCCGACGCCTTGCTGGCGTTCTTCAAGTTCCGCGACGAGGTCGCCCCGCGGTTCGAGAAGGCGTTCGTCTACACCTCGCTGATCGCCGACGAGGACACCCGCGAAAGCGAGCCCCAGGGCATGAAGGACCGCATGCGCGGGCTGGCCGTCAAGTACGGGCAGGCGACCGCTTGGGTCGATCCCGAGATCACGGCGATCCCGTGGGAAACGCTCGACAGCTGGATGAAGCAGAACGAAGCGCTGGCCGTCTACCGGCACGCGCTCGAAGACCTGTTCCGCCAGCGCAAGCACATCCTCTCGCCGCGCGAAGAGGAGCTGATCGCGCTGGGCGGCCAGGTCGAGGCGGTCCCGTACACGACCTACAACCTGCTGGCCAACGCGGACATCAAGTTCCCCACGATCAAGGACGCCGACGGAAACGACCTGGAGCTGAGCGACTCGGCCTTCTACGTGCTCATGCGTTCGCCGAACCGCGCCGTGCGCAAGGCGGCCTACGAGGGCATCGTCGGGACGTACTCGAAGTACCGCAACACGATGAGCGCGCTGCTCAACGGCGGCGTCCAGACGCACATCTTCAACATGCGCGCCCGGCACTACGACAGCTGCCTCCAGGCCGCGCTCGACGGCGACAACATCCCGGTCGAGGTCTACAACAACCTGATCGAGACCGTGAACAAGAACCTCGAATTGCTGCACCGCTACCAGGCGATCCGCCGCCGGGCGCTGAAGCTGGCCGACGGCGTCCACGCCTACGACCTGTTCGCCCCGCTCTCGGACAAGGCCGAGCTGCACTACAGCTACGACGAGGCGGTCGCCCTGATGAAAAAGGCGCTCGCGCCGCTGGGGCCGGACTACAACCACATCATGAGCGAAGGCATCGACTCGCGCTGGATCGACGTCTTCCCCACCCGCGGCAAGCGCAGCGGGGCGTATTCCAGCGGCTCGTACCTCACCCAACCGTTCATCCTGCTCAACTTCCACGGCGGCTACGAGGACGTGTCGACGCTGGCCCACGAGATGGGCCATTCGATGCACTCGTACTTCACCCGCCACAACCAGCCCTACGTCTACGGCGACTACACGATCTTCTGCGCCGAGGTCGCGTCGGTCACCAACGAGATGCTGCTCCAGAACTACATGCTCGAGCACATCAGCGACCCGAAGGTCAAGCTCGCGCTGCTTTGCGAGTTCCTCGAAACCTTCCGCGGCACGGTCTTCCGCCAGACGATGTTCAGCGAGTTCGAGCAGCGCATCCACGAGATGGCCGAACAGGGGCAGCCGCTCACCGCGGACTCGCTCGGGCAGACCTACGGCGAGATCATGCGGCGCTACTACGGCCCGGACTACACGCACGACGAGCTCGTCAACGAGTACTGGATCCGCATCCCCCACTTCTACTACAACTTCTACGTGTACAAGTACGCCACCAGCTACTGCGCCGCGGCGAACATCGCCAAACGGATCAGCGCCGGCGAACCGGGCGCGGTGGACGCGTACCTCTCGTTCCTCAAGTCCGGCAGCAGCAAGTATTCGATCGAACTGCTCAAGATGGCCCGGGTCGACATGACCTCGCCCGAGCCGATCGAAGACGCGATGGCGCTGTTCAAGAAGATGCTGGACCAGACCGAGGCCCTGCTGGGCCAGGCCGGCGAGCAGCCGGGAGGCCAGTTGCACTAGCACAGCACGGCCGGACGAATACCGGCCAGGACCTGCCGGAATCCACCGGGTGCGCGGGGGCGGGTTGCAAGTCCGCCCTCGCGTTTTTCCATGCGCGCGTCATGCCTGACGGGCGCATAAGAAAAGCCGCCCATCCAGGCGGCCCACGGACCCGCGAGGGGCCCGGTCACGATGCAGATGGGCGCGGTTGGATTCGAACCAACGTAGGCATACGCCAACGGGTTTACAGCCCGCTTCCTTTGGCCACTCGGACACACGCCCGTTTGGCGGTCGAACCGCCTTTGCCGACCGCGGTACCACGGCCGGCAGCCTCTCGGCGACGGGCCGCAACCCGCCGTCGGAGCATAAGACAATATACCTCACCGCGGCCGGTTGTCCAGTCCCCCGATCATCCGGGGCGGAGCGTCACCACGACCTCGTCCGTCGAGACCGCGTGCCCGTCCACGACCGTAAGTCGAAACGTGACCTGGCTTTCCGCGGCCAGGTCTTCGGGCACGAAGAACCGCGGACGCGAGGAAAACGCATCCTCGAGCGTGATTTCCGGCTCGCCGTCGATCTGCTCCCAGAAGTACATCAGTTCGTCGTGGTCCTCGTCGCGGGTTCCCGTCCCGTCGAGCACGACCTGTTCGCCGGCGCTCGCGATCTGGTCCGGACCTGCGTCGGCGACGGGGGCGTGGTTCTCGACGGACGCGGGTGTGTTCGCGTCGAGCCCCTGCGACTCGTCGGTTGCGCCGGCGGGCAGGGGACAGCCTCCGGCCGCCAATCCGAGCGACGCCAGCGTCGCCAGCAGCAACCACGTTGTTCGTTGCGCCACGTTGTTCACGGTCGATCTCCCGGCGTCGCCCGGAACCGCCGCCGCGCGGCCCCTTGCGGCAACCCGTCTTGCCTGTATTGTATTCTATCGACCAAACACCCGGCACCTTTCACGCCGTTGCCCTCGAACAAGGAGCCCCAGCCGATGCCCGGCGAGCACAAGATTCGCACCTGCGGCGATTGCGGGTCGGTCATACCCGACGAAGACTTCCGCCAGCAGCGCGCCGCCCGCTACAAGGGCAAGGTGCTCTGCGCCACCTGCACCGATAAGCTCAAGGCCCGGCTCCTCGCAGCCAAGAAGGCCGCGGGCAAAGGAGACGCAAGCGGCGAACCGGACGGGCACACGCCGGCACCCGGCGCCGGAGGGTCTGAGCCGGACATCGCCGACATCCCGATCTCCCTGGGCGACGACGACATCATCGTCCTCGACGACGTGGATACGGAGGCGCCGTCCACCCAGGTCCGGGCTTTCGGGGCCGCCTCGGTGGAGACCCGGGAGCCCGAGTACCAGCGGCCCCTGCTCAAGGACACGCGCAACGCCACCCGCTGTCGCACCTTCCACTGCAAGATGAGCGATGCGTCATTCCGGCATCTGAATCTTCAGATCAACGAGTGGATCGACGCGCATCCGGACGTGGAAATCAAATTCGCGCTGAGCAACGTCGGAATCGTCGAAGGCAAACATGCCGATCCGCACCTGATTGTGACGATCTTCTATTGACTACCCCTTCGTGGTTTCGACCGGCGCGCCGGGCTCAGCCCGCGCATCGTCGTACCCCCGCAGGTGATGCAGGCCGGCGCGGTCGCGGGAACTGTTCCGCAGTCATCGTTCTGGGAGCCGCTGTAAACCATGCGCATCGTGCGATTTGAAGATGCGGGAGGTCGCATCCTGACCGGCCGGCTCGTGGACGACGACCACGCCCGGCCGCTGCTCGGAAGCCTGTTCGACACGCCGCCGGCGTTTGCCGAAGAGGTGGTCGCGGTCGGCCGGCGCTTGCCACCGGTCGAGCCGCCGAATATCTTTGCGATCGGGCGCAATTATCGGGCCCACGTGGAAGAAACCGGCGCCCGGCTACCCGAGGCGCCCCTGGTGTTCATGAAACCCACGACGGCGCTGCTGGAACCCGAGGGGACGATTCGACTGCCCCGGCCCGCCCCGGACGAGGTCGATTTCGAGGCCGAGCTGGCGATCATCATCGGTCGCACGATTCGCAACGTGCCCGAATCGGCGGCACTGGACGGCGTCTTGGGCTATACTTGTGCCAACGACGTTTCCGCGCGGGACTGCCAGCGCAACGACAAGCAGTGGCCGCGGGCCAAGGGGTTCGACACGTTCTGTCCGCTGGGGCCGTGGCTGGTGACGCGCGACGAAATCGATCCGGACCATTGCGGTATTCGCAGCCGCCTCAACGGCCGGATCATGCAGGACTCGAACACGCAGAACATGATGCACTCGTGCGCACGGCTGGTGAGCTATCTGTCGCACCAGTTCACGCTGCTGCCGGGTACGCTGATCCTGACGGGTACGCCCGAGGGCGTCGGTTTCGCCCGCACGCCGCCGGTGTTTCTGCGGGACGGCGACGTGATCGAGGTCGAAATCGACGGGATCGGAACACTGCGAAACCGCGTGGCCCACGCTACGGAATGAGAAGCGATCTCACGGCCGCCCCTGCGGGGCGGGGCCGGGGGCGGATCGAGTTTGCCCGGTCCTGCCCGTACCCACGTTTGTCCCCAGCGGGGGCGCGGGCGTTCGGGATCGTTTCAAAGCCCAAGGGGCGGACCACCCGAGTGCCCCCCGACGGCGGCGGCCGAGGGCCCGCCGCCATCACCCGGCGCGACTACGTCGTCCGCCGCAATGTCTGACCGCGCACACAGAAAGCAACTTCTCAATGGCCAAGAAGCGTAAGAACCGGGCCCCGAGCCCCAAACAGGATTCGCCCGCCGGCGGGGAACCCTCCGTCGGTATCCTGGAGTACATCGACCCGCGCAACTCTTTCCTCCGCGATCCGAAACGCCACCTCGTCCCCCGTCCGGACGATCCGGCCGTGGGGGCCGAGGACGTGCGCAAGTACGGCTTGCGCGGCGGCGAAATGCTCAGCGGTCCGGTGGTCACGGCCAAGCGCGGCCAGGTCGCGCGCCGGCTTTCGGCGATCGAAACGATCGAAGGCGTACCGGCCAAGGATTGGCTGCCGCCCCCCCCGCTGCACGAAACCACCGCGATCGACCCGCACGAGCCGTTGCGGTTCGACACGAAAGGCGGCCCGCTCTCGATGCGGGTCGTGGATCTGTTCACCCCGATCGGGCGCGGGCAGCGCGGGCTGATCGTCGCGCCGCCGCGCACCGGCAAGACCATCCTGCTCCAGCAGATGGCCCACGGGCTGGCGACCAACTACCCCGAGGTCTACATCATCGTCCTGCTGATCGACGAGCGGCCCGAGGAAGTGACCGAGATGCGCCGCAACGTGCGGGGGGAAGTCATCGCCTCGAGCAACGACCTCGACGTCGAATCGCACGTCCGCGTCGCCCGGCTCGTGGCCGAGCGTGCCCGGCGCATGGTCGAAACCGGCCGCCACGTGGTCGTGCTGCTCGACTCGATCACGCGCCTGGCCCGGGCGTTCAACAACTTCGTGCGCAGCAGCGGCCGGACGATGACCGGCGGGCTCGATATCCGCGCGCTGGCCGAGCCCAAGAAGATCTTCGGCTCGGCCCGCAACGTCGAGGGCGGCGGATCGCTGACCATCATCGCCACCGCCCTGATCGACACCGGCAGCCGGGCCGACGACTTCATCTTCCAGGAGTTCAAGGGAACCGGGAACATGGAGCTCATGCTCGACCGCGACATGGCCAACATGCGCATCTGGCCCGCGATCAACCTGCGGCTCTCGGGCACGCGCAAAGAGGAAAAGCTGCTCTCGCCGGACACGCTCGCCAAGGTCAACATGATGCGCCGCCAACTGTATGATCTGCCGCCGGGAAAAGCGATGACCACGCTG
This sequence comes from uncultured Planctomycetales bacterium, assembly GCA_964428275.1. Taxonomy (GTDB): domain Bacteria; phylum Planctomycetota; class Phycisphaerae; order UBA1845; family Fen-1342; genus JALSRY01. The sequence continues at coordinate 2,244 of CAYRXN010000348.1, read as the reverse complement.
CTCGAACGGATGGCGCCGCACGACGACATGGCGAGCTTTCTGAACACGCTGCGATCCTGACCGTCGCCGCCGCCGCGTGCGGCGCGGGGGAAGAATCAACCGGACGAAGCCAAGGGCACCAGGCCCACCTGCGAAATCCATGAAGATCGGTCTGCTCTCCGATACGCACGGACGCCACCTGCGCACCGCCGCGGCCGTCCACATCCTCGAAGACCTCGGCGCAGCCGCGCTGATCCACTGCGGCGACGTCGGCGGCGAACGGGTGCTCGATGCGCTCACCAGCCTGCCGGCGTGGTTCGTCTGGGGCAATACCGACCACGCCGACGCGTCGCTCGAGCGCTACGCGCGGGAGATCGGACTCCATCCGCCGGTCAATGTTCCCCAGCGGATCGTGTTCGACAATCGGCGGCTCGACGTCTACCACGGCCACGAGCCGCAGTTCGAGCGTCTGGTGCGTCTGGTCGACGCCGGCGAACACGACCGGCTGGCCGCCGCCCTGCGCGGCATCGACTACGTGCTCTACGGGCACACGCACGCCGTCATGGACTTGCGGATGGGCCAGGCGCGGTTCATCAACCCCGGCGCGCTGCACCGGGCCTGCCCGTTTACGGTCGGTTTGCTCGACCTTGCCACCGACGAGCTGAGCTTCTGGGAAGTGGACGAGGCCCGGCCCGCCGACGCGCCGCCCCGGCGCTACCGGCCCGCCTGAGCCCGCTTGAGCAGCACGACCGCCCAGCAGGCGATCGCCTCGCCGCGGCCGATCGCGTCGAGCCCCTCGTTCGTCGTGGCCTTGACGCCGACGGCTTCCGGGGCGATTTCGAGCAGGGCCGCGAGCGCGGCGCGCATCTGCGGCTTGTAGTCGGCCAGGCGCGGTTTTTGGGCGTGAACCACGATGTCCGCGTTCTCCACCGCCAGCCCCGCCGCCCGCACCCGCGCCAGAACGTCGCGCACAAACGTCCGGCTGTCCGCGTCGGCATGGGCCGGGTCCGTGTCGGGAAACAGTTCGCCGATGTCGCCCAGGCCGGCGGCACCGAGCAGCGCATCGCACAGCGCGTGGAGCACCACGTCCGCGTCGCTGTGCCCGGCCAGACCGAACGGCGCCTCGATTCGAACCCCGCCGAGCACCAGCGGCCGCCCGGCGGTGGTACGGTGCAGGTCATAGCCGATTCCGACGCGATCGCTCATGGGATTTGCTCCGCTGCGCGGCTGTGTGTCCCTTTTCCGGCGCGGATCATACGCCGCCGCCCCGCCCGGTGGTAGCGGTGACCGTGTCCGCCACCACCGCTGCACGTTCCGCAGGGCCGGCATACAATGCCCCGCGACCAGGCGGACACCAGCGCGCCGCCGAGGCGGCACCGCGAGAGGAGCGATTCATGAAGATCTTCGTATCGGGCGGAGCCGGCTACGTCGGCAGCCACTGCGTCAAACGGCTCGTGGCGGCGGGACACGCCGTAACCGTTTACGACAACCTCGTGTTCGGGCACCGCCAGGCCGTGGACCCGGCGGCCGCGTTCGTGCAGGGCGACCTGGCCGACCGTGACGCGCTGCGCGCCGCGCTGGCCGGCGGCTTCGATGCCGCCATGCACTTCGCCGCGTTCCTCAACGTCGGCGAGTCCGTCCACGAACCGCTCAAGTACTACCGCAACAACGTGGCCAACACCGTCAACCTGCTCGAAGCGCTCCGCGACGCCGAGGTCCGGAGAATGGTCTTCAGCAGTACCTGCGCCGTCTACGGCGAGCCCGACCAACTGCCCATCACCGAAGACCTGCCCAAAAATCCCATCAACCCCTACGGCGCCACCAAGCTGACCGTCGAGTGGATGTTGCGCGATTCGGCCGTCGCCTGGGGCCTGGGCTCCGTCGCGCTGCGCTACTTCAACGCATCCGGAGCGGCCGCCGACGGCACCATCGGCGAAGACCACAACCCGGAGATTCACCTGATCCCGCTGGTGCTCCAGGTCGCGCTCGGCCAGCGCGACTCGATCAAGATCTTCGGTACCGATTACCCGACGCCCGACGGAACGTGCGTGCGCGACTATATCCACGTGGAAGACCTCGCCGAAGCCCATCTGCGCGCGATCGAGCAACTGCGCGAGGGTCAGGCCGAGGCGTACAACGTGGGAACCGGACGGGGCACGAGCGTCCTGGAGATCATCGAGGCGGCCCGTCGCGTAACCGGTCACGGTATTCCCGCCGAGCCGGTCGCCCGCCGAGCCGGCGACCCCCCCGAGCTTTGGGCATGTT
>CAYRXN010000347.1:0-4380 GCA_964428275.1 uncultured Planctomycetales bacterium | reverse complement strand
CGGCCGAAGCGCAACCGCCACACGCTAGTGTGTCCCCCGTCGCGCGCAAACGCAAGCGCCTCTCCAGGCCAACCTGTGTGTTGCCCCGCTTCAGCCCTTGGACTCCGCGGCCGGCCGGTGTATCTTGCGGGCGTGAACCGATCATCGCGGTAAGTTGATCGCCGTACTCCGCACCGGCCGACGCCGGTCGCCGCGACTCGGCGGTCCGGTCGTGTCAGGGAGGACTCGACGTGGCACGTAAACGCAGAAACAAGACCGCTCGCAGAGCGGCGACCATCACGATCCTGGCGGTCATCGTCGGCGTCGGCTGGTGGTACTGGCCGCGCAGTGGCGGCTCGACGCCGCCCGAAGCCGGCGCCGCGACGCCAACGCCGACCGCCGAGACCGCAACCGGCGAGCCGGTCGTCCCCGCCGCCGTCGTCAGCGACAGCCCCCCCACCATCGTCCGCTCCGACCCAGGCGTGATACCGGCCGCCGGTTCGACCGACGAGCCGCTCGAACCGTTGGGAAAACGCCCAGACGCCGCCGGCCTTGCGCCGCCGCCGACTTCCGTTCGGGGCGCCCCGACCGATGCGAACGCCGGCCAAGGCACCGCCGCCGGCGACCCGCAGCCGAAGTCGCGTCCCGGGGCCGCCTCCGCCGGCCAAGGTACGCCCGGCGCGGCCACACCGCCGCCGGCCGGTGGCGACGCGGGCGAAAAACTCTCCAACGACCCCCGCATCAACGCCTCGCTGCACCGTTACAAGGCCGGCCACGTCATCGAGGCCCGCCAGGAACTCAACCGCATGCTCGCGATCGAGCGGCGCCCGGCCGTTCAGGCCGAGTTGCGCCGCCATCTGCGCAAGATCGCCGACGCGACCATTTTCTCGAAGCGCTGCACGCCCGGCGATCCGCTCGTCGACAGGTACACCGTCGAACCGGGCGACGTGCTGCTGGCGATCGGCCGGCAGTACAAGGTGCCCTACGAAGCCCTCATGCTGGTCAACGGCATCACCAACGCCGCCCGCATCCGCGCCGGCCAGAAGATCAAGGTCCTGAACGGGCCGTTCCACGTGAAGATCCACAAGTCCGCGTTCCGGCTCGACGTCTACTTGCAGGACCTGTACGTGCGCAGTTTCCCCGTCGGGCTCGGTGCCGAGGGGGGTACGCCCGAAGGCAAGTGGATCGTCGAGAACCGCCTGAAAAACCCGACCTACTACCCCTCGGCCTCCGCCGAAGACAAGCGCATCATCCCGCCGGACGACCCGAAGAACCCGCTCGGCGAGCGCTGGATCGGCCTGAAGGGCATCGAGGGTGACGCCGTCGGGCGCGAGGGTTACGGCATCCACGGGACCATCGACCCGCAGTCGATCGGCAAGGCCGTCTCGCTCGGCTGCGTGCGGATGCACAACGCCGACGTGGCCTTCTTGTACAAACTGCTGATGCCCGGACACTCGACGGTGACCGTTCTGCCTTGATCGCGCTGCCCACGCCGCCGCCGCTGTTCAACCCGCTCACCGCGCCGGCCGACCAGCCGTTGACGGTCTGGGAGATTCTTTCCGGCCCCTACGGACTGATCGCGTTCCTGCCACTGGTTCCGCTGGTGCGTCTGCTGGCCCGGCAGCGCCGGCGCGAGGTGCTGATCGGTGCCGGGCTCTTCTGGCTCGTCGCAACCACCGGCCCCGTCGCGACGCTCGTGCTGCTGCTCGGCTGCGCGGCGGCCGGCGGCGGCTGGATCGTCCTGCTCGACCGCCTGCGCCGGCGCGGCACGATCGGCCCGCGCCTGATGATCGCACTCGTGTGGGTCGGCCTGAGCGTGATGATCTTTCCGCTCTGGTGGTATCCCCAGTGGAGCTGGTACGGCTGGCGCGTCGGTTCGCGTCTGGCCGTCCTGCACAACATCGGCTTCGCGTACTTCTACCTGCGGCTGATCGCCTGGGGGGTTGACGCGGCCCACGGCCGGGCCGGTCCCCTGCGTCCGCTCGACACGCTCTGCTGGCTGCTCTACCCCCCCTGCATGCGGCTCGGGCCGGTGATGCTCCGGCAGGAGTTCTTCCAGCGGCTCGACGCCTGGCAGCCGCGGGGGCCGGTGCCGTGGAGGGAAGTCGCCGAGCGCTTCGGATTGTTCCTGATCGGCGGTTTTCTGCTGGGCGTGTGCATGAAGAACGCGCCGCACGTCGCCCCGGGCAGCGCCGACTTCTTCGCCGCCCCCGAGCACTACGCCACCCGCCACCTCGTTCGGCTGTTCTACCTCGTCCCGATCCAGGTCTACCTGCTGCTGTGGACCTACAACGAACTGGCGGCGGCGCTGTCGATCTGGCTCGGGATTCGCGTGGACAACAACTTCGACTGGCTCCCGCGGGCGACCAGCGTGCGCGACTTCTGGCGGCGCTGGCACGTCACCGTCGGCCGCTGGCTGCGCAACTACGTCTACATCCCGCTGGGCGGCAACCGCGGCATCGTGCCGCTCAACTACGCCGCCGTCTTCGGCTTCTGCGCGCTGTGGCACGGCGCGAGCTGGTCGTTCGTGGTCTGGGCCGCGTCGCAGGCGCTGGCGCTGACGGTGCAGCGCACCTGGGACCGCCTGCGCCGCCGATGGGGTTGGGAAGACCGCCCCTCCGGCCCGGCGTGGACCGCGCTGTGCTGGCTGCTGACGATGCACTACCAGCTCGCCACCATCGTCATCTTCGTAGACTTCGAGCACTGCGGCTGGCGGCTCTTCCGCGAGCTCTGGCACCGCCTGGCGGATTGACCGCCCTACGGCGTCTCTTGCGTTTGCTCCGTCGGGGCCGCCTCGCGTGCCGGCGCAACGGAGGTCAGCTTGTCGCACAGCAGCTCGAGCGTCCCCGAGGGCGCCTCGAACCCCGACAGCCGCAGCGCGTGCAGGGCGTCGGCGTGGTTCTCGCCCGAGGTCAGCAGAAACTGCGTAAATTGCGCGGCCGTCTTGTCGTCTGCCTTCGGCGACCGGAGCACGACCTTGTCCGGCACGGCCATCGTGCGCGCGATTACGCGCAGCCGATCGCGGGCCGGCTCGTTCTCGACGCTGGTGGTTTCGGGCAAGCCGTCGTAGGCCGCCACGTCGATGAAGCCCGCGTCCGAGCTGTAGTTCATCACGCTCTGGGCGATCTCGCGCATCTTCTGAAAGTGCTTGAGCGACCCCGGCACCGGCAGCAGTTGCAACGAAAGGTCGGTTTTGCTGATTCCGTGCTCGCGCAACAGCGCCAGCGCGGCCAGCGTGGTGCGGGCGTCCTGGGCCGGGCCGAACGCGACGGTCTTGCCGCGCAAGTCCTCGACCTTCTCGATCTTCGATGTGGCCGGCACGATCAGCAGCGCCGGCCGACCCTTGCGCCCGTGCTCGTCCACCGAGACCGCCAACACGTCGAAACGCCCGCGGCGGCCGATGCCGGCGTAGTCGCCCATCCCCACGATCGCAAAGTGGTACAGGCCCAGATCGAGGTTGGGCTCGAGCTGCAACTTCGGCAGCGCCAGATCGAGCCGCACCGGCCGCCCGAATGCCTGCTCCATCTTCTTGCGCAGCGGCTCGTACGTCGCAAACGGGTTGAGCACCCCCGGCTCGGGCGTCAGCGCCACCACCACCGGCTTCTTGCTCAGCCCGACCAGACTCAGGAACTCGGTCCCCGGTGCGCCGCTCTGACAACCCGCAGCCGCCAGCAACAGGCCGATCAACACCCCGGCGAGACACGGCTTCGAACGCATCATGATGATCTCCTTATCGATATCGATGAGCGCTCATTATGACGCGCTTGCCCCCAACCCGCCACGGGACCGCCGGCCCGGTTGCGCTACAACTCGCAGAGCACGTCGCGATCGAATACCGGCCCCTCGCGACACGTCAGGGCCCAGCGTGACCTGCCCGCCTGGGCACCATCGCGTACCCGCACGATACACGACAGACAGGTGCCCAGACCGCAGCCCATGTTGCGTTCGATCGAGACCTGACACGCCACCCCCGCCGCCCGCGTCAGCCCGGCAACCGCGTGCAGCATCGCCGCGGGCCCGCACGCGAGCACCATCGCCCGGGCCCGTCCCTCTTTCGGAATGGCCTCGATCCAGCGCGCGAGCGCATCGGTCACCATGCCACGCATGCCGACACTGCCGTCGTCTGACGTGATGATCGCCGGCAGCAGCGCCCCTGCGGGGAGCTCCACACACGTCCGCGCGCCGCCGTCGGGGTCCGGCTCCGACGCCAGCGCCAGCGGCAGCAGCTCGCGCGTGGTCGCACCAAGAATCAGCGTCGTCTTTGTTCGACCGGATTCGCCGAGCCGTCGCGCGGCGTACAGCAGCGGCGGAATCCCGACGCCTCCACCGACGCAAGCCACCGGAACATCCTCCGCCGGCAGCTCGAAACCGCGCCCCAGCGGGCCGGTGAGGTCCAGCAGC
>CAYRXN010000346.1:0-3937 GCA_964428275.1 uncultured Planctomycetales bacterium | reverse complement strand
AGGTTGGTCTGGTGGTCCGTGGCGACCAGGAACTTGCCGCAGCGGGAAAAAAGCGTCACGCCGGGGCCCTCCTGGATGCCGATCCCCTCGCCGGCGTAGGGATAGCCGAGGACCGGAATGTTGGCCGGCATCTGCTGCAGGATCGCGGCCAGCGTGTCGCGCTCCACCACGGCGTCGGCCCCCGGCTCCCGGCCATCCTTGTGTCCGCTGATCCAGAACACGAACACGCGCCGGGCCAGCAGATAGTCGTCGAGATACGTCATCCCGGCCGACGGGTAGGCGCAGGCGATGACGCGGTGCGTCTGGCGCGGCCAGAGCTGCGCAAACGCCCAGCGGTACGCCTCGGCCGCGGTGGGAAAGCGGCCGCGCAGGTCGGTTCGAATCGTCAGCCCCAGCCGCGCGGCCGTTTCGGCCGACGTGACGGCGCAGCCGTCGAGCGCGGCCTGCATCAGCGCCAGGTGACGCGTGTGGCGCAGCCGGGGATCGTAGACCACCACCTCCGGCGGGCCGAAGTGCGCGAGCAGGTCGCCCATCGTCTCGAGCACGACGGTTCGCCGCGCGTCGCCGCGCTCGACCAGCCACGCGAGCCAGAAGGGGTCGTCGTCGCGCTGGTGGAGCCAGAGCGACGCCCGCGCGCGGTTGGCCAATCCCTGGATCGTCGCGGCCAACAGACGCTGGTCGGGCGGCAGCCGGCGGACATCGAAGACGTAAAGCGTCTCCGCGACGCCGGCGGCCCGGGGGTAGATCCCGCCGGCCTCGGGCGCAAGCGTGGCGGAGATCCGTCTCAGGCCGGTGGTCTGGAAGCGGCGCAGCGCCGGCGGGACCGGCGGCAGGGGCCGGGCCGCGAGATCAAGCTGGCCACGCGCGTCGGCGACCAGCGCCACCACGCGTGCGACGATCTCCGCGAGCTGCCGCCCGGCGAGCGGACCGCCGATGCGGTTGAACGCCTGGGTCATCGCCCAGGCATCGGGAGCGCCGCCGCTGCGCAGCAACAGGGCCGACACGGGCCGCGGCGGACCGGACGCCTGGGCGATCACGAGAATCGGCTCGCAACGGGTGTCCTCGTCCAGACTCGCCGGGTCGAGAACCTGGGCGTCCACTTCACCGACCGAAGCGAAGTCGAACCCGTCGAGACCGCAGCGGTGCGCCGCCGGCGTGGCCGCCAGGCCGCCGCAGGTCTGGACCGGGCCGGCGAACCCGCCGAAACGCAGGGCCTTCATGAGTGCCGCGTCGTGGCCGAGGTCCTTCCAGCCGCCGGCCGTGCGCACACACGGGTGGCACAGCGGTACCCCGTTGGCGACGATCGAACCACCGCGCGCCTTGAAGGCCCGGAGCACGGGTTCCAGCGGCCGGGGATAGGTGTTGCCGTTGAGAAGCACGAAGATGTCCGCAGCGCCGAGCGCGCCGGCGCGGACCTGCGCGACCGAGCGCAGATCGGCGGCGATGCCCAGGGCACGCAAACGCTCGGCGACGGCCGCCGGCGCGAGGTCGAGCGGAACGTCGTAACGCGGCAGCGCCGGCTCGTCGAGAATCACGACGCGGGGCGCCGCCACGCCGGCCGCGCCGGCCGGTGACCGGGCCACGGCGATGCGCGCGGTCGCATGGGCCGCGAGCAGCCCGATCACAACAAGGGCGCGAAAACAGCGACGACCAGACATGCCTTGCCTCCTGCGCCGGCGTGGTGGGCAAGTGTAGGGGAAAGCGGTCCGCAGGCGAAGCGGGGGCCAGCCGAGTCGACTGGCCCCCGCGGATCATCCGCGCCGATCGCGCCACGTCGGTCCCGGATCTAGCGGCGGCGGAAAGCGCTCAGGGCGAGCAGGCCGAGCAGGGCCAGCGCGCCGGGCTCGGGGGCGACCGAGATGTCGTCCACCCAGACCTGGCCGGTGGCGCCGGTGCCGCCGACGCCGTTACCGCTGAGCGTGCGGATCACGATGTCGAAGCTGCCCGCGTCGGCGGGGACCGCGGCGAACTCCTCGCGCGCTTCCCAACCCGGGTTGGAACCCTGGCCGCTCCAGTAGTTGATCTCGCCGTGGAAGTTGCCGCTGGCGTTGCCGTTGGAGTCCACGGTGTCGAAGAAGCGGATGGTCACCGCCAGCTCGCCATTGATATCCTCGTAGAGCCAGTGCCACTTGAGGTGCAGCGTGTCCTGCCCGGCGGGGATGAGCACGCCCTCGGAGCGCCAGTCGGCCCCCAGGTCGGTGCTGGTGTCGTTGATGTGCAGCGAGTGCGTCGGGCTGACGGACTGGTCGGTGGCCCAGTCGGTCATGGCACCGTGGAACCAGGCCGCGGGCCAGCCGGCGTCCCCCTCGGCCTCCACGTCCGGGTTGTGCAGCAGGTTGCCGGGCAGAATGTCCGCGCTGGCGGCGCACGCCAGCGCCGCAATGGTCAGTACAGCAAGCAACTTCCTCATCGTTCATCCTCCTCCAGAGAATCGAAGTGTTGAGCAGTCCGCGCCCGGGAGCCTGCCCCGGCCGCTTGGTTCCTGGCTTATGGCTGGTCGTCGTACTCCTCGTCGGGCCGGTCGCGCAGCGTGTCGTACCAGTAGAACTTCGAGAAATACTCGGTGTCGTCCACCTGCTCGCGGGCCACGTCGCGCGCGTCGGTCAGGTGGCCGTCGGCCATCACCACCTGTCGCATCACCTCCGTCGAACTGGTCATGTGCCACCAGGAACGGTCGGCGTAGAGCATCACGTTGGGCGGACGCGGGATGCGGCCGCGCATGCCGACGGTGGTGAGGTGGTTGCCGCGCGGCGAGATGAGCGGTACCTGCGGCGGAAAGTAGATCGCGAAGTCCCAGCGTTCGCGCTGGCGCAGGTTGGGGTCGAAGTTGGTCGTGCCCAGGTCCACCTTCATCTCGTAGGACGTGGGGTAGCCGGTGATCTGCTCGAAGTAGGCCCACGGGTCGGCGAGGTCGAGGTGGTTCTCGGGCCACAGGTCGGTGGACATCGCCGGACAGATAAAGACGTTGCGTTCGAGCGCGAGATAGGGGATCAGCTGTACGGGCCAGGGATAGTCGCGCCCGCGCTTGACCGAGCTGCCGGCGGTGCCCCAGTCCGGAAAGACGTTGAGCGGGATGCGGTCGCGGTTTTCGTCGCAGTACATGAAGAAGGCCGTGCCCAGCTCGCGCAGCTGCGTCTTGCACTTGACCTGGCGGGCCTGCTTGCGGGCCCGCTGGAGCGACGGCAGCAGGATCGAGATCAGCAACGCGATGATGGCGACCACCACGAGCAGTTCGATCAGCGTGAACGCCGGCGCCAGACGCGACCGCGGGCGGCGGCGCGCCGCCGCCCGCCCTTCCGGGCAGCGGTTGGGGCGGGGGCGCTCCGTGCATGGTCGTTTCCCCTGTGGGCCCCGCGGAGAGGGCAAACGGTCTGCGGCGTGGTGGGCGGTGCCCACCCTACGGGTCGCGTGCATCACACACCTCCCGCCCCGGCGCACGGGTCGAGCCGCGAACGATCAGCTCGACCGGAACGGTCCGGGTCAGCGGAGCCTCCTGTTGCACACCCGGCTGGAGGCGACGGTTGAGCAGTTCGGCGGCCACGCGTCCGACCTCGACGCCGTCCTGCCGAACGGTCGTCAGCGCCGGATCGACCAGCGACGAAGCCGGCTCGTCGTCGAAACCGACGATCTGAATGTCGTCCGGCACACGCAGGCCCGCCGCGCGGAGCTCGCGAAGCCCCCAGAGGGCGCGGATGTCGTTGCCGAAGAAGATGCCGTCGGGCCGCGGTTCCGACGCGATCAGCTCGCGCACGAACTCGCGCGTGCGGTCTTCCGGCGGGACGATCTCGCGTACCAGCTCGCGCCGAAAGACCAGCCCACCCTCGCCGAGCGCCTCGCGGTACCCCTCGAAGCGATTGCGCGTGGTCGAGCATTCGAGGTCGGAAACGAAGGCGATCCGCCGGCACCCGCACTCGATCAGGTGCCGCGTGGCCAGGTA
>CAYRXN010000345.1:0-5543 GCA_964428275.1 uncultured Planctomycetales bacterium | reverse complement strand
GGGTGTGGCCAGATTTTTTGGCGGGGTTAAGTGCAAGGGGCTCTTTGACTTGCCCAGTAAGCTTGCCATTGGTCGTTATCCATCAGGCACGTCAACGCCGCCACAGCTTCCGCGTTGCCCATGTCCCAACGCCGACCACGACCTTTCAAACGACTGGTCGTCGTCTTGCAGCGCGACTCCGTCGGACCGCTGCCGATCTGCCAACCCCGAGACCGGAACTCCGGATAGTTGATCATCTCCGAACGCTCCGCCACGTATCTTAACAGCCGATTCGCGGCCTTCCGTTTCTTCCCCCGAAGACCCGATCGCCACGACAACAACGCCTCCCAGCCCGCCTCGTAACCTCCCGTCCGAAACGTCTCCATCAACCCATCCGCCCACGCACGGCCTGCTTCACTCTCAGGACCGAACACCCAACGACGCGCCTTGTGCACATTCTCGCTCAGGTGGTAATAGTCCAAGCCCAAACCGTCCAAACGCAACGTGGGCATCTCCTCCAAAAGACGATCCCGAATCCAAGACGCGCCGTCCACGTTCGCTATCTTCTCCGCTGCCGACCTAAAACCCACACGCTCCGCCTCCCGGCGAATCACCGAGCCCACCCGAACACGAGAACGCCCCGAGAACACCTCATGCCAACGGGTTCCCGCTTCATCGTAAAACGTAATCACCTTGAACTCCTTATACGACTCTTGCGCCCCGCGACGACGAGGCGCCAACGGCCGAGGCCTGCCGCCACGCTCCCGTCGCTTCTGTACCACTTTCTCCCGACGTTTCTTCTTCTCCGACTCCGTCACTACCGGCACCAACACCCCGTCTACGCCCAAATACACTCGCGTCGTCGATTCTCCGTCCTCCCTGGACACCGAACACCCCGACGCCGCCAACGACGGACGCACCGCATCGCTCCGCTGAGCCGCCTGCACGCGCGCCCCTTCCCAAAGTACCAACTGACGAATCTGCTCCCGACTCAGACGAATCTGTGCCGTCCGTTCCAGATTCGACGCCGTGCGCGCAAAACTGCTCGAGTCGTTGTTCAACCGGCACACCATCTCTCGCACCCCCGGACTCACCGAAGACGGCTCCCCGTCAATTGCCGCGTCCGCTGGAGCCACACTCCCCTGTTCCGGTGAATGCCACCACCGACGCACCACTTGCACACGACCCGCCACCGTCCACACATGACGGCCCTGACGCCCTTTATTCCGAAACCGACGACGCACCGGTCGCTTCTCCACCGGATCCTCCACGGTCTCCTCCGGAGGGGGAAAAAGACGCCTCGGCGGCGTCGATCTTCTGCTGCAACAGCGCCTCGTAGGCGGATCGGCCAAATTCCAGAATGAGCTCCCGCGCCGGCTCTTCGCTATCAGCAATCAGACGTCCGGGAGCCGCTTCATTCACTGCGTCCACCATCCGTTCGGCGAACTCATCCACGTGGGCGTGCAAAAAGTTTTTCAACTGGTCCGCAGAAATTCGGGGCAATTCCTCCATGACACGACCTTTCGTTTTTCTTCGAGGAAACTTTCTCCAAAACGCCCTGCAGCAAACACCGCTGCTTCACTGCAAAGCATCTTACCTAACTTACCTAGATCGCGCCAGTCAAAATTGCCACACCCATCCCTAACATGAGGCGGTTGGCCTACCACGCCGCATCGTACACCCTCAACCCCTCGTATCCGTCGGGAACGATTATCGCGTTGCGATGTTCGACCACGCGGCCGGGGTTGCCGGGGGTGGCGAGCGAGCGGAGCAGCTTGGGGCGCTCGATGTCGGAGACGTCCACGACCCACACCTTGCCCGTCGGCCGGTTCGACACGTAGAGTCGGCGGCCGCAGATCGACGGCTTGCCGATCAGCCGGCAGCCCGGCGCGCGGCGAATCTCCAGCGCGTTCAGCGGCCGGCGTTCGCTGCGCTCGATGAGGGCGTACCCGCCGCGGCAGACCGCGAGCGTCTTGTCCCCGAACGCGGCCAGGCCGTTCGCCGACCCGATGCGCTGCCGGTAGTTGTCGCCGGTGTAGCGCGGGCGCGGCCCGCCGTAAAGGTCGTACCAGTAGAGCCCGGTCACGTGCCAGAACGCGCACGCGTAGCGGCCGGAGACGAGCCCGTCCATGATCTGGTCGTAGTAGAGCAGGCCGCGGCGTTTGTCCGAGAGCGCGAGCTTCGGCCGCGCGGGATCGGACACGTCCACGATGTGCAGATACGTCGAGCCGACCTGCAAGAGCGCGTACTTGCCGGGAGGCGGAACGACGACCTGCTTGACCGGCCGGCGCCGCGGCCGGTAGCGGCCTTCGAGCGTCAACTCGCCCGCGTCCCCGACGCACCAGATGGACAGCCCGCCCGCGCTCTCCGCGACGAACACGCGGCCGTTCGAGACCCGCACGTCCACCGCGAAACCTTCGGTCGGGTGCGCCGCGAGCCGCTCGATGCGCGGCCACAAGCGCACGAGGTGCAGCCCGTCCGCGCCGCACGCGACGACCGCGAGGTCGCCGACGAAATCGACCGCGTGCACCTGCCCCTCGGGTCGGTACACGCGGCAGCCTTTGGGCCGGGAAGCGCGAGCGGGCGGAATGGCCGGCGGCTCGTCGCGTTCGGCCCGGGGCCGCCGCGCGAGACCCGGCGCGGCGACCACGTGCAGGTCCGACCACGCGCCCGCGGCGTAGATGACGTCCTTCGCGAGCGCAAGCCCGGCGACCGGGCTCGGGAGCTTCTTCGACTTCACGACCGGCAGCCGGCGATGCGCGACGCACCGCGGCCGCGCGGGGTCGGACACGTCGATGACGAATACGCCGTTGTACGTGTCCGCGAGAAACGCGTACTTCCCCGCGGCGGCGACGCTCCACATGTCCATGCCGATCTGGTAGAGCGCCGGCGTCTTGATGCGCCCGAGAAATTCCGGCCGCGCGGGGTCGGCGAGACTGAAAATCTCCAGCCCGTGCCCGCGGCCGAATCCGGGGTCGCCCGGCTGGCGGTGCGGCAGCCGCGAGTGGTGCCCGGTCGCGACGTAGAGCCGGCCCGCGCGCACGTCCACGCCGTCGCCGTATCCGTCGAGCGGATTCCGCGCGGTGATGCGCGGCCGACGCGGGTTACGCGCGTCCACGGTGACCACTTCCGACGTGCCCCACACGCCGGCGTAGAGGTAGCCATTCCGTGCGACGACCGACTGCGCCTCCCCGGTGCGGACGACGCTCAGATGCCGCGGCGCGGCCGGCCGCGTCACGTCGATGAGCTCCACGCCGTAGTTGCGGCACGCGACGAACAGCACGTCGCCGGAAATCGCTACGCCGGTCGCGAACTCGATCGTGTCGTAGTGGCGGAGCAGTTTTGGCGACGCCGGGTCATGCACGTCGATAACAAACAACCCGTCCTCCCGCGCGGTCACGTACGCGACGCCGCGGCGCGCGACGATCTGCCGCACGTTCCCCAGCCCGGCGAGTTCGCCTACGGGCCGCGGCCGCGCGGGGTCGGAGATGTCCAGCACGTGCAGCTTGCCGCGGCCGATGGCGTAGGCGAACTTGCCCTCGACGCACACGTCCATGCACGGCCCCACGCCCGCGTCGCGCAGAATCGGAAGCTCCTTTCCGTAGCGATCTCGCGCGGGAGACGCGGCGGTCTCGTTGAAGTAGAACGCGTAGAGGTGCAGCGCGACGACGGTGAAGAGGTAGTTCGTCTCGCCGGTGCTGATTTTCTTCAGGTCGACCGTGGTCAGCATCTTCCAGATGTCGGGCAGATACTGCGCGATGAGGCCGCGGCGCTCGCTGAGCAGCACCATGTGGAACCCGCCGAGCGGGAACCGCACGTGCGCGAGCGCGGCCAGGGGCGAGCGCTGGTCGAGGAATGCCGGCTTGAACTTGCGCCACGCGTCGAGCGCGCCGTGCAGCTCCGCGTCGTCCCAGCCGAATTGCTTGCGGGCCTGCTCGAACTCCTCCGCGCGGTGGAAGCGCCGGTAGAACGGCCCGGGAAAATCGCGGGCCAGTTGCAGCTTCGCGACGTATTCGAGCAGGTCGAATATCTGCCGCTTGCGCTCCGGGTCGGTCTCGAAGTGGTAGAGCGCGTTGAGCCGGAACGCGGTCTGGTTGGCGTAGATGGGATGCGCGTTGATGCGCACGTGCGGCCCGGGCCGGAGCACTTTCCAGCGCCGGCCGCCTTTCTCCGTCGAGAACCGCTCGTACGCTTCGAGCCAGTGCGGATCGCCCGTTCCCTTGTAGAGCGCGAGCACGGCCGGCAGCAGGATCGACGCATGGTTCGAATTAAACCCCAGCCACGAGAAGCCCACGTGCGCCTGTGTGACGCCGTCGGCCCGGCGGATGGACCAGCCGTACTTTTCGAGCCGTTCGCCCACGCGCTGGAGCTTCCAGCGAATCCACTCTTTCTCCTGCGCCGTCGCGAGCGGAGAGTTCGCGTAGCGCGCGAGGCTGATGATGAACGTGGTGTTCTGGTCCATGGACGAATCGTCGTAGAACGCGGTCGGGTCGTCGGGATGCGGCCCGCGGGGCACGAGCCCCGGGACGGGCGAGACGGAGCCGATGCGTTTCAGCGCGCGGAAGAGCCGTTTCGCCTCGCGTTTCAGGAACGGGTCGGGCCGGGCGGCGTACGCGTCGAGCAGCGCGACGAGCGTGTGGCCGCAGTGCAGCGCGGTGTCCTCGATGTGCGAACCGTAGCCCCAGGGGCGGGGCTTGCCGGCCTTCACGTCCTGCGGCGAGGTCCAGCGCGCTTTCGTTCGAAGCCGCGCGCCGTACAGGATGCCGGTGCGCGGGTCCTGGAAGTCCTTGAAATAGGCGCGGGCGAGCGAGAAGACGGTCGAGGTGAGCGTCGCCGCGTCGAAGGGGAACGAGAGGGGTTTCATAGACGCTTCCTTTCGCGGTGAAGGCACCTGCGCGCTAGCGACCGCCGGCGCGCCATGCGCGGCGGCGAGCAAACACACGAGGAAACAAAGCGTAAGGCTACACCTTGCAACTGAACGCATGATAGTGCCGTTTCCAGTTCGAAAGTTTCGCGCTGTTTGAAGAAGGATCTGAAATTGGTCTTGGAGTATTTGGCGATTTCAGACAAAAAGCCTCCATGTGGGTTAAATATTTTTTCTAAGTCAAATTTCAAAAGACGACATGGAGGCAGAAAAAAAATGGACAAAGTTCGTGTCCGAACAAAACACCTTACGAACGGAAGAAACTTCTTCGAATGAAGCGACAATTAGCCAATCAAGTCAACAGCCGTCACGCACGGATTATCCTACTTTCGGCTGGCGGTGTTTTGCAATCGCGAAGTTTCTCGGCGAGGCGAGCGGTTGCGAGCGACATGCCGCCGGGCGGGAGAAGTGCGTCATTTCCTGGCGGTTTACGACCTGGAAACAGGCAAGTTGTTTGGCCGGTTTTACAGCCGCAAGAGGTGGGTGGAGTTTCTGAAATTTCTCAAATGGCTCAGAAGACGGTACCGCCGGAGCGAAACCTTACACATTGTGGTGGACAACTACGGTCCGCATTTAAAGGAAGAAGTGCAGCAGTGGGCTCGCGCGAACAATGTGGTCTTTTACTTTACTCCCACCAACG
>CAYRXN010000344.1:0-11404 GCA_964428275.1 uncultured Planctomycetales bacterium | reverse complement strand
GAGGCCGCCCGCGTCGCGTCCGTACTGCTCTTCGCCACGCGAGTGCAGCCAGCCGTTTTCGCGGCAGGTTTCCGCAGCCGCGGTGCCGGGCCACGGGTAGTAGGGACAAACGGAAACGGCGTCGGGCTCCAGGGCGTGCAGGAGTCGGCGCGTGTCTTCGAGCGTGACCTCGCTCTCGTATGGCGCGCCGAGATGGACGATCGCCCGGCGGCGAATCCCCGCTCGCGCCAGCCACGCAAATGCCGAGACGATTTGCGCCCGGCTGAGCTCCATTCCGAAGATTTCGTTGCGGATGAAATCGCTGGCGCTGATGACCTCGACATCGACCATGCGGCAGCCCGCCGCCGCCAGGTCGCTGATCACCGATGGGCTGACCGCATTGGCCCGCAGGTGACAACGAAACGGAAGGTCGCAACGCCGCCGATACGTTTCGAGGAATTCGGCCAGCCACGCAGGATCGAGTGCGAACGTGTGGTCGCGGAAGTGGATCGTCTCCACCTCGTGCCAGCGCCGCCGCAGCGTGTCGATCTCGTCGAGCACGTTGTCGGGTGACCGGTAGCGCACCCACATGCCCCGGCCCGCGTAGAGCCGGGCGACGGTGGCGTTCGTGCAGTACCGGCACCGTTGCGGGCAGCCGCGGCCGACGGCGAGCTCGACCTCGCCGGTTCGGGCCACATGCTCGCCATCCTCGAACAGCTCCCGCTCGGCGAAGGGCAGCGAATCGAGATCTTCGACGAGTTGCGGAAGCTGGGGGCGGGCCAGCCCGCGTTCGTCGCGCAACCAGACCCCCTGCACGATCTGCCGCACCGCCGGGTCCTGGATGCGCTCGAAGTAGGTGACGAGCGACGCGTCGGGTTCGCCGATGGCGACGGCGTAGACGGCGGGCAGGCTCAGGGCCGCCTCGGGCTCGATCGTCGCCAGGCCCCCGCCCACGACGATCGGGAGGAACTCGTGCGTCTGAATATGCTGAAACGTGCGGCGAGCCGCGTTGACGCACAGCGGCGATACGTCCGCGTAGATCAGTTGCGGCAGCGCGCGCGCCAGCGCATCCTTGACCGCCGCCAGGTCGAAACGGGTCAGCCCCAGCAGCGCCAGCGTGTGGCCGCGCTGCTTGAGCAGGGCCAGCAGCGTCCCGAAGCTGGCATCGAAACGCGGCACGGGCGGCCCCGTTGCCGGAGGAACGAACTGAAGCGTCAGGATGCGCACGAAACCTGCAACTCCTCGCGCGGGGCCGGGAGCGTGCCGCCGAACTAAACGGGGGTCTTCCCACCGAGGGCCCGCACGATGCACCAGCCGGTGAGCGCTTCGAAGATCTGAAATCCGCCAACGGCTGCCGCGACCAGCCCCACGCTCCAGCGCAGTCCCGCGCCACCGATGTGCAGGCCGCGTAACAGCACAAACGCGGCGATCAGCAGGAAGAGAGCGCCGGAGGCCGCGCGGACCAGACGCCCGCGCCGATCGATGTTGGTCTTGAGGCCCATGGACATCAGTCGTAGAGAACCGGCTGCCAGAACGAGTCAGAAAACGAGGGAGGAAAACGGTCGCTGCGGTCGGGGATGACAGGGATACGGACCGCCAGCTCGGGATGTCGCAACAGTTCGGTCAGAAACGCCGAGGTTTCCGCGATCATGCGCGCGCGCAGCTCCTCGTAGGACTCTCTCCGGTTACGGCGCAGTCGGAGATCCATCGGCAAGATCCATCCTCTAGTCCCGGCTCTCCTCTGATGATAACCGGGCAGCGGCCCGCAGGGACAGCACAATCGCCACAGTTCCGATACTCACCATCTGGATCGGCAGCGGCCGGACGAGCCCCCATGCGGGGATGATGTTGATATTCGCGTAGGCTCCCGGCAGCCCCGGCCGGGCAACGGCGAGCAACACCCCCATGATCCCCAGGAGCGGCGGGCCGGCCAGGTACCACGCCATGCCACGAACACCGGTCACGCGTCCGGCCACGATCGTGCCGAGCGCAAACGCCGCCGCGACGGCGAAATAGACCTGCCCGCGATAGGTATGCCCGACACGCGGCCCCGTGAGAATGAACATGAGCGTTCCGGCCACCGCGAGGTTGATCAGCAGGGCCGTGATCTCATTGCGGAAGTCCGAGGGCGGACCGGCCTTTCCGAGCAACGCGACCCGAGCGGCCGGTCCCGTCGCGCCACGATGGCGCCACCACACTCCCGCCGACAGCGTCCCGGCCGCCACCATCAGCCAGTAGACGTACTCGGGCACGAGCGGCCAGTAGGCCCTGCCGCTGCCCGGTCCGACGACCGGATTGGCCCGAATCAGCCAGTCGTCCATCGTCCCCCCGGCCCAGCTCCACGCCGCCAGCGCAAGCCCGACCGCGATCAGGCCGCTGGCACCGTCGCGATGGCGCGACAGCGCCTCGGCGACCACGGCGCCGACCACGAGCAACAGGAGCACGGCACAAGCGGCGACGACTCCGCCCGCCCCCACCAGCACCGTCACCGGACGATCCAGCCCCCGCGCCAGCAAAGCCGGGTCGAGCAGGTAGTACAACGCCGCCCACAGCAGCGCCGCGACGGTCGCCAGCCGCAGCCGCTCGGACCAGGGCGACGGCGCGGTACGTACGGAATCCGTGGCTTCGATCACGTTCACGCCGTAAAGGCTATCCGACGTGGACACAGCGGGTCAACCGCCGCCGTCCACCTGTGATCCCGCAGGGAGGTCGCGCGCCGGCCGGCGCGTTTTTTTCTTTTCCAAGCCGTTGCCACCGTCTTATAATGCCGGCCGGCAGGGTAGCCGGTTCCTTTCGCGCAAGGAGGCCAAACACATGTCCACGGCAACATCCATCTGGCAACGCGTCGGCAGCGTCTTTCGAACCCCGGATCAACCGCTCAACGGTGAGGGAGCCGCACTGCACATCGAACCGGTCCGCGCATCTGCAAACCCCGGCCCGGATGCGGCGGAACCCCGCTCGCTGTTCCCCTGGCGCCGACGAACGCGCGACGAGCTCCAGCGCCGGGAGCATGTCGCCAAACTGATGGACACGCTCGCCGCCCATTTCGAACAGCAGGACCAACGTTCCGCCGAAATGACGGCAGCAATCCGCGACCTGGGACAAATCCTGCAGCAACTCGCCACGACTCAGGGAACGCAGGCCCAACACGTGGCCTCGATCGCCGAACACGCCGACCGCCTGGCACGCCGGTCGGGTGCGCTGGAAACGATCCTGGGAGAACTGCCCGCATCGGTACAGGCCCAGGCCGAAGCCGTCCGGGCGGTGGCGAACGAGCTGGGCGCCTCGCGTGCGGCCGGCGACCGGCTGAGAGGTGCGCTGGACCGTTTCGGCGAGGCCGCCGAGGCGTGGCAGCGCTGCGGCACGGAACAGACCGAGGCCGTCGGCCGCATGCACGAAACGACGACCCGCCAGGCGGACACGTTGCAGCAGTTCGTGGCCCAGCAGTCACGCCGACTGCTGACCATTACCGTCGCGCTCGGCGTCGTGGCGCTGGCCGCGCTCGCGGGCCTGGGCACGGCCCTGTTTCTGATCCTGCGCTGAACCGGGACGGCCGGGCGGTCCTCCGTCCCGCGTGCCGCCGGCGATCCCGGACAAGCCGCGCGTACCGGCCACGGTCCCCGCCCCCCGCGCCACCGGTTCCGGTGTCTCCGCTGAAATGCCCGTGAGCCGGCACCGGCGGCGGAAATCCACCGGCCGGGGCGCTATAATCAGTCGGACGGTTTCCCGTCCGGCTCGGGTGCGTCCGAGCGTGAGGGCGATCGCAGGATCGCCCAGTTCCCTTCTCTTCGGCCCGACTGCGCCCGGACGCACCGAGTTTCGACGGTTCCCGAGCGCCCCGATCCGGAACACGATCGCCAGCGTCCCGCCGAAGGTCCGATGATCGCTCGGTGGCCGGCCGCCCCCCCCGCCGATCGACGCCCGCGCCCGACGTTTTCCCGGACCGCCCCGAAACGCGCTGATTTTCCCGCTGCGGGTTTGCCCTCCCGCCCCTGCGTTTTCCATGGTTTGAGCAGGTTTGAAGCCTCTCTAACGGGTACACCACGGGTCAGGCATCGGAGAATCACACATGGCTATCACAGTCACAAACATGAACACACTGTCGTTGCTCAACATCGTCAACCGCACAGGCATGGCGCAGAGCAACACGATGACGAGGCTCTCGACGGGCTCGCGGATCAACTCCGGCAAGGACGATCCCGCGGGCCTGATCGCTATGCGCAGCCTCGACACCGAGCTGACGGCGGTCAACGCGGCGATCTCGAACAACCAGCGCACCAACTCGATGCTCAACGTGGCCGACAAGGCCCTGACCGAGGTGGCCTCGCTGGTCAACGAGATCAAGGGGCTGGCCATCGCCGCGGCCAACGCCGACGGCATCAGCGCCGACGAGCTCGCCGCCAACCAGTCGCAGATCGACGAGGCCATCACCGCGATCGACCGCATCATCGGCACCACCGAATTCAACGGCAAGAAGCTGCTCGACGGCTCGCTCGGCATCCAGGTCAGCGGCGTCGACACGGCCAAGATCACCGACCTGCACGTCTTCAGCCGCGATCCCGATTCCGACACGAGCCTGACGGTCGAGCTCCAGTCGGCGGCCGAGAAGGCCCAGTACACCGTGGCGACCACGTCGGCGACCGCCGCGACGTCGATCTCGATCCAGGGTAAGGACGGCCAGGCCGTCATCGAGATCGCCGCGGGCGAAAACCTCTCCGCCACGGCCGCGAAGATCAACGCCGCCACCGCCCAGACCGGCGTCGCGGCCTCGGCCAGCGGCGGCAATCTCACGCTGCTCAGTTCCGACTACGGTTCGGACGCCTTCGTCCGCGTCTCGATCGTCGATCCGAACACGACCGACACGTCGTTCTCGGCCGGCAGCGACTACGGCGAGGACGCCAGCGTGACCGTCAACGGCCAGGCCACGGCGGTCGACGGGCTGGAGGTCTCGTACAGCGCCAACGGCGTCAGCCTGACATTCAACCTCACCGAGGACTACAACGACGGCACAGAGACGGGCTCGGAAACCTTCACGATCTCGGGCTCGCAGGGCGGGGCGACATTCCAGCTCGGCACGACGTCCGACACGCGCTCGACGATCGGCATCGACGGGCTCTACTCGGCCCAGCTCGGCTCGGCGGTCAAGGGCTACCTCTCGTCGCTCAAGGGCGGCGGCACCAACAGCCTCGTGAATGACCCCAACCAGGCCGCGGCGATCGCCTCGGCCGCGGCGGAGCAGATCGCCAAGGTGCAGGGCCGCGTCGGCGGGTTCCTCAAGTTCCAGGTCGGGACCGCCCTCAACCAGCAGGAAGCCACGCGTGAGAGCCTGACCAGCGCTCTGAGCACCATCCGCGACGTGGACTACGCCTCCGAGACGGCGGAGCTCAACCGCCAGAACGTGCTGATGCAGGCGTCGATCTCCCTGCTGGGTCTGGCCAACCAGCAGAGCTCGCAGGTGCTCTCGCTGCTGCGGTAACGCCGCGTAGCGGGACCATTGCCGCGGGTCAATCGAACGGGGCCGGGTGACGCGCGTCGCCCGGCCCTTTCCTGATGGTGATCTCGCGGCGTGCTCGAATCATCCCGCGGCCAGCCGTTCGAGCCTCAGACGCAGGTCGCGCTCGCGCAGCGCGGCGTGGAATTCGTCGAGCCGCTCGCCCGAGAGCACGCCGGGGATGTCGAAGATGTCGAGCCCCACGCGGTGGTCGGTCACGCGGTTCTGCGGAAAGTTGTACGTGCGGATGCGCTGGCTGCGGTCGCCGCTGCCGACCATGTCCCTGCGCTCGGCCGCCAGGGCCCGCTCCTGCTGCGACTTGAAGTGCTCGTAGACCCGCGACATGAGGATGCGGCGGGCCTTGGCGCGGTTCTTGTGCTGGCTCTTTTCGTCGCGCATCGAAACCGTGATCCCGGTTTCGATGTGTTCGAGCTTGATCGCGCTGGAAACCTTGTTGACGTTCTGACCGCCGGGACCGCCGGCGCGGCTGACGTGCTCGATCACGTCCTTGTCCCAGTTGATGTCGATCTCGACTTCCTCGGGCTCGGGCAGCACCGCGACCGTGGCGGCGGAGGTGTGAATGCGGCCCTGCGATTCGGTTTCGGGCACGCGCTGCACGCGGTGACCGCCGGCCTCGAACCGCAGGTTCAGATAGACTTCCTCGCCGGTGATGTTCAGGATTGCCTCGCGCACGCCGCCCAGCTCCGACGCCGACAGCGCCAGCACCTCCACCTTGAAGCCGTGGCGGGCGGCGTAGCCTTTGTACATTTCGAGCAATTCGCCGGCGAACAGCGCCGCTTCGTCCCCGCCGGTGCCGGCGCGGATTTCGAGGATCAGACTGCTGACGGCGGCCTCGTCACCCGTGACCAGCTTCTCTTGCAACAGCGCCAGCAACTTGTCGCGGCGGGCCTCCAGGTCGGCCCGCTCCATCTCGGCCAGCTCGCGCAGCTCGGCGTCGGCCTCGTCGCCGTGGAGGATGTCGAGCGATTCGTTGAGCTGCTCGGTGACGGCGCGGTACTCGCGGTAGGGCTTGAGGATTTTCTCGAGCTGGCCGTGCTCCTGGGCCAGGCGCACCATGCGCACGCCGTCGCCGGCGACCTCGGGCCGATTCATCTCGGCGGAGACTTCCTCGGCCCGGCGGGCCATCTCCTCGATCCGCACCATCCACGACGGGTCGGCGACCTGATGAGCCATGACGTGGTTTCCCGGAGCTCGGCGTCCCTCGCCGCGCGCTTCTCACAACAAAAAACTACGGCCCGCTGCCGTCAGCAAGGCCGTAGTTGGAGCGCGATCGGGGGCTACTTGTCGGCGGCGGACGCCTGTTTGTCCTTTTTCTGGAAATACTTGCCGCCGAACTTCTTCTGGAACCGCTCGACGCGGCCGGTGGTGTCCACGAACTTCTGCTTGCCCGTGTAGAAGGGGTGGCAGACGTTGCAGATGTCCACGCGGATTTCGGGCACCGTGCTGCGCGTCTCAAACGTGTTGCCGCAGGCGCAGGTCACGACGGTCTTCTGATACGAGGGATGGATGTCTTTTTTCATAACCCACCAACGCTGCGCGGCCCAAAGGCCGGCCGAGTGTTCGTAAACCTTCTCCGAGCCCCATAGTATGGGCTCGGGCAGACCAAAACGCAAGCGCCGCCGCAGGCGATCTGGCCACCGGCCGTGCGCGAACGCACGGAGGTCAGACCCCGGCGCGCCACCGCAGCAACGAGCACACCCGGAGCGCGACGGGCGCACCAGGTGCCAACGGAGCGTCACAACCGCAACAGGCGTCACGGGAGGAGACCAAGAACCTCGGGCTTTCAGCCCGCGCGGTTTTCCGCAGCCCCAGCGGCCTTTCCGCCGCGACGCCGGCTCAAGACCGCTCAAGCCCGCCAACAACCGCCGATCCGCCCTTCTCTTACGAGCCCGATCCCGTTGAGCCGGAGAGAGCGGCGACATTATCGGAACATGCGTGGAGCGTGCGTGGCGTCGAGCAGCAGGCGGAACTCGGCCTCGCGCGCGTCCATCAGGCTCCACTGCGCCGCCGAGGCGGCCACCTGCAGGAACACCAGCGCGACGAGCAGCGTCGCCGCCGCCCGCGTCGGCCGGGCCAGCGCCGGCAGCCGCAACAACGCCCCCAGCACCAGCAGCGGTACGAACGGAATCCACAGCCGCGGCGTTTCGACGTTGGTAAACCCCACCGTCGCCACCATCACACCCGCCGCCAGCACGATCAGCCATCCCCCCAGCCGCCGCTGCGTCGCGTCCGGCAGCGCATCGGGCGGCGGCGTCCCGCCGTCGGCGAAACCCCACCGGGCGCCTCCTGACGCGACCCACGCGAGCGGAAAGAGCACGCCCGGCCCGCAGAACAGCAGAAACAGGGGAACGCCGAGCGTCTGCCAGGCCAGCGGCATGGCGTCCGGGCCGCGGGTGACGCTGGCCTGCGCCCGCGCCGCGGCCCAGGCCGTGGCGGGGAGGTTGCAGTCCGCGGCGAGCCAAAGGGCGCCGGCCGCCGCCAGAAAACCGCCCAGCGCCAGCAGCAGGCCGCGAACGACCCGCCGCCGACCCGCAGGCGGCGTCGCGAGCAGCGTCGCGCCGAGTGTGACCAGTGCGATCCACACGTGCACGAGACTGACCAGACAGGCACCGGCCGCCGCCGCACCGGCCGCCGCCGCGGCCCACGGCCGCTCCCGCCGCCAACCCAGCAGCCAGAGGTAGAGGCAGGCGCAAACCGTGAGCAACTGGGCCGGGTCTTTCCCGGGCGCGAACATGAGCGTCGCCGGCGTGACGAGGCACACGACCATGAACGCCGCGGCCGGCGCGGGGGGCAGCAGCAGCCGTCCGATGCAATAAAGCAGCGGCGCCGCCAGCAGCCAGCAGATCAGCAGCGCCAGCGCGTAGCCCATCGCAAACGTGGCCCGGCCGCGGTCCTTCGGCGAGAGGTCCGGCTCTCCGACCAGTCGAAACACCGCGCCGGCCAGCGCCGGCGAGGACTCCAGCCACTCGGCCACCGCAACCGCCAGCAGCGTCGCCCCCGGCGGGTTGCTGATGACGCGCGTCCCTTTCATCTCCGCCGGCGGCGTCCGGGTCCGCTGCGGAAAGGCCCGCAAGTACTGCCGCACCCCGACCCGACGCGCGTAGCCGGCCTCGATCACGAACGCGCCGTCGTGCGAGGGAGAAAGCATGTTGAAAAACGTCTGCGAACGAAACTGCGGCGGCGCCGTGAAAATCCAGCTTCCCAGCACCAGCGTCGCGCCGGCCAGCGCGATCCCGCCCAGGAGGCGGTAGACGCGCCGATCGCGCAGCAGCAGCCACAGGCCGCCAGCCAGCACCGCCCCCAGCGCCAGCGCCGGCGGCAGGGCGGCCAGACGCAGCACCGCCAGCGGCGAATAGCGATAGATGAACTTCCCCGGCTTTCCGAGCGGAACATCGAACGCCCGCAACACGAACAAGACCCCCAGCGGCAGCAGCGCCGTCACCAGCAGTGCGTACAGCGCGTGTCCGCCGCCGGCTTCCTCTTTCGGCGTGGCGGCCGGCTTCATGTCGCGTTCACCCGGGTCGGGCCGGACGGGCCGGCGACCTCGGCCGGCGGCTCGTCGGCGGGCGCCAGCTCGCGGATCTTCTGCATCACCAGGTCGGCCACCTCCTGGGCCGCGGCGCGGTCGCGCCGCCGATCCGCGAACCGGCTCAGGTCGATCGGCTTGCCGTAGCGGATGCGCACGCGATGCCGCGCAAAAAACGACGCGAACGGGCTCTCGAAGTAGCGTGTGCCGCTGATGTGGCAGGGAACGATCGTCGCCCCGCTGCGCAGCGCGAGCAACCCGACGCCGCTGCGCACTTCCGGCGGCGGCTCGCCCGGCACCTCGAACGTTCCCTGCGGAAAAATGCCCAGACAGCCGCCACTGCGCAGCAGCTTCAGACAGCCTGCCAGGAATGACTTGCTCGGATTCTCGCGATTGATCGGCACGCACCCGACCAGCCGCATGAACCAGCCGGCGATCGGGCGCTCGTAGTATTCGCGCGCCACGATGTAGCTGACCGGCCGGTACGGCAACGTGGCCTGGATGATGATGGGGTCGATGCCGGCGGTGTGGTTGGCGGCGAGGATGACCGGTCCGCGCTGCGGAACCGTACACGGACCCTCCCGCCGCGCGCGGCACCAGAAAAAGACGAAGAAACGGGCCACCTGCCAGATGATCCACAGCAGCGGCGGGAACGGGGCCCGGCGCATGTAGGCCCGCCAGGCGACAACCAGGCCGCTGAACAGGCCCAGCCCGACCAGCGCCAGCAGGTAGGGAACGTACCGGTCGAGGTTGGCGATGTGGGGCAGCCCCAGCGCCCCGGTCGCCAGCGCCATCGCCGCCATCGTGGTCGTATCCGAGACGCCGAAGACCCGGCCGCGCCGCGCGTCGGGTACGAACCGCTGGATGACGACCATCACGGTGATGAGCAGCGCCGCCCCGTGAACGCCGATCATGAACAACGACACGCCCGTGAACACGCGGCCCAGCTTGAACACGCAGGCGGCGTCGAGTGCGAAGATCCAGGCCGCCCCGCCGGCCAGCCCCCCCAGCACCGCCACCGGCAGCGGCAGGGCCTGTCCGAAAACCGTCAGGATCCCCGCGCCCACCGCCAGCCCCCCCGCGATCAGCCCGCGATACATCCCCGCGTCGGCGAACGTCCCGCCGAAGACCTCGCGCACCAGCGCCGGCACGACCGAGATCACCACGCCGGCCGCGGCCCAGAACGCGGTCCCCAGCAGGATGATCTGCAAGATCCGCCGGTGCGCCAGAACGTAGCGGAAACCCTCGATCAGCGGCGTCCACACGCCCACCAGCGGCGTGTGGGTCGGGGCCCGGACGCGGCGCATGGAGATTCCCAGCAGCAGCGCGGCACTGAGACCGAACGTGATCGCGTCGAGCCGGTAGTTCCAGACGATGTGAAAATGGCCGGCCAGGGCCATGTCGACCAGCTTGCCGCCGAGCCAGCCGCTGAGGATCGCGCCGATCGTCCCCATCGCGCTGAGCATGGCGTTGGCCCGGACGATCTGCTCGTCGCGGATCAGCGTCGGCAGCAGCGCCTGACGCGCGGGAGAAAAGAACGCCGCGAAGCCGCCGGTAATCAGCAGGGGCAACGCCACGGCGAAGTCCCCCCAGCCCGAGCGCAGCAACAGCGGGACCACGAACGAGATGCTCACCATGATGCCGGCCCGGATCAGGTCGGTGGCCACCATCGTCCACTTGCGGCTGAAGCGGTCCGCCCACCAGCCGGCCAGCGGTCCGAGCACCACGAACGGCACGAAGAAGCAGAACGTAAGCAGGGCCTGCACGCGGGTGATGTCGTGGCGCTCCAGCCCGCCCGCTTCCTGCAGGAGGGCCATCTCGCTGAGGTGGTCGCCGATCGCGCTGATGCCGTAGGCCCCCCACAGCAGCACGAAGTTGCGGTTGCGAATCAGCATGCCGGGCAAGCTGAGCTGACGACTGGGCGAGTGAGCCATGAAATCCCGCGTGTGTGGATCGTGGAGCGTCCTGCAACCCCCGCCCTCACCGGACGCGCCTCCGGCACGGCGGGCAATCAGACCAGAACTCTACGCGCGGGCTGCCATGCCGTAAAGCGGACACCGGGCCGGCGAGCGCCCCGCGGCCGCGGGACCGAACGGCATTCAACCGCCGGCGAGCTGGTCGAACTCCGCCTCGTCGATGATGCGCACGCCCAGCGCGCGGGCCTTGTCGAGCTTGCTGCCGGGGTTTTCGCCGGCCAGCACGAAGTCGGTCTTGCGGCTGACGCTGCCGGTCGGCTTGCCGCCCAGTTCCCGGATGCGCTGCTGGATTTCCTTGCGCGAGTAGCCGCGCAGCGTGCCCGTGACGACCACGGTCTTGCCTGCCAGCGGACCGCCGGCCGGCTCGGCGTCGCGGGGCTGGGTCATGCGCAGGCCGGCTTGCCGCAGCTC